>CAZMRK010000760.1:0-2997 GCA_964568355.1 uncultured Solibacteraceae bacterium | reverse complement strand
GCGGTGGTGCTGTTCCCCGCGGTCAACGACGCGACCCGTGAGGCGTTCACCTGGATCTACCAGGCCGATCCCGGCGTGGGACCGTATCGTGTGACAGCCGTCTCGGAGCCGGTTTATGAGGTGCTGCGCCGCCGTGTGCTGGCCGCGACCCAGCCGCACTATTACGGCGCGGCGCGGATCGCAAGTCTGTGCATCGCCGTGGGCTTCCTGAATCTATACCGGGCGCGCTTCTGGTGCCGCTACGTGTGCCCGCTCGGCGCGCTGCTGGGCATTGCCGGCAAGAATCCGCTGGTGCGGCTGGAGCGCAACCGGGAGAGCTGCAATAACTGCGGCCTCTGCACAGCGGACTGCCAGGGAGGCGCTGATCCCGCCACCGGCGCCTGGAAGCCTTCGGAGTGTTTTTATTGCTGGAATTGCCGGTCGGCCTGCCCGCGCCAGTCTATCTCGTTTTCCATCGGCCCGGCCCGTGGGGAGAAACGATAATGCGGACCTTGTTGTGTTGGCTCCGGCATTTCTTCCAACCGCTCCCCGGCGCGCGGCTCAATTTGGGACGCCGCTCTCTACTGCTGACCGGCGGCGCTGGCGTGGGTGCCACGCTGCTGGGACGCGTCGGCCCGCTGGGCGAGGCGCGTACCTTTGAGCCCGAGCTCATCCGCCCGCCCGGCTCCGTCGCGGAAGCCGAATTTCTGTCCAAATGCATTCGCTGCGGCGAATGCATGAAAGTGTGCCCGACCAACGCCATTCACCCGGCAGTTTCCGAAGCCGGCTGGACCGGCCTCTGGACGCCTGTGCTGAAGATGAAGGCCGGCTATTGCGAATACGAGTGCAACCTGTGTTCCCAGGTCTGCCCCACCCACGCAATCCAGCCCATGCCGCTCGAGCAGAAACAGAAGATCCGTATCGGCACGGCCTTCTTTGATCGCAACCGCTGCCTCCCGTATGCCTCGGCGCGCACTTGCATCGTCTGCGAGGAGCACTGCCCCACGCCGAAGAAGGCCATCTGGTTTCAGGAGGTCGAGGTCATGACCCCGGCCGGCTCGATGGTCACCGTAAAACAGCCACGAGTAGATCTGGAGCTGTGCGTCGGCTGCGGCATCTGCCAGAACAAGTGTCCCATCGCCGACAGCCGCGGCGTTTACGTCACCAGCGTGGGCGAAACACGCAATCCCAGGAATCAGATCCTTCTTTCGGAAGGATCTTCCAATTCGCTCGGCTATTGATCCGGAACATAGGAGGATTCATGAACGAGAAACACGACCGCAGGGATTTCATCGCGAAGCCGCTGCAATGGATGGCCGCCTCTACGCTGCTCGGAGGCCTGGATTCCAATCTCTTGGCGCAGTCGAACCAGACGGCGGGTGCAAAGCCGATCTATCGGACGCTGGGCAGAACCGGCATTTCGCTGCCGATTGTAAGCATGGGAGTCATGAATGCCGACGTGCCGGGTTTGATCCGGAGATCTTACGAGGTCGGCATGCGCCACTTCGATACCGCGGCCGGGTATCAGCAGGGCCGCAACGAAGAGATGGTCGGCCGCATGATCAAAGAGATGGGCGTGCGGGACCAGGTCATCATCTCCACCAAGGTTCCGCTGCGCGGACCTGCCGAGCCTGCTTCGGAAGCCGCTGCGAACTTCCGCCGGATCTTTGAGGGCTGCCTGAAACGCCTGCAGATGGATCACGTGGATATCCTCTATTACCACGCCGTGGACACCGCCGAAAGGGCAAGCGCCGCGGGGCCGCTCGAAGCGTTGGCATCGTTGAAAAAAGAGGGCAAAGCCCGCTTTGTCGGTATCTCGACCCATCGCGGGCAGGAGCTGGTATTGAACGAAGCCATGCGCCTGGGCGTCTTTGACGTCATTCTGGTGGCCATCAACTACACCATGGCGTCAAACAAGGGCCTGCTCGATGCGATGGAGCGTGCCGCCAGGATGGGAATGGGCGTGGTCGCTATGAAGACCCAGGCCGGCGGGCTCGCCAAGCCCGATCCCAAGCTGCCCAGGAATCTGCCCCCGGCCAGCCAGACCGCGCTATTGAAATGGGTTCTGCGGCACGAATTCATTGCGACCGCCATTCCGGGTTTCACCACGTACGAACAACTGGAGCAGAACTTTTCCGTGGTCGGCGATCTTTCGTATACCGTCGCCGAGCGCGAGTTCCTGGCCGACAAAACCTTCACGGCGCAGGCCGAGTTCTGCCAGCAGTGCGGCCAGTGCCGCGCGGATTGTTCCCATCGGGTGGATATCCCTACGCTCATGCGGTCGCACATGTATGCGGTTCAATATGGGAATCGGCCGCTGGCGGTGGATACGCTGGCAGTGCTTGATGCCGGCCATGGACTGGATGCCTGCCGCGACTGCGTCTCCTGCACGGCATCCTGCCGCTCCCATGTCAACATCGGCCGCAAGATCGACCAGCTCAAACAGCTTCGCCTGATGCCCGCCGTGGCCTGACCGCGAAACCGGAGGCGAGCGCGGCCGGTAATCGCCTGGCCTTGAGAATGCTGGCGGGCTTCTAGCTGGCCAGCTCTACCTCAATTCGCTTACCTGCCGCATCCAGCTTGGTAATCCGGAAGCTCCGCACCTGCCCGGAGCGAACCCCCTCGCGGCCGCCCGCCGGAGCATTGCTGGTTGTGCCGGATTTCCACGCCGCCGTGAGCATTGAGGTCAAAGAAGACAGATCCGCCCGGGATTCTCCGCCCCCTGCCGGTGCTTTGTCGCGCTCCTGCCCGAGCCGGCAAATCGCCTGCACCCCTTCGCCCAGCTCTACTTTCGCCTGGTTGCCGGAAAGATTCGCCACGCGCCCGGTCACCACGTCGCCTTCCTTGTGCTCCGCGATGTACTCGTCCGCGCTGGTAGGCTGCAGTTGTTTCATTCCCAGGCGAATGCGCCGCCGCTCCCGGTCCACTTCGAGCACCTGCGCTCTCGCCACCTGCCCTACCTTCAGCACATCCTGGGGATGGTTGATGCGCTTCTCCGCGCTGATGTCGCCCACGTGG
>CAZMRK010000759.1:0-7531 GCA_964568355.1 uncultured Solibacteraceae bacterium | reverse complement strand
CGCGCGTACAGCAAAGAAAGGAGGTCCTGCGGGAATGGCCGCCACGAGCCGGTCGGAAGATCTTGATGTGAACCGCGCCTTTCTGGGCGAAGCGCTGACCGAGATACCAGGGCGGTTCGAGTTCTTCCAGGCTGTCCGCCTGATGCACCGCCTGTTCCCGGAGCGCGCCCCGCTGGGCCGGTTCGTGCCTCCGCAGCGCGAGGTTCTGCGCTTCGCGGTGAACAATTTCCTGGGATTTCCTCCCAGCCAGATCGATTCGCTGGAGTGGTCCGAATCCGAACCCTCGCGCATGAAGGTCAATTTCATGGGGCTGACCGGCCCCATGGGCGTGCTCCCCTACGCCTACACGGAGCTGATCCGCGAGCGCAATCGCATCAAGGACCACACCCTCCAGGATTTCTTCGACCTGTTCAACCACCGCATGATCTCCCTGTTTTACGAAGCCTGGGAGAAATATCGCTTCTACGTGGCCTACGAGCGGGACCAGCAGGATCGTTTTTCGCGTTTCCTAATGAGCTTCGTGGGCCTGGGAACGGCCGGCCTGGAAAACCGGCTGGCGGTGCGGGACGAGTCGCTGCTGTTCTACTGCGGGCTGTTCTCGCTTCAGCCGCGCTCGGGCGCGGCGCTGGAGCAGGTGCTGGCGGACTATTTCGACGTGCCGGTGGAGATCGAGCAGTTCGTGGGCGCCTGGCGCGCGCTCGATCCGGCCAACCAGTGCCGCATGGAGGGATCGGTGGCCTATTCCGATCAGCTCGGCATGGGGGTGGTAGCCGGGGACGAGATTTGGGACCAGCAGTCGCGGGCCCGTATCAAGCTGGGTCCGCTCACGGCCGGGCAATACCGGTCGTTCCTCCCCAGCGGGGACGCCTGGGAGCCGCTGCGCGCGCTCACCAGCTTCTTTACCGGCGGGGAGATCGAGTTCGAAGTGCAACTGATTCTGAAACGCGAGGAGGTACCGGCTTGCGAACTGCGCGGGCCGGACCCGGAGGCTCCTCTGCTGGGATGGGTCAGTTGGATCAAATCGGGCGCGTCTTTCGGGCGCGACCCGGGTGATACGGTTTTGTTGCTGAATTAGGATCCTCCGCCAGGAGGGAGAGGGAGACGCAATGCCGGTTAATTTGAGGTCGTTGATCGGAAAGCTGAATGACACGACCCGCAACGCGCTGGAGGCGGCCGCCGGGCTTTGCCTGTCGCGGACGCACTATGACGTAGAGGTGGAGCATTACCTGATGAAGCTGCTCGATTCGAGCAGCGGGGATACGGCCGCCATCCTGAAACATTTCGAAGTGGACAAGTCCCGCCTGGCTGCCGAGCTGACGCGCAGCCTGGATAAGATCAAGAGCGGCAACGCGCGGAATCCGGCGTTGAGCCCCACGCTGCGCAATATGCTGACCGAAGCCTGGACACTGGGCTCGATCGATTATGGCGCCGGGCAGATCCGCTCCGGCTTCACGATCCTGGCGCTGGCCACCGATGAGGAACTGTCGCGGCTGATGCGCGAGGTGAGCCGGGAATTCCAGAAGATCAATGCCGACGCGCTGCGCAAGGATTTTCAGCAGATTGTCGAGTCTTCCGACGAAACGGCGCAGGCGGCAGCCGCCGCGGCCGCGGCTCCCGAAGCCGGCGGAGCCCCGCGCAAAGGCGACGGCAAGACGCCGAACCTGGATCAGTACACCGTCAACCTCACCGAAAACGCCAAGTCCGGCAAGATCGACCCGGTGCTGGCGCGCGATTTCGAGATCCGCCAGGTGGTGGACATCCTGACGCGGCGCCGCCAGAACAATCCCATCCTGGTGGGCGAGGCCGGCGTCGGCAAGACCGCCGTGGTGGAAGGCTTCGCGCTGCGCATCGTGCAGGGCGACGTTCCGCCGGTGCTCAAGAACGTGCAGGTGCGAACGCTCGACCTGGCCCTGCTGCAGGCAGGCGCAGGCGTGAAGGGGGAATTCGAGAATCGCCTGAAGAGCCTCATCAACGAGGTAAAGAATTCGCCCATCCCCATCATCCTGTTTATCGACGAAGCCCACACCATGATCGGCGCGGGCGGGCAGGCGGGGCAGAATGACGCCGCCAACCTGCTCAAGCCGGCCCTGGCGCGCGGCGAACTGCGCACCATCGCCGCCACCACCTGGTCGGAATACAAGAAGTATTTCGAAAAGGATCCCGCCCTGGCGCGGCGCTTCCAGTTGGTGAAGGTGGAAGAGCCCACCGAGGTGCAGTGCCAGTTGATGCTGCGCGGCGTGGTCCCGGCGCTCGAAAAGCACCACAACGTGCGCATTCTGGACGAAGGCCTGGCGGCGGCGGTCAAGCTCTCGCACCGCTATCTGCCGGATCGCCAACTGCCGGATAAGGCGGTGAGTGTGCTCGATACCACCTGTGCACGCCTCTCGCTGGGGCAGAACGCCACTCCGGGACCGATCGAGGACGCGCTGCGCGCGCTCGACGATCTGGCCGTACAGGTGCGGATTCTGGAGCGCGAGACAGCGGCCGGAGCCGACCACTCCGAGCGCATCGCGCAACTTGCCGAACAACGCGCGGCCACGGAAGCGAAGCTGGCGGAGCTGCAGGGACGTTGGGAGAAGGAGCGAACCATAGTCGGGCGGATTCGCGAGATCCGTACGGCCCTGGAGACGGCGCACGCGGAGGGAACCGCGGCGGGCGCCGCAGCCACAGCCTCAGGCGCGGCAGCAGCCGCCACGGCGCCGCAGACGGCGGTCGCCGCCCCCGCGTCCGACCCTGACGCGCTGCGCGCGGAGCTCGAAAAGCTGAATCAGGACCTCGAAGCCCTCCAGGGCGAGACCCCGCTCATGCGGGTCTGCGTGGACGCGCAGCTCGTAGGCGAGGTGATTTCGGGCTGGACCGGCATTCCGGTCGGCAAGATGCTCAAGGACGAGATCGCCACCGTGCTGCAGTTGGAATCGCACCTGGGCGCGCGCGTGATCGGCCAGGGGCATGCACTCGAAGGGTTGAGCCAGCGCATTCGCACGGCGCGCGCCAGCCTGGACGACCCCAACAAGCCCATCGGCACCTTCCTGCTGGTGGGGCCGAGCGGCGTCGGCAAGACCGAAACCGCGCTGGCGCTTTCCGACCTGCTCTATGGCGGTGAGCACAACCTGATCACCATCAACATGTCGGAGTTCCAGGAGGCGCATACGGTCTCTACGCTGAAGGGCTCGCCTCCCGGATACGTGGGCTACGGAGAGGGCGGCGTGCTGACCGAAGCGGTGCGGCGGCGGCCTTACTCGGTGGTGCTGCTGGATGAGGTGGAAAAAGCGCATCCGGACGTGCTGGAGCTGTTCTTCCAGGTGTTCGACAAGGGCATGATGGAGGACGGCGAAGGCCGCCTGATCGATTTCAAAAACACAATCATCATCCTGACCTCGAACGCCGGCACCGATACGCTCATGAAATTGTGCGCAGATCCGGAGACCATGCCCGGCGCCACCGGCCTGGTCAACGCCCTGAAACCGGAGCTGAACAAGATCTTCAAGCCGGCCTTTCTGGGCCGCCTGGTGATCATCCCGTACTTCCCCATCCGGGACGAAAACCTGAAGAAGATCGTGGTGCTGAAGCTGGCCAAGATCCAGCGGAGGCTGAAAGAGACCCACCGGATCGACCTGACCTACGATCCGGTCCTGATCGACGAAGTAGCGCGGCGCTGTACCGAAGTGGAAAGCGGCGCGCGCAACGTGGACAACGTCCTGACCAACACGCTGCTGCCGGATATCTCGCGGCAGTTGTTGGGGCGGATCGCCGAAGGCCTGAAGCCGGAATCGATCCGCGTGGGCCTGGCGGAGGACGGCTCCTTCACCTACGCGTGAAGGGACCCGGCCTGCGAGCGCAGTTGGGAGAGGTAAGGGATTGGCCGCAACCCAGATCAATCGATCATTTCGCATCAAGACGCCGCTCGGCGACGACGCCCTGCTGGTGGAGAGCTTTGTCGGCACGGAACGGGTGTCCGAACCGTTCCGCTACGTGCTGCGGGTGCTCTCCACCGATCCCAACGTGGATATGCGGAGCCTGCTCAGCCAGCCGGCGGTCCTGTCGCTGATCTTGACCGACGAATCGGAACGGCACATCCACGGGCTGATCTCCCGCATGAAGGCCAGCGATTACGGCGCCGACGGCATGGCGGCCTATGAACTGGAGATGGTGCCCTGGCTCTGGTTCCTCACCCAGTTCTCCAACTGCCGCATCTTTCAATCCAAGAGCGTGCCGGAGATTGTGGAGCAGATCTTCAAGGACCGGGGCTACACGGAATACGAACTGCGCCTGCAGGGCAGCTATCCCACGCGCGACTACTGCGTGCAGTATCGCGAATCCGATTTCAATTTCATCTCCCGCCTGCTCGAAGAAGAGGGCATCTTCTACTTCTTCGAGCAGAGCGAGGACCAGCACAAAATGGTGCTCGGCGACGCCACCAGCGCGTTCGCCGCCTCGCCGCACCAGTCCACGGTGCGGTTTCTGCCTTCGACCGGCGACGCGCCGGATGAAGACACCATCATCGCGCTCGAATCCGAAGTGACCGTGCAGCCCGGCACCTCCACGCTGACCGATTACGATTTCGAAAAGCCCAACACCAAGCTCTACACCACGCTCTCCGGAAATGAAAAGGGCGAGATCTACGATTTCCCAGGCAAGCACCTCACCAAGGACGAGGGCGACCGCTACGCCCGCATCCGGCTGGAAGAGCAGGAAGCGCGCCTGATGACCATGCGCGGCGAAGGCAACTGCATGGGCCTGGAGTGCGGCTACAAGTTCACCCTCACCGATCATTTCCGCGACAGCGCCAACATCGATTACACGCTGCTGGCGCTCGAACATCGCGGCAAAAACGCCAGCTATCGCTCCGGCAGGGAAGAGCCGCTCGAATACCGCAATTATCTGGAGGCCATTCCCAACTCGGTGCCGTTCCGGCCGCCGCGCTGCGCCCGCAAGCCGGTAGTAGAGGGCGTGCAGACGGCCGTGGTGGTCGGCAAATCGGGAGAAGAGATCTGGACCGACAAGTACGGCCGGGTAAAGGTGCAGTTCTTCTGGGACCGGGAAGGCGTCGCGGATGAAAACAGCTCCTGCTGGATCCGGGTAGCCACCGGATGGGCCGGCAAGCAGTGGGGCATGATCTCGATCCCGCGCATGGGCCAGGAAGTAGTGGTGCAGTTCCTGGAAGGCGATCCGGACCGGCCCATCATCGTCGGCTCGGTCTACAACGCCGAGCAGATGCCGCCCTATACCCTGCCGGACTTTCAGACCAAGAGCGTCTGGAAGAGCCTGAGCAGCAAAGGCGGCGGCGGCTTCAACGAGATCCGCTTCGAGGACAACAAGGGCAACGAGCAGATCTTCATCAACGCCGAGAAAAACGTAGATATTCGCATCAAGAACGACGAGTATAAGAACGTTGACAACAACGTCAACCTGATCGTCGCCAAGGACCGCTACGAGCAGATCAAGAACGACGCTCACTTGTCCATCACCAACGACCATTTCATCAAGGTGGGCCGTGACCATCATCTGGCGATCAACGGCAAGCAGGCGATCAAGGTCTCGGGAACGCACTCCCTTCAGGTAGCCGGAGATGTGACCGAGGTCTTCAGCGGCAACCACTCGGAATCGGTCTCGATGAAGCTCTACCTCAAGGCGGGAGCGGGCATCGTGATCGAAGATTCCGTCGGAATCACTATCAAGTGCGGCGGCAATTCGGTGGTAATCGATCCGACAGGCGTCACGATCAAAGGCTCGCTGGTCACGATTGATGGGCAGTTGACCAAGATCAATTCGGGGCCGGGATCGCCGGCCATGTCGGGCACGGCGGGCAGCGCGGTCTCACCGACCGCTCCCAAGGACGCCACCGAAGCCGATAAGGCCGACCCGGGGCAGATGGCGCAGATCCAGGCGCAGCAGCAGCAACAGCAGCAGGGGAAGTATGGCACCATCAGCCCGGCGCCGCACACACCGGCCACGGTAGCCTCGGCCACGGCGGCGCAGCAGGCCAGCAGCACCCAGCCGCCGCCTCCCAAGGAATGGATCGAGATCGAACTGGTGGACAAGGACGGGAATCCGGTACCCGGCGAGAAGTACAGCATCAAACTGCCGGATGGCTCGGTGGCGGAGGGGACGCTCGACAGCAACGGAAAAGCGCGCGTGGACGGCGTAGATCCGGGTAATTGCGAGGTTACCTTCCCCAACCTCGATAAAACCGTGTGGGAGCCGCAATAGTTATGTACCAGATCCGAGAAAACGGGGAGGACGGCCGGTGCCGACGCTGGTAACCGCCCGCGATGGCGACACCCTCTGTGGAATCGCCATGGAAAAGGGCTTTCTCAATTGCGATCCGCTGCGCGCCGAAGCGGCCAACGCGCCGTTTCTGACACGGGCGCTGCGCGCGGGAGACGTGGTGACGGTCCCGGATAAGGCCGGCAAGACCACCAACCACACCACCAGCCAGATCCATCGTTTCGTAAAGAAAAATTCTCCGCCGGTATCGATCCGCATCGTGCACGGATCGCCGGACAAGAAGTACCTGGAAGACGATACCGTCAACACGCTGAACATCGCCAACTATGTCCCCGATGCCGGCGGGCTGCAGGGGCTGCGGACCGCGGGCAACACCTTTCCCACCGGTTTCGGCTTCAATCGCCTGGGGCACGAAGACCTGGACAGCTTCAAGGTGGAGGTGGTGGACCCGGCGGCGAGTGGGACCGTGCACGTGAAACTGGAGGCGCTGCGCCCGTTCTACCGCGCCGACGGCACGATTGATCACCACGATACGTTCGCGGGCGTCGCCGACGAGGCCGATCGCCGCATCGACGCCCTGGAATGCAAGCAGGTGACCACCGGCCATGTGGCCTTCCGCTCTCGCTACCTGCGCCTGGTAGCGGATAAGGTGGACCACATCAACAACGACCAGTACCTGCTGGTTACCGACATGGCGGACGTGGGAGATCCGAAGGTGGAGATCCTGGACCAGAACGTCCGCGCCAGTTACGTCGTGCAATCGTGCAATGCCGCCTCTAACAGGTGCCAGGTAACCTTCACGGCAGAAGTGAACCGCGGCAGGGCCTTCGATGTGGCCATCCGGGTGATGCGAGCGGCGCCCACCGGAGTGGTCGAGACCGTGCCCGGCGGTCCGGGGGATGACGGCATCGTCAAACTGGCGGATTTTCGCAAACGCATGCAGACGTTCGTGCGCCGCGTCTGGGCCCAGTCGCATATCAAGCCCAACATCGTCACCCTGCAGACCATGGATTTGCCTTCGGACTCGATTACGGTGTCGGACGGCACGGGCCTGCCCGCCAGAGGCAACCAGACCGGCAGCGCGGCGCCCGGGCAGGTGGGATTCACGGTTTCCGTACAGCGCTTCGGGGGGCTCGCCAGTACCGTACACGTGGTAGCACCCTTCAATATTCCGGCGGGCAGCACGCCGCTGCAAACGGCCAACCTGATCAAGGCCCGCATCGATGCGCTGCCGGGGCTGACCGCCACCGCCAGCATCAACAATCCGGAAACCGGCGATCCGGATGGAAGCTGCGACGTGTTC
>CAZMRK010000758.1:0-4831 GCA_964568355.1 uncultured Solibacteraceae bacterium | reverse complement strand
TCCCAACAACTCCGGCGCCGGCCTGCGCCGCATCGCCGTCGGATTCCGCACCGGCGATCACACCGGATCGAGCGTACCGGTGACCGCCGAAGGCCCCGGCGCCCTGCTCTTCACCGGCTACATGGATCAGAGCGATATCTTCTTCAAGATGGCCGCGGCGATCTCCACCGATACCTCGGACCTGGACAAGGCGCTGGCCGCCCTCACCGCCGCGTCTCTCCCCAAGACCATCGGGAAATGAATAGGGGAATGAGGGCCATGCGTTGCCTGGGAATGCTGTTCGGGGCGCTGCTGCTGGGCGCGGCGCCCCACCCCTCCGCCGGCGACCGCCAGATCCTGGACCTCTCCCTCACCGAGACCCCGGACCAGGTCACGCGTATCCTCGGCCGTCCCGCGCTCGTCGCCGACTTCGCCGGCGACTTTCTAAGCTGGCAATACCAGATCGGAGACATCGATCATCACGAGTTCTCCCACCAGTTGGTCTTCCGCCGGTCCACCCGCAGCCTCATCAGCGTGACCCGCAACTACGATCCGCCGCGCATCCTCGACGACCTGTTTCCCGCCTCCGAAACCACCACGCACCACTCCCCGGATAAGAGCTTCCACCTGCGCCTGCGCCGCCTCTCCGGCGGCCGCCTCCTGATGGCCATGGGAGCCGCCGAAGCAGGCCAACAGGTAGCCCAGGTCCTGCTGATTCGGCAGTCCGAACTAGCCCACTTCTACCCCTGGCTCGCGAAGCAACTGTAGCGCCCGCTTCAGCGGGCAGCGTCGAGACTCCTCTCGACGCGGTTGTCTGCTTCTGGCCTCTACACCTCCACGCGCCGAGCCTCGGCGTTCCACTTCAGCCGTCGCCCCTGCCGCAGCGAATCCATGGCCATGCACAGCACGATATTGGTCGCCTGTCCCGCCTCCACCGGCGCATTGGGCTCCTTGCGCGACCGGATGCACTCCAGAAAATTGCGGATATGCGCCGGAGCCGCGCGACCGAAGCTCCCCGGTTCCCGCCGGTCCGCGCTCGCCTTCATCTCCACCGCATTGCTCTCCGGATAGAGCGAATACCACTCCCGTCCCACATCGAAGCGGGCCTTGGACCCATGGAACTGTTTGAGCTGGTCGTTGAAGCTGTTGTACCGCATGGCCTTATAACCCAGCGTGAACGTCACCAGAAAATTCCCCGGATACTCGATCGCCATCGTCGCCGTCTCCGGCACCTCCGCGCCGGTCAGGTTCGGCTTCGTCCCCGAACAGGTCACCGCCACCGGCTGCTTCGCGTTCATGAACCACTGAATACAGTCCACGATATGCGCCGCCTGCCCCACCAGCAGCCCGCCCGAGTAATCCCAGAAGTAGTACCAGTTGGAAAACACCAGCGGGTCGAGCGGCCGGTTCGAGGCCTTCCCCTGCCACTGCTGCCAGTCCAGCTTGCCTTGCAGCGGCCGAGCCGTCAGCCCGTTCTGATGGTTGAGCCAGTACGAGGTCACCAGGCGGATCTCCCCCAGTTGCCCCGAATCCATAATCGATTTAGCTGCCAGAAACAGCTCCGAGCTGCGCCGCTGCGTGCCCACCTGCACCACGCGCTTGGTGCGCCGCACCGCGCGAATCACGTCGAAGCCCTCGTCGATCTTGTGCGCCATGGGCTTCTCGACATACACGTCTTTGCCCGCCTCCACCGCGTCGATCACCATCTGCGCATGCCAGTGATCCGGCGTCGCGACGATCACCGCGTCCAGCGACTTGTCGCCCAGCAGTTTGTGATAGTGGTCGTAGGATTTCGCGCCCGTCGAAGCCGCCTTCAAGCCCGCCTGCAGATTGGCTTCATACACGTCGCACACCGCGGCCATCTCCGCGCCGATCTCTTTGAACTCTCCGGTCAGGTATCGCCCCCGCCCGCCGCTGCCGATAATACCCACGCGGATGCGGTCGTTGGCTCCCAAAATTCTGCCGCCCGCGGCGGCGGTGCTGATCAAAAACGCTCTGCGGTCCATGGCCAAGCAGTTTACTCGATTCCACCCTCGTAGGGGAAATCCCCTCGTGGCGCCCGCTTCAGCGGGCCGCGTCGACGCTCTCGTCGACGCCATCGTCCGCTCTCTCCTAAAATGCGGCAAATGGTGGTTTTTCCATCGCTCTTTTCCAGGCGTTTCCGGCGATCCTGCTCATTTGTGAAATCGCGAACTGCGCCCCGGGGTTGGGTGCTGCCTCGGCTCGGCACGTGGCATATAATCGCCCTCATGCACCCCGTCACCCGGCTGGTCGGTTTCCTTCTCTTCCTGGCCCTCGCCTCCTGTTGCATGGCGGCGCCGATCCTGACTTTTCAAGGGACTGGTTCAGATTCGGATGTGTCCTTTCAATTCCAATCCTCGGTGCCGCTCGATACTCCAGGATTGCTGACAACCTTCACATTCAACTACTGCAATGCACCGCCGGAAGAAAATTGCGACCAGGTGAACTACAGCGCAGGCAGCGGCGTGATTCGTTTTGTAGCGATTGGAAGCAGCGTTGACATTCGGACCTTCGAGTTCAACTCGTTCGTCAATAACGGCACCTATAACACCCTTTCTGCAGGCAGTCCGAACTCGGGTACGGTCACCGTGACCGGATCGACGAACGCCGCTCCTGAGCCCGTCTCCGCAGCTTTGACCGGCCTTGGGATGCTCGCGCTGATTAGCCGCCGCACGGTAATGAGCCGTCACCGGCGCCTGCGGATTCGGAGTGTGGATACCGGTCAGCAAATAAGCGGCCAACCGTAGCCGCCTCGCTTGCAGCCCCCACGCGCCGCCCGGCATCCAACAAAGGTGGCCCGATACTCCATCCTCGACCTCTGCTCCGTAAAGGAAGGCAGCGACGCCGCCGAGAGCTTCCGCAACTCCCTGGACCTGGCGCAACACGCCGAACGGTGGGGCTACACGCGGTTTTGGCTGGCCGAGCACCACAATATGGAGGGGATCGCCAGTTCCGCCACCTCCGTGCTCGTCGGACACGTAGCCGGCGGCACGGAGACTATCCGCGTAGGTTCGGGAGGCGTCATGCTGCCGAACCACGCGCCCCTGGTCATCGCGGAACACTACGGCACGCTGGCCACTCTGTATCCGGGGCGGATCGATCTGGGGATCGGGCGGGCGCCGGGCAGCGACCGGGCCACCGCCCATGCCCTGCGCCGCTCCCTGGAGCGTGAGGAAGACTTTCCACTCCAGGTGCGCGAGTTGCTCGGCTACCTGGGCCCCGCGCAGACCGGACAGGTCGTGCGCGCCATCCCCGGCCAGGGAACCAACGTGCCGGTATGGTTGCTCGGGTCGAGCACTTACAGCGCCCAACTCGCGGCGGCCATGGGGCTTCCGTTCGCCTTCGCGGCGCACTTCGCTCCCCAGGATATGGAAGAGGCGCTGCTGCTCTACCGCCGCCGCTTTCAACCTTCGCCGTACTTGGACGAACCCTACGCAGCGGTCGGCATTCCGCTGGTGGCGGCCGATACCGACGAGGAAGCCTGCCGCCTCGCTACCTCGCCCTACCAGCGCTTCCTGCGCCTGATTCGCGGGCAGCGCCTGCTGACCCCGCCTCCCGTGGACAGCATGGATGGGCTTTGGACACCCCAGGAACGAGCCCTGGTCGAAATGCGCCTCGGCGCCGCTATCGTGGGCGGACCCGAGACCGTCGCCGCCAGGATCGCCCTCCTGCTGCGCGAAGTCCAAGTCGACGAAATCATCTTCGTCAGCGACCTCTTCCACCACGCCGACCGCCTGCGATCCTACGAGATTGCGATGAAGTGGGGCGGGCTTCAGCCTGCGCGCCGGTTTTAACCGGCGCAAAGTCCGGCGTCGGCTTCAGAATCCGGCCCCACAAGACATCTTGCGCCAGTTTTATAACACGTCCCTCACTGCGGAGCCGCCTCCCATCCGCCGCCAAGCGCCTTATAAAGCGCCACCAGGTTCGTAATCATCGCTGTATCGCTTTGTGCCAGATCGTCCTCCGCCGCAAGCTGCTGGCGTTGCGCATCCAGCACACTCAGGAAATCCGACAGGCCGCGCGTGTACAGTTCGTTGGCGAGCATCGTGGCCTGGCGGCTCGCTTCGACCGATGCCACCAGCTTTTCCTGCCGGTCTTTCTCATGTCCATAGGCAGCCAGCGCGTTCTCGGTCTCCTCAAGCGACCGGAGCACCGTACTCCGGTACGCCAGCACAGCCTGCTCCAGGCGCTGTTTCTGAGCTTCGATGTTTCCGCGAATTTTTCCGCCGGTGAACATCGGCAGAGTAATAGAAGGCCCGATAGAAAAGAAATTCCCCGCGCCCAGCGTCAAGCCGGAAGGCTCCGTTCCTTGCCGCCCGGCCGCGCCGGTCAGAAGGATTTTCGGGAAAAGATCGGCGCGGGCGACGCCAACCCGCGCCGTCTCCGCCGCTACCCGCGCGTCTGCCTCGCGAATGTCGGGGCGCCGTTTCAGCAAGTCTGCCGGAAGACCCACGGGCACCGCCGGAGGAACCGCGGGCAAGGGCTTGATCTCGGTCAGTTCCGCGAAAAGCGCACCAGGCTCCTCGCCGAGCAATACCCCCAACCGGTGGATCGTCTGGATCTCCGCTGCTTCCAGTTGCGGCACTAACGCCCGGGTCGATTCGAGCTGCGCCGATTGCCGTTCCACATCCAATTGAGTGCCGAGACCCGCCTCCGCTCGCACCTTGGTAAGCTCCAGAGAGTCCCGCTGAAGCTGAATGTTCCGGCTTGTGATCTCCAGGCGTTTTTGAAATCCGCGCAGCTCCGAGTAGTTCCGCGCAACCTCCGCCAGGAGACTGACCAGTGTGTCGCGGCGCGCTTCCCCGGCTGCCGCGACATCCGCGCCGGCGGC
>CAZMRK010000757.1:0-2904 GCA_964568355.1 uncultured Solibacteraceae bacterium | reverse complement strand
GCAACATGAGCGGCGTGAAATGCGAGGAGCCGGCGCTGCCGGCCGGGACCTTCGGGTTCGCGCAAAGCCAGCCACCGCCCGAAGATGCCGTGACATTCTTCAATGCGAACCTGCGCGCCCAGAACTATCCGCCCGGCGCGGAAATCAAGGCGATTTCGGCGGACGAAGTGCAGCCGGATAAGGTGGAGCCGGTGCGTACGGATCCGAGCATCTGCTCCAGTAGTTCCTGCCAGCAGTTGTCGGCCAATTACCGGACGCTGATCGTCAACTCCGCCGGCTTCCCCGTGCGCCCGGAAGAAAAGGAGAACGCGGAGTGGCGCACCCGTCTCAAGGCGTTTCTCGCATCGATCGCTGCCTGGAAGGATGAGGACGGCAATCCATCCGCGTATTTCCGGCAGAAGTGCGCGCTCTACAGCAATCTGCTGAATCTCGTACCGAAGGGATCGGATCGGGACGACCTGATGCGCTCGATGCTGGCCTTCCTCACGCGCAATCCGTACCAGCGGGAACATCGGGTCGAATGGTTTCTGCCGGTATACGCGCTGATTGGTCGGATTTTTATAGATCCGGTCGGGCTGTCTCAGGCGATGAAGGAATTGCGCGGTTCCGATGACCCGGTCATTGCGTTGTTTGCCAACCTGGAGCAGGTGGCGCCGCGGCCTCCCGAAGCGATCGTCTCGCTGTTATAGGCGGGTCAGAGCACGTCCGCGAAACCGCGCTTCATGTGACGGAAAAACAGACCGCCCAGGCAGAAGGTACCGAACGACGCCAGGCTCACCACCAGAGCGTCGTGAAAACTGGGCAGGCCCGGCGACAGCAACAGAACCTGATAGGCTCGTACGACATAAGCCAGCGGGTTCACCACCACCAGAAAGTGCAGCGGCGCGGGGATCTGCTGCTCCTGGATGAAGATCGGCGTCATCCAGAACCAGAAGGTCAGGATCACGGCCAGAATTTGTGCCGTATCGCGCAAATAGACCTGTAGCGCAGCCATAATCCAGCCGATTCCTATGGCAAAGAGGCCAAGGACGGCCATATAAAGCGGCAGCAGCAGCAGAGCAGGGCTAACCTGGCGCAGCCAGATCCCTGCGGCAGCCACGGCGAGAAAAAGAGCCATGACGTGGCTGACCAGCGAGGAAAGAAAGATCGATACCGGCACGATTTCGGCTGGAAATACCGTTTTGGTGATCAGGTTGGCCTGTTCCACCAGGCTGGAAGCCGATCGCTGCACCGTATCGCTGAACAGGAGCCAGGGCAGCAGGCCGGCAAAGATGAACATGGGGTAGTTGGTCGTGACCGCGCCGGGGCCCAGGCGGCTGCCCATGCAAACGCTGAACACGAAGGTGTAACAGAGGAGTAGCACCAGCGGATGGATGAGCCCCCAAACCCATCCGATTGCCGAACCGATGAATCGTTGCTCGAAATCGCGCCGGACCAACTGGAACAGGAGGCTGCGACGCTCGACGAGATTGCGGAGAAACAGACTCCCCGGAAGATGCCTGGACACAGTGTAAGATTTAAAATATCATTTAATTCAATAACTTGCAACGAGTGCGTCCCTCTTGACACGTGTGTGGGTAAGCTGATACAGTCAACGTTCGCCAATTGGAATAGCCCCACCGGGATACGGAGCTGATACGTGTATCCGGAATTCCGGCCGGAGAAGACTATGAAGCAAGACTACTTTATTGTTGTTTTGGCCCACTCCCTCCATGGCAAACTGCGCCGCATTCAAATCCCGCAAACGTTCGTCTACGGTATCCTCCTCCTGGCGGTTCTCGGTGCGTTTTCCTTCCTAGGTTTTGTCTCCAGCTACGCGCGCATGGCGTGGAAGGTGGCCAACTACAATTCGCTGAAGAAAGAAGTCGAGGCGATGCGCGATCGTTACGACAAGCTGCAAAAGGTCATGAATCAGACCAATCAGCAGATGGCCAGTCTGCAGCTTTTCGCCAACGAGGTGTCGGTGGCGTATGGCATCAAACAGAAACTGGAAGGTCCGCCGGGCATCGCCGACGAAGGCCGTCTGGTTCCGACATTCAACGAATCGGTGGAAGAGTACAACTACCTCCGCAGTTCCTCCCTCTCCGGCTTCCATCACAATTACGCCAAGCGCTTCCAAATGAATGTCCAGCCCAGCCTCTGGCCCGTAGAGGGCCGTCTGCTGGGGCCTTATGGGCAGCGAATCGATCCGTTCTCCGGTGAAGGTGCTTATCACACCGGCGTGGATATTTCCGCTCCTACAGGGACAATTGTTCGTGCGACTGCCGATGGCGTGGTCGTGCATGCCGACCGTCTCGGTGGCTACGGCCGCCTGGTGATCGTGGACCACGGGCATGGCGTGCAAACCTACTACGCCCATCTTTCGCGGTACCTGGTAGTGGACGGCCAGGAAGTCCGCAGAGGCGAGCCGGTAGGAGCCGTAGGGACTTCCGGCCGCGTAACCGCTCCGCACCTTCACTATGAAGTGCGCCTCGGCGGTGCTCCAGTCAATCCGTATCGTTACCTCGCCAAAGCTGAAATGTTCCACGTGACAAATAAGGACTTTCCGTTTTAAACTAGTCCGCGAACCGGCAGACTTAACCCGCGCCGGCTGTAAACAGGCACCTGAGAATTTCAGAAGAGGGGGCAGGGCTATGACACACATCGGGCCGCGTCTGGGCGCGGTGGCGGCAGGGGTTCTTTTGCTTACAGCAGCTTACCATCGCACCAATTCCACGTCCGTCATGTCGGAGACGGCAAATCGGTTCTTGGCATCACTGACAGCGGAGCAACGCGCCAAGGCCACCTTCCAGTTTCAGGATGAGGAGCGCCTGAATTGGCACTTCATTCCGCGCGTGCGCAAGGGTCTGCCCATCCGCGAGATGAGCCCCGCGCAGAAGCACCTGGCGGAAGCGCTGCTGAGCG
>CAZMRK010000756.1:0-3335 GCA_964568355.1 uncultured Solibacteraceae bacterium | reverse complement strand
GCGCCTGGGACGGTCATGGTGATCTCGGCGGCGCGAACGCCGCCGCGATAGATGGCTTCGACGGCCTTAATGGCGCTTTCCGCGCTCGTCGTGCGCACGACGGGCACAATCCCGATATCGGTAATAAAGGACAGAATCTCGCTTTTTGTCATGCAACCTCATTATAGAACGCCGCCTGAAGCGCTTCCTGCGGGTTCTTCCCGGTGCTTACCAATCGACGACGGAGCCGTCCTCGGCGTCGTAGCTTTCCTGATTGCGCCAATCGTGACCGATCTTATCCGCCATAGCGTTCTCGTCCAGTTCGATCCCGAGGCCGGGACCGGTGGGTAAGTCCAGATAGCCGTCGCGCACAGTGAAGGGCTTTTTGAGATAGCCTTCGCCGAGCGAGACCTGCTCCTGGCAAAGAAAATTCGGGATGGAGGCGGCAATCTGCACCCCGGCGGCAAGCGAGATCGGCCCCAGCGGATTGTGCGGCGCCACCGAGGCGTAATAGGCTTCGGCCATGCCGGCGATGAGGCGCACTTCGGTGATACCGCCGGCGTGGCACAGGTCGGGCTGCAGCACGGTAGCGGCTCGCTTCTCGAGCACCTCGCGGAAGCCCCACTTGGTGAAGACGCGCTCGCCGGTGGCGATGGGCAGGAAGGTGCCGCGGGCGATCTCGGCCATGACGTCGTGATTCTGGGCCTGGCAGGGCTCTTCGACGAACATGGGCTGGTACGGCTCCAGGGCCTTGATCAGCAGCTTGGCGGTGGCGGGGCTGATGGCGCCGTGGAAATCGATGCCGATGTCGACTTCGTTGCCCATGGCTTTGCGCAGTTCAGCGAAACGCTCGGCGGCGTATTGCACCGCGGCGGGTGTTTCGATGTAGCGGGCCGGGCGTCGCTTGGCGGGTCCGGTCTTAAAGGCCGTGAAGCCCTTCGCCTGGGCCGCCTGCATCTGGGGCACCGTGCCGGCATGGGCGTAGACGCGCACCCGGTCGCGAGTAGGCCCGCCCAACAGTTCATATACGGGCACGCCCAGCGCTTTCCCCTTGATATCCCAGAGGGCCTGGTCGATGCCGCTGAGCGCGCTGGTCAGGATCGGACCGCCGCGATAGAAGGCATGGCGGTAGATGGCCTGCCAGTGATGGGCGACGCGGCGAGGATCCTTGCCGACCAGGTAGGGCTCGATCTCGCGAACCGCTTCGGCGCAGGTTTTGGCGCGGCCTTCGGTGATGGGCTCGCCCAGCCCGACGATGCCCGCATTGGTGTGCACTTTCAGAAACAGCCAGCGGGGCTTGACGAGGAAGGTCTCCAGCCTGGTGACCTTCAGAGGATCTTTGGGAGAAATGGGCGCGTTCTTGCCGATACGTTCCTGAGCGGCAGAGGCCGCGGACTCGATGGCGCCAAGTCCCGCGCCGGCAAAGGCTCCGGCCAGGACCGCGCGACGGCTATATGGTTTCATGAGACAGTCTCCAGGGGCGTGAAAGGGAATTATATATCGGGGAGAGAAGCGGTCAGCGATTAGCTACCAGCTCTCAGCTTTTTGTGTTTAGCTGATCGCTGAGTGCTGATTGCTGACAGCTTCTTTTTTCTCCCCCAATGCAGTCCGATGCCTCCGAACAGGAAGCTTTGTTCGATTACGCTCTGGTAGCCGGAGCGCCGGAGCAGGGCGGAAAAGTCGGCCATGGAAAGAAAGGCGCGGAGGGAATCGGGGATGTAGGTATAGACGCGCGGGCGGCCGTGCAGCAGCAGGCCCCAGAAGGCTCCCTGTACGTAGAGGTAGGTCAGATAACAGCGCCGGAGGAGGCGATTGCGCGGGAGAAAGAAGTCGAGGGTCACCAGGAAACCCCCGGGGCGCGTGACCCGCTCGATTTCCTCCAGAGCCGCCCGCAGGTTGGGAAAATTTCGCAGGCCGTAGCCGATCAATACGCAATCGAAGGAGCCGTCGCCGAAGGGCAGGGAGGTGGCGTCGGCGCACACGGCTTCGCCGGTTCCCCGGCGGCGGGCATGATGCAACATGCTCTCGGTAAGATCGACCGCTATGGCGCGCGCGCCGGGGTCGCGCTCGACCGCCAGTCGGGAAAAATCACCGGTGCCCGACGCCAGATCGAGGACCCGCGGTGAGGGCGGCAGGTCGATGCGGGCGACCGCGCGGCGCTTCCAGCGGCGGTCCATTCCATAGGAAAAGGCCCGGGTAATGAAATCGTAACGGGGCGCGATGGTGCTGAACATCGCGCGCATGAGGCGCGAGTCCTTCTGCTCGACGGGAATCGGCATCCCTGCTAATTGTAGCGCCGGCCCGGAAGGGTCCGGAACCGGAGGTGTTTAGCGGCGCGACGATTTGGCGTTGGCGGTGCGAGCCGGGTCGACGGCCGCGCTGGCCGAAAGCGCACTGGTGGGCACCGGCACCGAGAAGTCCACCATCTGCATCATGGCGTAGGCGGGCATATCCTCGGCTTCCTTGAAAAACGTCATCTGCTGCTCGTCCGTGTCGAAGTCCACGCGAATGAGGTCGCCGCCGCGCACCTGCTCGGTGGCAATCAGGTTGGAGAGCGGATGGACCAGCGACCGTTCGATGGCCCGCTTCAGGTGGCGGGCGCCGTATTTCATGTCGGTGCCTTCCCGCAACAGATGATCGCGCGCAGGATCCGTGAGGGAAAATACAAACGGCATGGCGTTTGGGGAGTGGAAGATTCGCTGCTGCAACAGGTTTAATTCCAGATCCAGGATTCTACGCAGTTCCACATCTCCCAAAGGACGGAAGACGACAATTTTATCAATCCGGTTGATGAACTCAGGTGTAAATTTCCTGCGCGCTGCTTCCACTCCCGCCCGGGTGATCTTTTCCGTGAGATTCTCATCCACCGCGCCCTCCAGGCGACGGCGTGTCAACTCTGCCGCCGCGAATCCCAAATTGGGACGGAGGATGGAACTCATTTCGGCCGCTCCCAGGTTGCTGGTCATGAAAATCATGGCTCGCGAGAAATCCACGCGACGGTTGTCGCCCAGCGTGAGAGTAGCTTTGTCCAGGATGCCAAGTAACAGATTCCACAGCGCATCACTGGCTTTTTCGATCTCGTCAAAGAGGACGAAGCTCAGGCGAATCTTGTCGGTGTGGTACTGGTTCAGCGCTTCCTGGCTCAACAGGGCGTGCGTTTCGCGATGTCCCAGGTATCCGGGAGGGGAGCCGATCAGTTTGGCGATCTCGTGGCTGTGCTGGAACTCGGCGCAATCGATCTTGATGACAGCCCGGGCATCGCCCACAATGCTTTCCGCAAGCGCCTCCACCAGGCGTGTTTTCCCCGAGCCCGTGGGACCCAGAAACAGAAGATTCCCGATCGGGCGGCCCGGGCT
>CAZMRK010000755.1:0-13187 GCA_964568355.1 uncultured Solibacteraceae bacterium | reverse complement strand
GCTTCAGAGCACGCTCGACACCAGCCTGCCAACGTTCGGCTATAGCGCCATTACCTATGTCGCGCCGTTGCAGGCAGGCGTTCCGGCAGCCCGGTTAAGCGATCCGTTCCCTGCGAGCAATCCGCTGGTCCTGCCCGCGGCAAAGACCAACGGCGTCAACTCCAATCTGGGGGACAATGTCTACTTTTACAACCAGAAGATGAACCCTGGCGTAAATGATCGGTTTAATTTCTCGGTTCAAAGAGAGTTGCCGGGCCAGACCCACTTGGACCTCACGTTCTTTATGAACTTCGGCCACAATCTGCCCTATGACCGGGACATCAATATTGCGGATCCGCAGATCATGTACAACATCCAGGGGCAATGGGATAAGCAGGTTGCCAATCCGTTCTATCAATACGGAAGTACCAGCGATTTCCCGGGCGCCCTGCGCAATCAGCCGACCGTCAGTATCGGCAGCTTGCTGAAGCCCTATGCGCAGTATTCGGGCTTGATCCAACGCAACACGGATGGCGTTCTGAATCGCTACAAAGCGGTCCAGTTACGTTTTCAGAAAGCCTTCAGCCATGGATTCAGCTACCTGGTGGCGTACAACTACAACTACGAGAAGAACTACGAATTCTTCAACGACGTCGACAAATACAACAACCACTTCACCTTCATCGACAATTACTGGCCGCGGCATCGCCTGAGCGCGGGCGGCAGCTACGATCTGCCGTTCGGCAAGGGACGGCCGCTGCTGAACAACCTGCATCCGATCCTGAATGCGATCGTCGGCGGGTGGCAGACCAGTCATCTGCTGCTGATCAACTCGGGCCAGTTCCTGCGGTTCGGACAGATGGTGACCGACGGGTCCAATCCGGCCATCGACAATCCCAACCGGGACAAGTGGTTCGATACCTCGAAGTTCTCGCGGCCGCTGCCGTATACGCCGCGCACGAACCCGTGGCAGTACCCCGGCGTGGTGGGGCCCAAATACTGGAACCTGGATTCGACGCTGACCAAGGACTTTTCCATCAAGGAACGTGTCAAAGTCGAGTTCCGGTTTGAAGCGTACAACCTCACCAATTCTTTTGTGCCGACCAATCCGGATATGACGGTCACCAATTCGACCTTCGGCCGGAGCACCAGTCAGCAGAATCGCGGACGTGAGATGCAGTACAGCTTGCGTTTTCAGTTCTAACCGCTGATGCAAAACGGGGACTGGCACGAATTCGCCGCATGTGCGAAATTCGTTGCCCGTCCCCGTTTGCCCGCTAGGAATTTCGTAATGGCCGATACCATCGGCGGGGCCGGAACAAATCCAGAAAACTCCATCCGGTTTCCGCGCGGAGCGGCTGCGGGGGGACTCCTTCGGGCGCCGGGCGGCGCAGCCAGCCCAATTCCCGGGCAGAACCTTCCGGGGTGGTCAGCATGGCCCCGGCCTGCTGCATTCGCGACAGCAGGTTGATTCCGGCGTCGTCGGCGGAACTGAGGCTGGAGATATCGACCTCCAAGTGCTTTCCATCCATCACCGAGGAGGCTGTCGACCAGGCATGTTCGAGATCCTCAACCGATGCGCCCTCCAGTCGGCCGCGAAGTTGAAATTGGAACCGAACCGCACTGTCGTGTAGATATAACTCCATTCGATCACCCAATCCTCCCTTCTATAAGACCCTGCACGCCGGCAACCAGCCGACGCCCACACGGAAAATTTTGCGCAAAACCGTACGGAATGTCCCGGAAGGCGGCTGTGAGATCAATCGTGCGGGAGGGACCAAAAAAAAGCCCCGGACCGGGCGGTCCGGGGCGAAGTAGGTAATGCAGTCGGCTAAAAGGTGATGCGCGCACCCACTTCGATGCGGCGCGGAAGACTGGCGACTGAGGTTACGGAGCCGAAGTTGGCGCTGTTGACCGCAGTCACGGATGGAGCGGCGAAATATACTTGGTTCAGGATATTGAAGAAGCGGCCCTGGAGGACCATATTTACCCGCTCGGTGACTTTTACTCTCTTATCCACGGACAGGTCCCAGTTGCGCGTGTAGTCCGAGCGGATGCTCGGGAGCGTCCGCGGACCGTTGGGGAGTTGGAACTCGGGCGTGGCGGTGAAAGCGGCGGTATTGAACCAGGGCGGCGTGCAATCGCAAACCGGATTCCAGTTGCGTGCGTTGGCCATGGCTTGGTCGTACGAGAGATTCGGATTCACGCCGGCAACTACGCTCGCGCGGGAAGGAGCGGAACCCGCCAGACGGGAGATATCGGGACCGCCAATCGCGATCGGCGCGCCGCTTTGGATGGTGTGGAATCCAAAGACCGTCCAACCGCCGATGATGCTGTCGAGGAGCCGGTTGCTGTTCTTACCGAAGGTCTTGCCCTTCCCAAAAGGCAGGTCGTAGGCATAGGTCAGGACAAAGCGGTTGGCCCGGTCAAAGGTGCTGAGCGACCGCTCCAGGCCCATGTTGTAAATGTCGCGGAAAGCCGACGGATCGAGATACGCGGCACCGTTGGCTCCGCCGCTGTTGTCGATCAGTTTCGACCAGGTCCAGTGTGCCTGGATCGAAAGGCCCCTGTCGAAACGGCGCTCGTAACGCAAGGTGGCGGCGTGATAGATGGAATCACCGACCGCCGGACGATACCAGTTGAGCGAGGTGCCGTAGGCGTTGGCTGTAGAAGCCGCGGCAAACTGCGGATAGGGTTTCAGCAACTGCATACGGGGGACCGTAGGTAGCGAAAGCAGGCCACTGGAGATCTGGCCATAGAACGGATTCGGGACCTGCTCGTTGAGCCAGGCGCCGCCATTGGCCAGATAGTCGGGGTTGATCTGGTTCAGTTCCAACTGCGGGACCGGCAGGTGGACGCCGCGGCTGCCCAGGTAAGTGAGATCGATCACTTGTGAACGGCCGATCTGGCGCCCTACGGCGAAGTTCCATTGCTGGATGTAGCTCACCGGATTGTTGCGCTCAACCAGCGAGGAGAATGTGCCCAAGCGGTAGCTGCCGTCTGTCACACGGGGAACACCGATCTGGATGCCGCCCGGGAAGGGATTCGAGATGCTGGTCTTCGGCAGGCCGTCGGATGTGACAACATCGGCGGCGATGGTGTAGTTGAACGGCGTGGTGGAGAGTGTGGGTTCGACGCCGATCGGGATGAAGAAAATGCCGTATCCGCCGCGAATCGTGGTTTTCTCCTGAAGCCGATAGGCGAAACCGACGCGCGGCCCGAAGTTCTTGCCGGACGTATCGCGGATAGAGCGCGGATTGTTACCGCCCGCAAAGAGCATAGCGCCGGTGTCGTTGATGCCCGTGAGCGGAACCTGATAGCTCGGGTCGAAATAGGTCAGGCGGTTGCCGGACTCGGTCAGCCCCGTTTCGAATTCATAGCGCAGACCGAGATTCAAAGTCAGGCGCGAAGTGATCTTCCAGTCGTCCTGGATATATCCTGCCCAGTATTTGGTTGCGGCGGTGAGAGGCTCTACGTGCTCGTAGGAAAAACCCCCGTAGCCCAGCAGGAAGCTGGCGAGGCCGCTTCCGTAGAGTGGGTTGGCCGCAGCAAAGTAATCCTTTTGCGTGAAGTTTTGTCCGAACGAGAAGGAACCGGTTGGGTTGAAGACCTGGAATGGATAGAAGCGATACATGCGGAATTCCGCACCCATCTTCATGCTGTGACGGCCATTGGTCCACACCACCGAATTCTGGACGCTCCAGGTATCGCGGGGCTGACGATTGTACGCCGTGCCGCCCATGCCGGTAAAGCCGAAGTCGACGTTTGGGTAGAACAGGATATTGGCTTGGTCCCGGATGTAGCTCGGCAGGCCCAGTTGGGTCGGGTCGTAGTCGTAAGTCGCAGAGTTCGGTTTCTGGTTGGCCAGATACCTGGCGTAGGAGACGCGGAAATTGTTGTTCAGAGTCGGGCTGATCTGGTACGTATCATCCACACCGACGTTTTGGAAGGAATCGTAGACGGAAAGGGTGCTCGCAAACTTCACGATTTCACCCGGGTTCATCGCCGAGTTCTTCTGCCAGCTATAGCGCCCGAAGAGGCGGTGCTTCTCATTGAAGAAGTGGTCCACGCGCCCGCTGATGAGATCGCGGCTGTAATCCTGCGAGCCGGTGTAGTAGTAGTTGTTGCGGCCTGTACCCGGATCGCCAGCGCGGTTCGCGGTCGGCATGTCCTTCAAAATGTTCAGGGCTACCGGATTGAAGAGACTTTTCGGAACGACGTTGCCGGGAAAAGGTACGCGCGGGTTCGTCGTGGGGTCGAAGATGGTAATCGGTGTGAGCACGCCGGCCTGGGCCACCACGGTCTTGGAAAAATCGCCGCTCCGCTCAAGGTCGGTAGGTACAGACGTGAGGCCTGACACGGGGTTGCTCTCGCGGCGCCCTTCAAAGGCGGCGAAGAAGAAGGTTTTGTTCTGGCCGTGATACAGCTTGGGCAGTTCCACCGGGCCGCCGAACGTGGCGCCATATTGATGCCGGCGCACCAGGTCGCGCGGCAGGCCGCGGCGATTGTTGGTGAAGCTGTTGGCGTTCAGTGCATTGTTCTGATGGTAGTAATACGCCGAACCGTGAGGATCGTTGGTGCCGGACTTGGTGACAATATTCACCGCGCCGCCGCCGGAACGGCCGAATTCCGCCGAGTAGGCGTTCGTCTCGACGCGCATCTCCATCACGGAATCCTGCGGAGGAACCGTCACGACACCGTTGAAATCGCCAACGGTATTGGGTGCGCCGTCGAGCAGGACCTCGTTGGTGGAGGAACGGCCGCCCGCCACCGAAAAGGTGGAGTCGAACACGTTGCGTCCGCCGCGCGCATCGCCCACCTGGGAACTGGTGACCACACCGGGCATGGCCACCAGGGCGCCCATGATATCGCGCTGCTGCAGCGGGAACTGGGTTAGTAGCTTGGTCTCGATGGTGTTGCCTACGCTCGATGTCTCCGATTGCAGGACGGGCACGTCGGCGGTGACGACTACTTCCGTAGCCACACCGGAGACCGCCATCGTGAAGTCCAGCGTCGCGGTCTGATTGATCTCCAGCCGGATGTCTTTCCGGACCTGTTTTTCGAAACCGCCGGCTTCCACAGATACCTCATAGGTGCCGGGTAACAACAACGGGATGGAATAGATGCCGGAGGCGTCGGAAGTGGCGCTCTTCCTGGCATTGGTGCCGACTTGCGTCGCGGTGATCACCGCGTTGGGAACAGAGGCCTGTGACGAGTCTGTCACGGTTCCCGTAATGCGGGCGTTGAATGTCTGACTGAGTAGGAAACCGGAAGGCAGTAGAAATAGACACGCTATTCTACCGATTTTCCGGAATCGCTCGGAAAACCTCATGATGATGACTAACCTCCAAATCCATACTGCTTCGCGACCGCCAGCCGGAGCCGATCATCAATCGCGCTCCTTGCGGGCGGAGTGGATCAGGGCGCTGTACATATCGCCCCTATAGGCTGCACGACCCAGTTCGCATGGCTCGCCTGCCTTGTCGAAGCTTTTGCGCTGGATGACCAGAATCGCAACACCGCGAGGGATCTCCAGAAGGCGCCGGTACTCCCGCGAGGGCAGATCGGCAGAGATTTCTTCCTGGCACGTTTTCAGGCGCATTCCGTAGGCCTGGTCCAGGGTTTTGTAGAGAGAGTCGCGCGCAAAATCAAAGCGCTCCAGCCCCGGATACTTCTTCTGCGGGAGTTGTACAACTTCGACCGCGAGCGGCACATGGTCCTTCAGCCGAAGACGGTAAATCTCATAGACTTGCTCGCCCTTTGTCAAGGAAAAGAAGTCGCGCGCTTCCTCCGCAGCCGGCAGCAGGCGAAAAGAGAGCACGCGTGATTCAGGCAGCCCGCCCCGTGCCCGGATCTCCTCGGTAAAGCTACGAAGCTCGTCCTGCGCCTTGCGCAGGCGATCGTGCCCGACGAAAGTGCCTCTGCCCCGAAACGAAACAATGAGGCCTTTGCGCTCGAGCATGGCCACCGCCGCCCGGTAGGTCATGCGGCTGACACCGAACTGGCAGCACAGCACGCGCTCCGGAGGGAGCGGATATCCGGCCGGCAGGGCGCCGCTCTTCAGCAGCTTCTCCAGTGCTTCGGAAATCTGAACATAAGCCGGCGTCGGAGACGCTTTTTCGATCTGCAGACTCCGCAACAGATCCGCCGGCACCGACTGGGTACTCACGTTAAAATTCCACCTCGCACTGGTTCAGATGTCTAGACCGCTCATTGACAGCATAGCGCAAAGGGTGCTAGATGTCTAGATGATTGGTATAGACAACATCGCAAAAATAAGTGTTACAGTTCTAAAACACTGAAAAAGGTGGCTGCCTCTTGATTACCCGCCGAGAGTTTCTGCAACGGGCCGCCGTGCTCACCCCCTCGCCATTGCTGTACGGCCTGGTTCCTCCGGCATCGCACGATGCCGCGCGCCAACGCGGCAAACGCATTACATTTCTGTCCGATGGCGGATTCGACCACGGCGCCTGGAGTTGGCAAATGACCGATGGCGCATCGCTCGATTCCACCATCCGGCGCTCCGGTGGAGCCTCGCTGCGCGTGCAGGCCGCCAAAGGCGATTACGCGCGATTCCTGGTGCTGAACCCCCTTCCCGGGGCGCGATACACGCTGAGCGGCTGGGTGAAGACGGAAGGAATCCAGCCACTGTCGGAGGGCGGCGGCGCCTTCTGGGCGGCATCTCAGTTCGAGTTTCAGGGACGTCCGGCGGACCGTACCGACGAAGGCCACATCGAAGAGCAACACCTCGGAAACATTACCGGCACCAGCGGCTGGCAGCGATTTCATCAGACCCTCACCTGCCGCGCGATCGTGGCTTGGATGGAAGTGACGGTCGGGGTCTATCGAGCCGCCGGAACGGCGTGGTTTGACGATCTTACGCTGGTGGAGGACGATCGGCCGGCCGAGCTGTCGGAGGTCGTGGAGGCGCCGGTAGCAGCGCAATGGGCGCACGCCGCCGTGCTCGCGGCCCGGTCCGGGAAAAAGCCCCGGGCGGCGATTCTGCGCGACCGGCTTCCCGTGCGAGGCGCAGCGAGCGATCCCGAACGGCTGGCGCGGCTGCTTTCGGCGACCCACGAAACGGCCTTCGTTACGGCTGCGGGCCTGTCGCAGCCGGAAAAATTCCACCGCCGCCTCTACGATCTGTTGGTGCTGCCCTATGGCGAATCGTTTCCGCTCGCGGCGCAGGAAGCCCTGCGCGATTTCCTCTCGCAGGGCGGCGACCTTTTCACTACCGGAGGCTATGCGTTCCTCTCTTCCTTGACCGGCAACGAGCCGGACTGGAGCTTTGACGACGAACAGGTCTGGAAGCAGCAGTCGAAGAACCTGCTCCCGGCATTCCCCGGCACCCTGGATCAACTGAAAAAGGCAGGCTGGGCCGCCGGCGGCGATGAGTTCTGTACCTTCGACCCTACGTGGCGCACCTTGAAAGTGGCCGTATCCGCGGGCGTGTGGGGCAAATCGGCCGGCTGGTATTTCACGCTCCCGGCCAGCGGTCTGGCCAAGCGCTTTTATTTCGAAGCGAAAATTCGCGCCGAGGGCATCGATACCGGCCAGGGCGGCTACGGCTATGCCAGCCTCGAGCAACTGACGGAGAAGGGCTGGATGGTCTATGCTACTCCGTCCGAGGTCCGGCAGGTCGGCGGCACCACGGATTGGATCACGGTCCGCGAGATCATCGCGCTTTCGCCCGAGACCCGGCAGTTGCGCATTCGATTCGGATTGAACCGGGCCACCGGCACGTTCTGGGCCTCGGATGTTCGCCTCGAAGAGCGCGGCGTGGAGCCGCGCATCAACACGGCTAAAGGCTTTCCACAGGATGAACTGCGCGCCCTGCCGGAACAGATCGGCATGTTCGATCCGGATTGCCGGCTGCGCCGCGTGTCTTACCTGGAACCGGCGCCGGGCCAGGCCGTGCTACCGGAAAAATTCAGGATCGAAGGCTCGTTCAGCGGCTATTCCGCGGTAGGCGTGCTGGGAATCAATCATTCCCGCTGGGTTCCGCTGCTCGACGCCCGCGATCGCTATGGACGGCTGCGGGGCACTGCCGGCGCGCTCCTGCACCACTATGCCGGCGCCTATGCCCGCGGCTCCTGGGCTTTCTTCGGCGTCGATAACCAGGACCTGTTTGCCTCGGGCAAACTGGATGGTGCCGTCCGCTCGATCGGCCGGGCGCTGGCCCGTAAATGCTATCTGCACGAGATCGAGAGCAACTACCGCTGTTATCGCGACGGAGAGCCGGTACGCGCGCGGGTGCAGGCGAGCAACTATGGGCTGGAGCCGCGGACCCTGCAGGTAGCGTTCGCGATCGTGCCCTCCTCGGGCGGCAACCCCGCCTATCGCACCACGCGCGATGTGCGCCTGGGCGGCGGGGAAAGCGCCGTAGTGGAGGCTGAATGGAGGCCCCAGCGCTTCATCGATTCCCAGTACCGCTTGGAGGCACGGCTCGCCGCCGATGGGGAGACCTTCGACCAGATCGAGACGGCATTTGAAGTCTGGAAAGAGGAGACGCTGCAAGCCGGAACCTCCATTTCCTCGCAAGACAACTACATCCGCCTGAATCAGCAGCCGGTATTCGTGCAGGGGACTGACGACTACGTCTACATGTTTCTCGCGCGCAACGAGAACCCCCTGACGATGCAGGCCGATGCCGATGGCTGCCGCGATGCTTGCGTGGATATCTACGAAAATCTGATCGGCGGCCTGCGCGGGCCGCAGCAGAATCCTCCGAAGGTCTGGTGGCGATGGCTGGACGCGATGCTTCTGGCGGTACAGCGTGCGGGCGGCATCTTCATGCCGGGCATGCTGATTTTCAGCAACACCGCCGTAGGAGAGCTTGACCTGGCCGAGCAGAAGGATTTCTGCCGCCGCTTCGCCGCCCGCTACAAGGACGTCAAGGGCCTCATCTATTACATCAACGGCGACCTGGAACTACACGATCCCAATCTTCCCGATCTGCAAAAACTCTATCGGGATTATCTGCGGAAGCGCTATGGCTCCGACGAGGCGCTGCGGCGGGCTTGGGCCATCTCTCCTCCGGAAGCGCCCATCGATCAGCTCCGCATCCTGCGCGGCAAATGGGACTGGCGCGATGTGCGCACTTTGGACGACTACCGGTTCCGCCTCAGCCTGGTGCTGCGCTGGTTGAACGGATTGGCGGGAGCTATCCGATCGGCCGATTCCACCCATCCCATCACGGCGGAGTTCTATCAATCATCGGGCAGCGGAATCGATCTGCGCCTCGGTTCGGAAGGCTTGGACTTCGCCAACTTCGGCTACTTCGCCAAAGCCAATGACGACCGCCGCCGCTTTCCAGCCGTGCTGAAACTGCTCGATCTGAGCCTGATGGGCAAAGGCGCGCACGTAGGTGAGTTCGGCGTGAAAACGCATCCCGCGTGGAAACAGTCCGCCAGCTATCTCCAAACTCGCGAGGAAAGTTACGAGCACAACTATTTCCTCGAAGTGACGCATACGGCGTTCGGACAGGGTGCCGCCAAGGTGCAGAACTGGTCGTGGAAGTGTCCGGCGGACCTGACCTTCGCCTGGGGCATGCACTACCCTTGCGACGGTGTTCCGCGCGATGTCGTGGCGTACTATCGCAATGCCGGAATCCTGTTTCGCGGCTTCCGCCCGCGGTCCGAGCCATCCAAGACGGTCGTGCTGTTGCCCGGCGAGTCGCAGCAGAGCGGCGCCGGGCCTGTGGTGCACGAAGCGCTTCTGAATACCTTGCGGCTGCTGATCGATGCGCGCGTGCCGGTCTCCACGCTGGAAGACAGCGCGATCGAGCGGCTGCCGCAAGGCACCGAGACGATCTTCTATCCGCTTCCGTACTCTCCGGACGATCGCATAATCGAGCGGCTGGAAGCCTTCGTCCGCCAGGGCGGGAAGCTGTACCTCTCCGGCGATTTCACCTTCGATACGCTCCGGAGGCGCGTGAAAACCGATCGCATCGAGCGGCTCTGCGGCGCCGTGTTCGAGAAGGAGTTCTATACGGGCCTGGAATTCGCGGGGTCGATGCGGCCCGTCAGCCCGGCCGCGGACGTGGCGTGGCCGCAATACACCGGTGCGCCCTGCGTGCAAGTCCGGCCGGCACAGGCGAAGGTGCTGGCCGCGACGGCGGATGGCATCCCCGTAGTCCTGGAATATAAGTTAGGATCCGGGCGCGTCCTTTATAGCACCGACCCCTTGGAACTGCACGCGCCGGATGGAAACCCCGATGGCCCGCGCTTTTACGCGTCTCTGCTGAACCGCCTGGACGTCCGGCGCGAACAGGTCGAGCCGGCCGCCGCGCCCATTCATGCCTATCGCGTAGCGACACACGATGGCGAATCCGTGCACGTGGCGCTCAACTATGACGATGTGTCACTCGACCGCGTGGATCTGTCCGTGGCCGCCGGGACCGTGCGATTTTCTCTGCCCGCGCACCGTCCGGCAGTCGTAGCGACCGATGCGAATGGAAAAATCATCGCGATCGAAGGCGCGGGAGACATACGGTGTGGCGAGGAAGCCCTGCTCGATGCCGCATCCCATCTGATAGCCCTTACCCTCGACCGGCAGCCGCTCACCCGGAGCACCCGGCTGCTGCTGTTGCCCATGGGCGCCGGCGAGGTGGAGATTCCTCATGCCGCGCGATGGCGGAAACCGACAGTAGTGGTCGGCGCGGTCGAGCGGAGACATTGGAAAACGTATGAAAGCTTCGATCCCATATTGGCCGGAGACCGGCTGCGAGTGAAGATCGATGCCGATCGCAATCTCAGCATGGTGCTCGTAGTGGAGTCCGGTGACGAGCAAGGTGCCATCGCGCTTGCGGAAGAAAGGGTGCTGCGCCCATGGGCCATCCAGCGAAACGCCTGAATCTCTCCCGCCTCCTCGGCGGCCTTCTGTTGGCGCTGCCTTGCCTGGCGGCTTCGCCAACATACCGCGTCCTCGATCCGCAGGCCGTGCCCGTCTCGGGTGATCCCGCCCAAGCCGTACTAACGATTTCGAAGCCCGCGAATGTGAAGCGTCAGTCCTGCGACGTGGTCGTGGCCGGCGGTGGCATGGGCGGTGTCGCAGCGGCGCTGGCGGCTGCGCGCAACGGTCTCACCGTCTGCATGACGGAGGCAACCGAATGGCTTGGCGGCCAGATGACCTCGCAAGGCGTTTCGGCGTTCGATGAGCACCGCTGGATCGAGACCTCGGGACCGGCGCGGACTTATCAGGACCTGCGCCGCCGGATCCGCGCGAAGTATGAACCGAAGTTGGCCGCCGATCATCGCCAGGCGCGCTTCAATCCCGGTGCGTGCTGGGTCGGATACCTGTGCTTCGAACCCAAGGTGGGGCTGGAAGTGCTGGACGAGATGATCGCGCCATATCGGCAATCGGGTGCTCTGCGCATCCTGATGCGCACCGTTCCCGTGGCCGCTGAACGCGCCGGCGGGCGCCTGCAAAGCCTGCTGGTGTATGGTCTGGCAAACCGGCGGTTCACCAGCCTGGAAGGCAAGGTGTTCATCGATGCCACCGAACTGGGCGACGTCCTGCCGCTGGCCGGCGCTGGCTTCCGAAGCGGTGCGGAGGCGCGCCATGTGACCGGCGAGCCGGACGCGGACGAAACCGGCAATCCTGCCTTAGCCCAGAGCTTTACCTACCCGTTTGTGCTGGCCACCGGCCCAAGGCCGGACCTGCCCTTCACTCAGCCGCCGGGCTACGACGAGGCCCGATCGCAGTACGGGCTCTACGTGGATTACGGCGAGGGCAACATCATGCGATATGGGATGTTCGCCCACCTGCCCAAAACTCCGGGCTCCTTCTGGACCTATCGCCGGCTGGTGGCGAAGGACCAGTATGTCCCGGGCGCCTTCCCCTCCGATCTCGCGATGATCAACTGGCCCGGCAATGACGTCTGCGACGCGCGCTATCTCTCCCCCGATCCTCTGGAAGCAGCGCGCGCTCTACAGCACGGCAAGCAGGTGGCGCTGGGCTTTGCATGGTGGCTCCGCCACGAAGCGCCGCAGGATAGCGGGGCCGGCAAGGGGACCGGCAATCTGGTCCTGCGCGGCGACGTGCTGGGCAGCAAGGATGGATTGTCGCTTTACCCCTATATCCGCGAGTCGCGGCGTATGGAGTCCTTGCAAATGGTTCGGGAGCAGGACGTCGCGGAGCCCTGGAATCCCGGCGCGCGTGCCCGGCATTTCGACGACACCGCCGCTATCGGCTTCTACGGCATCGACATTCATGGCTGCGGTCCGCACCAACGCCTGCCCCAAGCCAAACCCTACCAGGTGCCGTTTGGGTCGCTTATCTCCAAAGACCTGCCGAACCTGCTGGCTGGCGCGAAGAATCTCGACGTAACCCACATCGTCAACGGAGCCTATCGCCTGCACCCCATCGAGTGGGCGATTGGCGAGGCTAGCGGAACACTGGCGGCATGGGCGGTGAAGAGCGGACGCCAGCCTGCCGAAGTCGGTCGCGACGCCGCTGCGCTGCGCACTGTCCAGCGGAATCTGCTCGCCGACGGTCATCCGCTGATCTGGTTCGATGACGTGAACCCGGACGATCCGGCTTTCGCCGCGGTGCAATATGCCGCGCTGACCGGCCTGATGCCTCCCGAGCCCGGGACGCTGCATTTCCGGCCCAAGGATCCGGCCACGAGCACCGAGACTGCCTCCGCTCTCCGCAAGCTGGGCGACCTGATCGGACGAATGCCGAAGCATCCAGGCGTCCTGTCGCGAGTAGCTCTGGCCGAGTGGCTGATGCGGAGGCTTACCGGGCCGCGACCGTGAGGGAGCGGTGCCTCGACCCGGCTCCGGCACTACAGGTACGTCGGCACCACCGTCATTTCCGTGATCACGGCGCGTGGGGGCAGTTTGGCCGCGGCCAGAATCGCCTCCGCGACATCCTCCGGCCGCATCGCCTTGGCCAGCGTGGCGGCATCCGTCTTGACGGGGCGTTTCTCCAGAATCTCCGTATCCACCAGGCCCGGACAGACTACGCAGGTGCGGATGCCGTTCTCCCGCTCCTCCACGCGAATGGCATGAGCCAGCCCGATCATGCCCCGCTTGGAAGCCTGATAGGCCGCGCCGGAAACGTCGGGCGTGTGGCCGGAGACCGAGGAAACATAGATCAGGTGTCCCTTGCCTGCTGCCCGCATGGCCGGCAGGATCGCCTGCGTAATGTAGTAGGCTCCGTTCAGATTGGCCAGGATCAGCTCATCCCAAATGGCGGGCCGC
>CAZMRK010000754.1:0-11897 GCA_964568355.1 uncultured Solibacteraceae bacterium | reverse complement strand
CGCCAGTTGACCCAGAACGACGTGCTCGAAGCGGGATGGGTGGCCAGCAAGGGAACGCACGTGGATACGAGTCTGCAAAACTTCAACCAGCCCGACCCGGGGCCGGGGACGATTCAGGCGCGCCGGCCGTATCCGGAGTATGCGCGTATCCGCATGATTGCGCCGGACACGAACACGATCTACCACTCGCTGCAGAGCCGTTACGAGCATCGTTTTTCACGCGGGCTGAGCCTTTCGGTGGCGTATACGTGGTCGCACCTGATCGATGACGCCGCCGAGACCATCAACGCCGGCGGCTGCGGCTGCCAGAATCCGCGCAACCGCGGCGCGGCGGAGCGGGCCAGCAGCGTGCTCGATCAACGCCAGCGGGTGGTGATCGGGTATGTCTGGGAGCTGCCGTTTGCCAAGAATCTCAAGGGCGTAGCGAACGCGGTGTTGGGCGGATGGCAGTTCGGCGGCATCGTGACCTTCGCCAGCGGCTTCCCCTTCAACGTCACGCAAAGCGGAGACAGCCAGAACAACGATGGTCTCTGGGAGCGGCCGAACCTGACCGGACAGAGCGTTTCGGTCGCCAACCAGACACCTAACTTGTGGTTCAACACGGCCGCCTTCCAGCGGTCGGTGCTGGAGTACGGCAATTCGCCGCGCAACCCGGTGACCGGGCCGGGGACCAAAAGCTGGGATGTCTCGTTCTCGAAGTCGTTCCGGATGCCCTATCGGGAGGGGCACCAGCTATTGTTCCGCAGCGAGTTCTTCAACGCGTTCAACACGCCGCAGTTTTCCAATCCGGGCGGCGCGCTGGGTACCGGTTCGTTCGGCGTGATTACGAGCACGGCCCAGGCCAACCGCCAGATCCAGTTCGCGCTGAAATATTTGTTTTGATCAGGGCGCGGAGAGACCGAGCAGGCGGGCGGGATTGACAGCGGACATACGGCGGATCTCCTGCGGAGTAAATCCCTGGTCTCGCAGAGCCTGAAAGAAGGCCAGCAGCCCGTCCGGATGGAGCGGGTTGCCGGCCTGCCCGAGGTCGCTCGATAAAATGCAGTGTTCCGGCCCGACTGCCCGCAGCGCGGCGGCATATTCGGTGATGTCGAAGGCTTTGTTGGGGCCAATCAGGGCGTTGTAGACGAATTCGAGATAGGCTCCCTGGGCGGCAGCCTGCCGCATCTGGTCGACGTTCATGCGGACCGGCGGGAGCATGGCGTGCGTCACCACGATTCGTTCGACCCCAGCGCGGCGGGCAGCCTGAATCAGCAGCAGGTCTTCGGCCGGCGAAGAGTGCCCGGTAGCCAGGACGAGGTGGTGGCGGGCGATCAGGGAGAGAACCTGCTCGACTTCGGGCAGGAGTCTGCCGTTGCGCGAGACGGGGACGAAGGGCCGGTTTTCGTGAGAGTCGCGCACCTGATTTTCGGCGTCGAAGGTGGGCATCCATACGACGCGGCCCCAACCTCCTTTCACCTGGACCAGGTGTTCCACCGCAGCCGGATTGATGCCGCCCACGGTGCGATTAAGGGCGATCCCTCCGAAGACTTCGATGCCGGGCACCAGGCTGCGCACGAGAGTGGCCATTCCGGCGGTGGAATCGTAATGGTTCTTTAATACGATGGCGCGCATCCCGCGCTCATGGGCCAGCCTGGCGATACCCAGCACGTCGATCGAACGCGGAAGGCTGTCGGGGTCCGCATGAACGTGGATATCTACCACATCACGAAGCGTTTGCGCTTGCGTAAGGGGCGTGAACAGGAGGCCCAGGAGCAGCAGCGCGGATCGCATGCCCCCCATCTTAATCCGAGTCGAAGCATCCCGTTAGGCAATCGAGTCAATAAGAAATTTGGATTGGACTGGTCAAAAGGCTGACCGTACACTGGGATTTAGCGGTTCTATTTCCTCGTTATCCAATCGGCTAAGCAGAAAATCATGCCAGCGCGTGTGCCACGTCCGCACGAGAGGACCAAGCAAACAGACCAACGGAGGGTATCCATGAACGGGCAAATAGTACAAGGTTCGGAGGCCGCAGCCATGGCAATGGGCTCACAGGTGGCCCTTTTGCATCACATCAGCAGTGTCGTCAGCTCGAATGTCGGATTGGACAAAGTTCTTCAGGAGTTGATCGGGCTGGCCGTTGAGGCTACCAATTGCGACGCCTGCCTGGTGTACCTGGTGGAGCGGGCCACCAACGAAGTGGTGTTGCAGGCATCGCAATTGCCGCACAGCGCGGAGATCGGGAATATCCGCCTGAAGATGGGCGAAGGAATCACGGGCTGGGTGGCGCAACACAAATCCGTGGTCGCACTCTCGGCCAATGCCTCGCTGGATGCCCGGTTCAAGGCCTTTCAGGCGCTGCCCGAGGATACGTACGAAGCATTTCTTTCGGTGCCGCTGGTGAGCGATGGAGATCTGATCGGGGTCATCAACGTGCATCACCGGTCGCCGCACACGCATACACCGGAGCAGGTGGCACTGGTCAGCTTTATCGGCGAGCAGTTGGGCGGGGCGATCGCCAAGGCGCGGCTGGTGCAGCGCTCGCACAGCGCGATGAAGCGGATGCAGACACTGGCCGAGGTGGCACGCACGATCGCGGCGGAAAGCTATCTGGACCGGATCCTGCAAGCCATCTCCGAGATGGTGGCCGCGACACTGGACTCGCCGGTGTGCTCCATCATGCTGGTGAACGAGGACCGGCGCGAACTGGTGGTTTCGGCGGCCCGCTGCTCCACTCCGGAGTATCTGAACCGCGGTCCGCTGAAGATCGAGGATTCGCTCATCGGGCGCGTGGTACGCGAGGGCCAGCCGATCATGGTGGCCAATGTACTCGAAGAGAAGCAGTACCGCTATCCGGAACTGGCTCGCAAGACGGGCTTGGTTTCGCTGCTATCCATGCCCTTGATCACGCGCGACAAGGTGATCGGGACCATCAACATCTATACCAAGACACAGCGCACCTTCTCGGACGACGAGCTCGGATTTGTGCGGGCCGTGGCAGGGCAGGCGGCGATCGCGATCGAGAACGCGCGGCTGATGTCGGAAACGCTCGAGATGAAGCGGGCGCTCGAAGAGCGCAAGCTGGTGGAGCGCGCCAAGGGCATCCTGCAGCACAAGTACAAGCTCACCGAGGAAGAAGCTTACCTGCGCCTACGCAATGAGAGCCGCCGTCTGCGCAGACCCATGCGCGATTTAGCGGAAGCCGTCATTCTGGCCGAAGACGTGCACTCCGCCTGATTCTCCGCGGTCCTACGGGTCCCCCGGTTCCACGTGGGGGCCCGTGCCTTTTGACTGTCGCGCCGGGTGATAAAATTGAACTATTGTTGCGGCCAGATGATTGGTCCCTCCGGGCGCTGACGCGTGCGGTTCAAGTCCGGCAGTAAACCACGACCGGAAGAGAGTGGGCCAACCTCCTAGGTCCGCAGGCTATCGCTATGAGTTCGGTTGGCTGGTTAGTCACGCTGGGCTTGGTTGCGGGCGCCGCGCACACCATCACGTTCGATTCGGCGTCTGTGGGCCGGATGCCCTCCGGCTGGACCGCGTCGGTGGCGATGCCCGGGGCTTCAGCGAAGTGGCAGGTGGTCAAAGATCCGACGGCGCCGAGTCCGCCTTTCGTGCTGGCGGAGATCTCGCGCGAGGCTGCGCAGGGATATACACCGATCGCCGTGCTCAACCAGCCGGACCTTCGCGACGGGGAGATCAGTGTCCGGTTCAAAGCCGTAGCGGGCAGGGAAGACCGCGCCGCGGGGCTGGTCTGGCGTTATCGGGATCCCAACAATTACTACCTGGTGCGGGTCAACGCGCTGGCCAACAATGTCGAGCTGTGCATGGTGCGGAACGGAAAGCGGACTGCGCTCATGCCACGCGGCCGGCACACGGAGGATTTCAGCGTCGACCATCCGATTCCATCGAACGTCTGGGGGACATTGAAGGTTGTCTTCCGGGGACCGGTTTTCAGCGTTTACCTCAACCATCGCCGCGTGATCCTGGCGGAGGATGCGACTTTCCAGTCACAGGGAAAGGTCGGTCTCTGGACCGAGCGCGACAGCCTGACCTACTTTGACGATTTCCAGGTGGCGAAGCGCTTCTGATTTCGTGCCCTGAGTCAGAAGTCCTTGCGGGGCCTGAAGCCCCGCGGCAGACTGAAGGTCTGCCCCACCGGACTTCTTCCGCGGACTGGCGAAATCCTCGCGGCCACCGCTCCCTCACGGTCGCGGCTCGGTAACTGCTATTTGGATTTTCCGGCGCTTTCCATGATGCTGCGGGCCAGGTAATTGACCACCTTGGCTTCGTTGCGGGCGACTTCGTAGTAGGCCGCTTTCAAGAGCTGGTCCTTGCGATTGAGCAGCGTTTCTCGGATACTTTGCTGCACGCGGGGATCGGTCAGTTCGCGCTGTCCCGCCGGTTCTTTCGTGATCACCTTCAGAATGCGGTAGCCTTCCTGGGTGTGGATCACCGGCGAGACCGCCCCGGGAGAGAGGCTCATCACGAGGTTGCGCAGTTCCTGCGGCACTTTTTCCAGAGAGGACTGGGGAATGAATCCCATGTCGCCGCCGTTGGCCGCGGTGTTGGGGTCCTCGGAATAGCTCTGGGCGATTATTCCGAAATCCTCGCCTTGTTTCAGACGCCCGGCGATGTCCTGAATTTTCTGCTTGGCCTCGTTTTCATTCTGGGCTTTGCTGTTTTTCAGGTTGTGCACATTCGGATCGGGGAAGGGGGTCACCAGGATTTGCGCCATGTGGATCTGCGGTTCAGCCAGATTGAAGCTGGCTTTATTGGCAGTGTAGAAGTTGGCCACATCGGCATCAGTGATGGTGATATGGGACGTGATTTCCTTGTTGTATAGCTTCTGAATGCTCAGCTCGCGCCGGATCTGTGTTTTGAGGTCTTCGAGGCTCATCTTGCGGCCCGACAAGACGCGTTCGAACTGCTCCTTGGTATAGGGCGATTTGAACTCGTTGACCTTGGCCTCCACGTCGGCGTCGCTGGCGGAGAGGCCCAGCTTTTCGGCGCGCTGCACCATGATCTCGCTATCGATCAGGTTGCGCAGCAGCTCCAGCTTTTGCGTCATCACCTGATCCTCGCTGGATCCTTCCTGGTTAGCAGGCTGCGACTGGAAGGTCTTCTCCAGCTCGGTGTAGGTGATGCTGTGACTGTTCACCATGGCCGCCACGTTGGCGGGGGGCGTGCGCTTGCAGCCGGTAAGCATCGGGAGCAGAAGAGCCACGCAGGCCCAGAGAGGCAGATTGTCCAGCTTCATGACAGAAAACACCATTGTACTCGGGTACAATGGGCTTTTCTCAAATCCCTAAGGAGATTGGCACTTTGAAAGTAGGAATGATCGGGACCGGCGCGATTTCCCACAAGCACGCGCAGGCCTACCGCAACATCGGATATCAGCTCACCGTCGTTACCGATATCAGCCAGGAGGCCGGCAAGCGCTTCGCCGAGGAGTACGGAGCGGAGTTCGTCCCGACCTATGAAGAGGTCTGCCGGCACCCCCGGGTAGACTATGTGGATGTCTGCACGTTCCCCGATTTCCGCATGCAGCCGCTGGAGATCTGCGCCCAAACCGGGAAGCACATCCAGGTGCAGAAGCCGATTTCCACGAATATCGAGACGGCGCGCCGCATGGTCGAGACGGCCCGCAAGGCGGGGATTACGCTGGGCGTGGTCAGCCAGCACCGCTTTGACGATGCCAGCCAGTTCCTGCGCAAAGCCATCGCCGCGGGACGGCTGGGAAAGCTGCTCCAGTGCGATTGTTACGTGAAGTGGTACCGGTCGCCGCAATACTATTCGCGCCCGATCAAGGGAAGCTGGGCCGTGGAGGGAGGCGGCGCGCTGATCAACCAGGCCATTCATCAGATCGATATTCTGCGCTGGCTCTCCGGGCCGGTGCAGGAACTGTTCGGCTATTGGCAGCTAGGCGCCTTGCACAAGATCGAATCGGAGGATGTCGTCAACGCCGTGGTGCGCTACCGCAATGGAGCCACCGGGGTGATCCAGGCGGCGACGGCTTTCTGGCCGGGATACACGGAACGGACCGAGTTCCACGGCACCAAGGGGACGGCGATCATCTCCGGCGACAAGCTCACCACCTGGGATGTGGAGGGCGATTCCGGCGAACCGGCGCCGGTGGCTCGCGATGTGGCTTCCGGCTCGTCCGATCCCATGGCGATCTCGCTGGAGCCGTTCGAGCGGCAATTCCTGGATTTCGGGGAGGCGATTCGCAACGGGCGCCAGCCGCTCATCACCGGCGAAGAAGGCTGCCACGCGCTGGAGATCGTGGATGCAGTGTACCGCTCCTGCCGGACCGGGGAAAAGGTAGTACTGTAACCGCGGCCGGCCGAGTCTGCTCCCTACGGTACACTGGTTTCTGCATGGCTTACCAATTCCGCCAGGCCATTTGTAATGAAGCCTTCGACAAGTGGCCTTTTGCCGATGCCTGCCGGGCGATTCGCCAGGCGGGATACACCGGCATCGAGATTGCTCCTTTCACGCTGGCCGAAGATCCGGCGACCGTCACCGCTGCCCAACGGCGTGAATATCGCGACATCATCGGCAGCGAGGGCCTGGAGTTCGTCGGCCTGCACTGGCTCATGGTGAGCCCCAAGGGGCTGCATGTCACGACCCCGGATGCCGCATTGCGGGCTCGCAGTTGGAAGCACATCGATCACCTGATCGATCTGTGCGCCGATCTCGGGCCGAACGGGGTGATGGTGTTCGGTTCCCCCTACCAGCGCGCCACGACGGGCGGCCTGAGCCGCGCCGAAGCCACCCGGCATTATGTCGGGGGGCTGGCATCGGTGGCACCGCACGCCGCCGGGCGCGGGGTTACGGTGCTGATCGAGGCGCTGCCGGTGGGGCAATGCGACGTGGTCCAGACGCTGGACGAGGCGGCTGAGCTGGTTCGCGAGATCAACAGTCCGGCCATTCGCACGATGTTCGACGTGCACAACGCCATCGACGAGGTGGAACCGCATGCCCGGCTGGTGGAGAAGCACTACGACCTGATCCGGCATATCCACGTTCAGGAACTCGACGGCCGCCACTGCGGTACGGGGAACTACGATTTCAAACCGCTCTTCGAGGTGCTGCGCCGGCGGCAGTATCCAGGCTGGGTATCGCTCGAAGCGTTCGACTTCACTCCCGGCGCGGAACGGCTGGCTAACGAGTCGCTGCGCTATCTGGAAAAAGAAATCGCCGGACTGGCATCGTGAAACAACTTCCGTCATGAAAAAATACGTCGTTACCGGAGGCGCCGGCTTCATCGGGTCGGCGCTGGTTCGCGGCCTGTTGCGCGAAGGCGCCGGCAAGGTCATTGTGGTGGACAGCCTGCTTACCGGCCACGAGGAAAACCTGGAAGAGGTGCGGTCCGCGATCGAATTCCACCGCGCGGACATTCGGCACTACGAGGAAATTGCGCCGCTGCTCCGCGGGGCGGACGTTGTATTCCACGAAGCCGCGATTCCGTCGGTGCCGCGCTCGATCCACGACCCGGTCCCTTCGCACGAGGTCAACATCGACGGCACGTTTCATGTGTTTCGCGCGGCCGCGGAAGGCAAGGTGGGCCGCGTGGTCTACGCCGCGTCGTCATCGGCCTACGGCGACAGCGAAGTTCTGCCCAAGGTGGAGAGCATGGTGCCGCGTCCGAAGTCTCCCTACGCGCTGCAAAAGCTGGTGGGCGAATACTACGCTTCCATTTTTGCCTCCACTTACGGGATCGAGACGGTGTCGCTGCGTTATTTCAACGTCTTCGGTCCACGGCAGGATCCCTCCAGCCCTTACTCGGGCGTGCTTTCGCTCTTTATTCGCTCCATTCTGGAGCGGACGTCGCCGACGATCTTCGGCGATGGCGAGCAGTCCCGCGATTTCACTTATGTGGAAGATGTGGTGGCGCTCAATCTGAAGGCGGCGACGGCCCGCGGGGTATCCGGCAACTTCTACAACGGCGGCAATGGAGGGCGGATCACGCTTAACCAGGCATGGGCGCTTTTGCAGAAGTTTGAAGGCGTCAGCATCCCGGCGCAATACGGGCCGCCGCGGGAAGGGGATGTGCGGGATTCCCAGGCCGATACTACGGCTGCCGTACGAGACCTGGGCCACGCCCCGCAATATTCGTTCGAGGAAGGGCTTCGCCTCACGCTGGAGTGGTATAAGAGTCAGCGTGGTTCCGCTCGCGGCTAACGAACTTTACCGCTCGGGAATCGCTCTGTATGACCAGGGCCGGTTTTTCGAGGCCCACGAGGTGCTCGAGGACCTGTGGCGTCCGACCCGGGGAGAGGAGCGGCTCTTTCTGCAGAGCCTGATTCATTTCGCTGTCGCCTTCCACCATCACGGGCGCGGCAACCGGGCGGGCGCGGAGCGTCAGCTTCGCAAGGGACTCCGCAAGCTGGCGGGCTACCGGCCGGCCTATGGCGGGCTGGATACGGAGCGCATCTATCGCGGAGGGCAGGCGGCACTGGAGCAGATCGGCTTAGGGCTGCCGCCGGAGGTTCCCCAACTCGCCCCCACGTTCTTCCGGCGGCGCGGCGGGGCTGCGCTATCCTGATCCTAATGCGCAAGACGGTCCTGCTGCTCCTTCTCTCTGCCTCTGTTGCCGCGGCACTGGATCCGCGGGTGGCTCCCGGTTTCGATCTGATCCGCGAAAAAGATCTTCGCGCCGATCTGACGTTTCTTGCGTCGGATGCGCTCGAAGGCCGCTGGTCGCTGCGGCGGGGCTCGGAGGCCGCGATCCAGTTCATTGTGGCGGAATTTACCAAGGCCGGTTTGAAGCCGCTCACGGGGAATTCTTTTCTGCAAACAGTACCGCTCATCGAGTATCGCGCCGACGGCGAGGAGACGCGCATCACGCTGGAGCGGGGCGGGCAGAAGAAGGTCTTCCGGTACTTTCGGGATTTTTACGGCAGCGGGCCAAACGAGGGGACGGTGCGCGCTCCGGTGGTGTTTGCCGGATACGGCATCACGGCCCCGGAGTTCGGCTATGACGACTATGCCGGCATTGATGCGCGCGGCAAGATCGTCCTGGTTTTCGACCACGAGCCCCAGGAGACCGATCCCCATTCGCGCTTCAACGGACTGGGGAATACGCGCTATGCCAACACCGTGGTTAAGATCGTCAATGCTCGCAAGCATGGCGCCGTGGGCTTGCTGGTAGCCGCCGAACCGAATCGCAAGCATCTTTCCACCGAAGACCGGATCCGTACGGTGCCCGGCGGCGGCGACCGCCTGCTGCGTCTGCCTCCGCAGGCGCTGGCCGAGCGCGAAGCCAATCTGCCCATGCTCAGCATCAGCGATGCGCTCACGGCCAAGCTGATGTCCGCCATCCACCGCAAGCCGGGCGAGGTGCAAGCGGCGATCGATGCCTCGCTCAAGCCGCTTTCCGCGCCGCTGCCCGACACGCAGGTGGAGATGCGCATCGTGCTTCGGGAGCGCCGCCGCGGCAACTCGGCCAACGTCATCGGAATGCTGGAAGGCAGCGATCCGCAAGGACGGAACGAAAGCGTCTTCTTCACGGGTCACTATGACCACGACGGCGACTGGGACGGCCAGGTGCATCCGGGGGCCGACGACAACGGTTCCGGCACGGTGGGCGTGATCGAACTGGCACGGGCCTTCGCGCGCAATCCGGAGCGGCCCAAGCGTACGTTGGTATTCGCCATCTTTGCGGCGGAGGAGCGCGGGCTGCTGGGCTCCTATTATTATGTCGAGCATCCGCTGCGCCCGCTGGCGTCCACGCGCGCGGTGATCAACTTCGATATGATCGGGCGGAACGAAACGCCCAGCCCGCAGACCAACGGACTGATTCAGATCGCGCCGGATACCTCGAACGAACTGAACCTGATCGGTACCATCAATTCGCCCGCCTACCGGACGACCGTGGAGCGCGGCAATGAGGAGGTAGGTCTCCGCCTGAATTATAAGTGGGATCAGGATGCGGCACTGAACATTTTCCAGCGCAGCGACCAGTTTCCATTTACTCTGCACAATATTCCCGCCGTCTGGTGGTTTACCGGCTTTCACCCGGACTACCACCAGGTGGGTGACACCGTGGACAAGATCAATTTCGCCAAGATGGAAAAGATTTTGAAGCTGGCGTATCTGACGGGCTTTGCCTTTGCCGACCAGGCGGAGCCGCCGCGCTTTCTGGAGCGCCCTTAGGGGAGTTGGAGCACAGACGGCCGGGGTTTTGCTCTCGTGCCGCCGCCGTCGGTTCGCTATACTGCGACTGGATGCCCGAATCAACCGAGTTGAGTACGACGCCGCGCCCTCGCGCGATCTATTGGGTGATCTCGCTGGGGCTGGCTGCGTTTCTGCTGTATGAATCGCTGCGCGGAATCGAATGGCTGCGGGTGTGGCAAAGCCTGCGGGGGGCGCGGCCGGACATCATCGTGGTGGTGCTGTCGATCCTCTCGTTTACGCTGTTCATGCGGGCGTGCCGCTGGCGCATCCTGCTGCGGGCGGAGGGCTACGTATCGGTTCCTTTGGCGTTTTGGGCTACCGCGGCCGGATATCTGGGCAACAACGTGCTTCCTGCCCGCGCCGGCGAACTGGTGCGTACGCTCATGATCAGCGGGCGCTCCAGGATGAGCAAGGCCTATGTGCTGACGACGGCGCTATCCGAACGGGTGGTGGATGCGATTGTGCTCATCAGCATCAGCGCGACGGTGCTTCTGACGCTTCCGCATCAGCCGGGGTGGATCGCCAAGGCGGCGCGGCCATTCGCCCTGTTGGGCTTCATCGGGGTCGCCGGAATTGTCTTTCTCCCGCTGTTTGAGTCGCTGTGGCTTCGCATCCTGCGGCGCCTGCCGATTCCTTATCGGTTCCGCGGCAAAGTGGAGAGGATGCTGGGGCATGGACTGCAGGGCATCCGCAGCTTCCACGATCGCCGCCGCCTGGGCGGATTCCTGGCATTGACCGCGCTGATCTGGTTTCTGGACGGCTTGACCACGGTCTGCGGGGCGCGGGCGATCGGCATCACCATCAGCTTTCCGATCGCGTTTCTGCTGGTGGCCGGCTTGGGACTGGGCAGCGCGCTGCCTTCCACTCCCGGCTACGTAGGGATCTATCAATTCGTGGCAGTGAGTGTGCTGGCGCCCTTCGGACTGAGCCGGACCGATGCTATCGCGTACATCCTGCTTTTTCAGGCATTGAACTATCTGGTGCTGCTTTTCTGGGGGCTGATTGGTTTGGACCGGCAGCGCAAAGCTCCTCTTCGGTCGGTGGCACAGACGACGCAATAGTGTGGCGACGGCGCGGCCGGTCACATGCTGAGGGGACCGCTCCCTTACGGTCGCGGCTCGGTAGCGGGGTGGATGGTTGCGGTTTGGTAGTGAAACGGAAGCGCTCTCTTTAGCAAGCGGATGAGGTGAATCCTTCAGCGTGATACAATTCCGGCGATCGTCATGAGTCCCGATCGCTATAGTCGAAGAGAATTGTTCTCACGCGGCCTGGGCGCCGCAGCCGCGCTCGCCGGCGTGCAGGCGCTGCCGGCGCTGGAGAAAGCGCCTCGTCTGCGCATCACCAACATCGAATCGTTTTCACTGCGGGTGCCTGATCCTCATCCCGACCCGCTCAAACGCTATGACTATGCCGTCACTCGCGTCCATACCGACGGCGGTATCGTGGGGACTTCTTTCCTGGGATGCCCGCAAGGAGTCCTGGAAGGATGGGTCAAACCAACCTTGATCGGCGAGGATGTTTTCGCCATTGACCGCCACCTCAAACGCTTGCAGATGGAACGCGGCGAATCCGGCGTGCAGTCCTGGTCAGGTGTGGAACATGCGCTCTGGGACGCCGTAGGCAAGGCGGTGGACCGCCCGGTGGCCCAGGTTCTCGGGGGCGCCCGCGACCGCCTCAAGGTCTATCGCACCTGCGTTTTTCCGGGCAAGGCGGATCAGTCCGATGTCGCCTAC
>CAZMRK010000753.1:0-14043 GCA_964568355.1 uncultured Solibacteraceae bacterium | reverse complement strand
TTCGATCCACAGCGCGAGCGGTTCACGGGCGACAGCGAGGCCGATGCCATGCTGACGCGCACGTATCGGAAGCCTTACGTGGTCCCGGAAAAGGTGTAGGTCTTGACCGCTCCCTCACGGTCGCGGCTCGGTAACGATGTGCCCGATATCGGGAGACGAGGCTACCAATTGGTGATCGAGCCGTCAGGCCGGTAGTAGGTCTGGCGGTCTCCGATGAATTGCGTAACTTCTCCGATCTGGGTGAGGTGCTTCAGATCGATTTCGACGCCCAGGCCGGGCCGGCTATTGGGCCAGACCTTGCCATTCTTAAATTCCAGGAAGACGGGCAGGTACGGGATCGGGCGAGTGCCGTAGTTGTATTCGAACAGGACCGGGCCGGAAAAGGCGCCCAGCGTGTGCACCAGGGCGGCGGTGGCGATGGGTCCGGTGAAGTGGGGCACGATGCCGACGAAGTGCGTCTCGCAGATGGCGGCGATCTTCATCATCTCGGTGATTCCGCCTACGTTGGGAAGGGTGGCGCGCAGGTGGTCGATGTCGTGGTTTTCGATGAGCTTGTTGAAGTCCCAGCGATTGCCCCACTCTTCGCCGGCGCCGAGCGGCACTTTCACACTGCGGCGGAGAATGGGCAGGTCCTCAGAGAAGGCTTCGGTGCGGACCGGATCTTCGACCATGTAGGGCGCCAGACATTCGAGCAGGCTGCACCCGCGGATGGCCTCGGAGAGATCGAAGCGCTGGTGGAAATCGATCATCCAGTCGCCGCCCTTGCCGATGCCTTCGCGCACCTGCACGCAGTCCTCGTAGATCTGATAGAGGCGCTCATGGGTGTTGAAGGTGCCGCCCTGCGGGATATCGCCGGCGCCCATGCGGAAGGCGCGATAGCCGGCCTCCATGACGATGCGGGCACGTTCCTTGAGGCTCATGCCGCGCTGGGTGACGCCTTCCACCACACCGCTGGTCACATAGGCTTCGCAGAATTTGCGGGTGAGGCCGCCGAGGAGGGTGTGAACCGGCAGGCCCAGAGCCTTGCCCTTGATATCCCATAGCGCCAGGTCGAGCGCGCCGATGGCGTGCATTTTCTCGCGGCCGGCGGGATAGAAGAAGGAGCGGTACATCTGCTGCCACAGGCGCTCGGTGTATTGGGGATCCTCACCGATGAGCTTGCCGGCGCATTGTTCGAGGGTGTCCTTGGATCCGCCTTCGCCGATTCCGGTGATGCCGGCGTCGGTTTCGACGGTCACGACCATGTTGCTCTGGTTGAACAGGATGTTCAGGTTGGGCGGGCGGTAGATGCGGACCCGGGTGATCTTCATTTTGGGGATGGCGGCTTGCGCACGGGAGCGAGTGGCGAGACCAACGGCGGGCGCGGCGGCCAGGGACTTCCAGAAGGATCGTCGATTCATAGAGCAGTGCCTAGGAGCGAGTATACGCCGAGAGAAGACGGAACCGCCGATGCACGCAGATGCACGCCGATAAAACCAGGCGGTTGCCTTTGGTTTATAGGCGCTTCCGGTCGAACCAGGCCAGAGAGGTGCGGCTCAGGGGTGCCAGGCCATGGCCGCCGTCGACAAAGGCCAGAAGAACGCGGCTGCCTACGAAGTGGATCGCAATGTAGCAATACCAGCCGTCGGGATCGGCGCGCAGGTTCTGGTGATGGATCCAGGTCTTGCCGTCGTCCTTGGAGATGGCCACGGTGAGCGGGGTTCGCTTCCCTCCATAGGAGCGCTCCGGCGTTTGGACGGAACGGATCGCGGGATCGACGGAGGAATGATCGTTCCACACCAGCAGCAGGTCTCCGGTTTTGGGGATGCGCTTGATGGATGCGGGCGAAAGAGGGGAGAGGATCGACGACGGTTCGGGCGGGGACCAGGTATCACCGCCATCGCCCGAATAGGAAAGGTACTGACAGCCCAGAATGGTACGGATGAACATCATGACGCGGCCGTCCTTCAGTTCCACGACACCGGGTTCCTGGAGGCCGGCGCGATTGGGCTTGGGGCTTTCCAGGCGGCTCTTGCTGCGCTGCCAGGTTTTTCCGGAATCGTCGGAATACCAGGTCATCACGACGCCGGGGCCGATGCCTCCGTTGATATCCGGGTGCAGCGCGACGGGCAGCAGGATGCGGCCGGTACGCAGTTGGACGGCGCGGTCATTGTTGAGGACGAAGTACCCGGGGTCGCGGACGCAGAGGATGGGATCGCTCCAGGTTTTGGCTTCGTCGCTCGAATAGCGCAGGTAGGGACGGCAATCAGAGGTCGAGTTTTTGCGCAGATAGAAGAGCGCGATACGGCCATCGCGCAGGCGCAGGAGCGAGACGCTCATGGCGTTCATGCTGCCCTCGCGATCGACGATGGGGATGTCGGTGGATGTCCAGGTTTTGCCGCCATCGCTCGAAATACGGCCGACGATGGAGGCTGCGTCATTGTCACCGCCACCGCCGGTGAAGCGGGTATAGGCGAACAGAACGCGGCCGTCGCGCAGGCTGACGAAGGAACCTTCGGTATTGCGCGGATTGCCGGGTCCGGGCGGCAGGAGCGGCAAGATAACGGCACCCCGGAGGGACGGATTGGGACCCGAGGCGACGAGGGGCAGGGCCAGGAGGCCCAAACAGATCAGCGTTTTCAAGGCAACCTCTTCCAAGTGCTGCGACGGATAATTCGGTTTGTCCGCTTGCTGGCGCGCGCGGTTCGGTTCCGGAGTTAAAACGTCGCAGGCGACAAAAGATTAAAAGATTACTGTAAAACAGTTGGATAGGGAGATCGCATGAGGAGTTTTTGGCAGGGCATCCGTTACACGTTTCGCGTGCTGGGCCGCAATCCCGGATTTACGGCGGTCGCGGTGCTCTCGCTGGCGCTGGGGATTGGCGCCGACACGGCGATCTTCACGCTGGTGAATGCCTTGCTGCTGCGCGAACTTCCGGTGCGGGAGCCCGAACGGCTGGTGCAGCTTTCGGTCGTCCGCCAGGGCGACAACATTCCCTTGTCCTATCCGATGTTCCGAGAGGTAGCGCGGGGCCAGCGCGTCTTTTCCGGCCTGATGGGCTGGACGTTCGGCAACATGTCCAACGTGGAAGTGAACGGCGTAACTTCGCAGGCGGCCGTCAGCTCCGTGACCGGCAACTACTACTCCGAATTGGGAGTGCCTCCTCTGCTCGGGCGGCTGATCGCACCCGATGATGCGAACGCTTCGAGCGGCACGGTGTCCCCGGTAGCGGTGCTGGGATACGAGTTCTGGCAGCGCCGTTTCGGCGGCGCGGCCAATGTGGTGGGGAGGCAGATTCGCATCGAGGGGCAGGCGCTTACGATTATCGGCGTCACCCGAAAGTGGTTCACCGGTATGACGACGGGCCGACCGCCGGAGGTGACGGTTCCGATGAAGGCTACGGACGACCGGTCGCTGCTCTGGGTATCTGCCACGGGGCGGCTCAAGAACGGGATCACGCTCGCGCAGGCACGGGCGCAACTCGAATCGTTCTGGCCGGAGGTGCTGCTGGCGACGGCTTCAACCGAGACTCCCGGATTGCGGCGGCAGATGTTTCTTTCCATGCGCCTGGATGCAGCACCGGTGGCGACCGGGGTGGCGCGCGATCTCCGCGCTCAATATACGCGGCCGCTCTATGTGCTGCTGGGGATCGTGGGGTTGATCCTGGTGGTGGCCTGCGTCAACCTGGCAAACCTGATGCTGGCACGAGCGGCGGCTCATAGCTACGAAGTGAGCGTGCGGGTAGCCTTGGGCGCCAGCCGCTGGGCGCTTGCCCGGCAGGTGTTCACGGAGAGCCTGGTGCTGTCGGTTTCCGGAGCGCTGGTGGGGCTGGCATTCGGCTACTGGGGAAGCGGCTTGCTGGCCACACTGATGACGCAAGGATCGCTGGCGCCGATCACGCTCGACTTGCGGCCGGACTGGCGGGTGCTGCTGGCGACGGCGGCGATGGCGATTCTGACCGGCATCCTGTTTGGCGGCGTTCCGGCACTGCGCGGCTCGCGGGAAGATCCGGCTGCCGTGCTGCGGCAAACTGCGCGCAGCCTGGGAGGGGCCACCGGGAAGGCGGGCAAGGCACTCATGGTTACGCAAGTGGCGCTCTCACTGGTCCTGCTCTTCGGGGCCGGGCTGCTGGTGCGGAGTTTCCAGAAGCTGTGCACGGTGGATACCGGCTTCGAAGGCCGGGTGCTGGTGGCGAGTCTCTATCCGAGGCCAGGCGGATATCAGAACCTGGACCTGAATGCTTACCGGCGGCAGCTTCTCGATCGAGTCGCGAGTGTACCGGGAGTGCTTTCGGTGGGCTTTGCGAATTTTGCAGGGCCTGGCCAGAAAAGCTCGCAATACACGGTTTCGAAGATGGCAGACGCGGCAGTTCTGAACGCAGGCGTGATGACTACCGAGCTGATGGTTTCGCCGGGATTTTTACGGACGCTCGGAATCCGCCTGGCCCTGGGCCGGGATTTCGAGTGGACCGACGACGAACACCACCCGCATGTCGCCATCCTCAGCAGCAACCTCGCGGCGCGGCTTTTCCCAGAAGGCAATGCCATCGGACAACGCGTCCGGTTCGGCTTTATGCCGGAGCTTCAGAACCTGGAGGTTGTGGGCATCGCCAGCACGGCAAGGCTTTTCGATCTGCGGGATACCGTGGCCACAGTGATCTACCTGCCGAGCATGCAACATGGGAGATGGGCACAAACCGGCAACCTGTTTCTGCGAACGCAAAAGTCTGCCGATGCCGCCGCCAGGAGCGTGGGGCGCGAAGCGGAATCGCTGGGGCACGAATATCTGCTCGGCGCCGAGACGATCGAGCAGGCAATGAGCCAGGCGTTGACGGCGGACCGGGTGGTGGCCCTGCTCTCCGGTTTCTTCGCCGTTCTGGCGCTGTTGCTGGCTTCGATTGGTTTGTACGGGCTCACCTCGTATACGGTGGCGCGCCGGACGCGGGAGTTCGGGATCCGGACGGCGCTGGGGGCGCAGCCGGGGGCGGTGCGTTGGGGTGTGCTGCGCGAGGCGCTTGCACTGGCGCTGGGCGGGATCGTGATGGGGATCCCTTGCGCTTTGGGAGCCGGCCGGCTCATCGCCAATATGCTGTTTGGGACGTCGGCGGACGACCTGGCGACGATCTGCCTGGTTTCGCTGCTTCTGCTGGCGGTGGCTCTCCTGGCCAGCTATGTGCCGGCGCGGCGGGCATCGCGCATCGATCCGACGGTGGCGCTGCGGGCGGAATGAGGGGCGGCGCGGGGCGATCGAAACGCACCAGTGTGGAACCGCCGATGGACGTCTTACTCTCGTAAAGATAGCCTTGCGATCGCAAGGCGGCAAGCGCGGTGGTCTGTTGTTCGCGGGTGGCATACGGTGTGATCGCGAGCAGCAGGTGCGAGCCGTCGCAGGCTGTGTGCGAGAGATCCGGCTGGAAATACGCATAGAGCGACAGATGTTCCGGCGGGACGACCGTGAGGCAGGCCCCGGTTTGCGCGATGTGACGAATCGCGTCCGCGGCGGCTTGCCAATTCTCGTGCGGGGCCGAGAGGAAGCGAACATTCTGCCGGATGCAGACGGCGAGGAAGCATGCCAGCAGAACCATGCGGAGGCGGGACGGACGCAAGGTATCGGCGGCCAGGATCGCGATGGAAGGAAGGACCCAGAGAAACTGCCGCGCCGCCACGAAATAGCCGAATAGAGCGTCGGCGGAGAGGACGCTTGCGAAGGGCACCCCGATCAAGAGCAGAAGTAAGGCCTTGGTGCGGCCCGGGCGGACGGTTCGATCCACGAGTGCCAGTCCACAGAGGATGAACAAGAGACCGGAGCCTGCATATCCGGCTCCCGCCAGTTCCCGAAACAGCATCAGGGGCAGCTTCCAGGAGGCGGTGAAGTGTGGGCCGTGAGGGCCGAGACCGGCAGCCCACTGATCCCTGGCGTACAGGTACCACGGCAGGAATGCGCCGATCGCCGCGGTAACCGCGCCGCCGCCGAGCAGGGCGGTTTTTCGCTCGCGGCACAGGAGCGACCAGGCGACGTGCGCCAATCCAACCGATGCCGCGTAGGGCTGAGAATAAGCGGCGGCCGTGAGCGCGAGCCAATAGGCGACGGCGAGGATCCATCGCGGATGCTGAGACAGGCGCACATAGAGCCAGGTGGCTAGCGTGGAAAAGAACAGCGCATCGGCATACGGGCGCGCTTCGGTGGCGTAGCGGATGGTCAGGGGGAAGAAGGCCAAAAGTAGCGCGGCCAGGCGGCTATTGCCGCATCCCAGGGCTGTGGCCAAGAGCAGCGTTGTGAGCACAGCGGCGGTTGCGAACAGGGCTGATGACAGGCGCGCCCGGCGGACGGAATAGCCGGCGAGCTTCAGGGTCCAGTGTTGCGTCAGGTATGCCAGCGGCGCGGAGCCGGTATGATGCGCGGGGAGATGCGCTACCAGATCGGATGCGGACGGGCGGCGGGTGTCCATCAGTTGCAGAATCTCGTCGAGCCACAGGGGGCGGAGACCGGAGATCCACAGCATGGCCGCGAGATAGAGCAGCGCGAGCGAGCACACGTAGAGTTTCGGTGGCGGAGACATGGGGGCGCCTGGTCCGCTCCCTTACGGTCGCGGCTCGGTAAAGGGCCTGTGATTGCAGAGCGTCGACGTGAGCGTCGACGCGGCACGCTGAAGCGTGCGCTACGTTTAGTAGGTGAAGCCCAGCATTATGGTCACCAGGTTCGAAGTGGGGTTGCTGTAGTGCATGTAGCGCACTTCGGGAGCGAGCTTGAACTTGCCGAGTTTGAACTCGACTCCTACACCGCCGGCAGGACCGCTGGAGGAATCGGTGAAGCTTGTGCGGCGGTACGCGTTGTAGTAATTGCTCGTGGAACAAAGACTCGAGCTACCCTGGCAGACCGTGAATGTCGTGACATCAGACGTGGCATGGTTCCACGTGTATCCGGCGTCCACGAAAGGCCGGAAGGAACGCGAGCCGAAGCGGTATTTCAAGAGGACCGGAAAGTCCCAAACCTTGGTGTCCGTACGAGACAAGACGGAGAACGGCGGGATGGCGACGTCATCGGCGATGATCTCCGAAGACAAGAAGGTGCTCTGCTCGCGATATCCGCGGTAGAGCGCGTCGACCTCGACGGAAAAGCCATAGACCAGGCGCAACTCGACGGTAGGGCCGATGGTCCAGCGCCCGGTATCGCGCATGTCGGGGAAGTTGTACCTAGAGGTCCTGTGCTCCGTCGGGATGCCTGCCTTTACGCCCACGGATACGATTTGGGCAGGTGCCAAAAGCGCTGCAAAGAAGAACAGGATGAAAGGTCGCATACGTCCTTGAGAGCCGGAGCCAGATGCGTTTGCCTACAGGCAAGAAATATTTGTGCCGGGTGTAGTGAAAAGGGCCTGAGGGTGGCTCTCCTTGGTGGGACAGTGTGCATGGAATCGACACGCCAAGCGGAGCCGTAGCGGCATGACGGTCCAGGAGCGCGTGGAGCGGATTTATGAGGCGGAGCGCGCGAACATTTACTCTTATTTACTCTATTTCGGATTTCCGGCCGCGCGCGCTCAGGAACTGGCGCAAGATGTTTTTCTGACGCTGTACCGGAAGATGCTGGAAGGGAAAGAGATCGAGAATCCGCGCGCCTGGCTATACCGGGTAGCGCACAACCTGGCGGTGCGCACGCACACGCGCGAGCCCCAATTCGACGAACTGGACCCGGAGGCGGGATCAGTGGACATGCGGCCCGACCCGGAGCATGCGCTGATCGAGAACCGGCGGAGGGCTGCGCTCCATCGGGCGGTGCACGAACTGTCCCCGCAGCAAAGAAACTGCCTGCATCTTCGCGTGCAGGGGTTGCGCTATCGCGAGATCGCTTCCGTAATGGGGATCAGCACATCGGCAGTGGGTGAGTTCTTGCGCCGGGCGGCCGTGCGCTTAAAGGAGGTTCTGAATGCGTGACCGCCGATCCGCTCATCTTTCCGATGAGCAACTGGCCCGGTTCCAGGATGGGGAACTACCGACCAGCGAAGCGGGCCACCTGAAGGAGTGCGAGGCTTGCGGGGTGCGACTGCGCGATCTACGGGCCGCGGGGGCCGCTTACGTGGAATATCGGGATTCGATCCGCGGCCCCGCTCTACCGCCTGCGCCCAAGCCATGGCGCAGCCTGGATTCACTGAAGAGCGAATATGAGGCCAGCCATCCGCGGCGGGCCTGGCTCTGGTGGCAGGTGGCAGCGGCGGCCGCAGCAGTCTGTCTGGTGGCAACTGTGGTGCTGATAGTACGCCAGCGGGAACCACGAGCTTCGGCGGCGGCGAACGCACTGCTGACGCGCTCGGCCGATGCGGAGATGCCGGCGAATCGGACGATTGCGGTACGGCTGCACGGCCGGACCGTTCTGCGGCCGGCGGTACTGACGGCGGAACATTCGGAGGAACGCGATTCCGATTGGATGCATCTGGAGATGTTGTTTACCGAAGCGCATTACAGTTGGCAGGATCCGTTGAGCGCGCGCTCGTTTCAGGCGTGGAGAAGCGGACTGCGGAACAAACGGGACACTGTGAACGTGATTCACACCGGCGGTCCGGAGCGGGCGTATCGCGTGCAAACCGATGCCGCTGCTGGAGTGCTGCGAAGCGCATCGCTGACGCTGCGCGGGCGGGACCTGCGGCCCACCAATGGCACGTTTCATTTCACAGGCGAGGATCCGCTGGAAATGGGCGAGACTACCGCGCCGGCCGCTCCGGCAGATACCCTGCAAGGTGTCCCAGCACGCAAGGGGCCACCGGAAGAGACGCCGGCGAGCCCGGCCGATACGCTGCATGTGCTGGCCGCGCTGAACCGGATCGGCGCCGATGTGGGAGAGCCGATTGACGTGTCCCAGGATGCGCAGCACCAGATCGTGGTTCGAGCGACGGGCTTGCGCGCGGACCGGAAGAGGGAGGTCGCTGCGGTGCTGCAGAAACTGCCTCGCGTCAAGGTGGATCTGGACGCCGCTCCTCCGACAGAGCAGAGTCCAACGGCTCCCGCGGGCGCGCCGGAGCGCTACTCCTCCGGCATGCCGGAACTCCTGCGGCAGCAGTTGGAGAGCCGGCTGGGCGGAGCGATCGCGCTGCAGCAAACAACGGATCGTGTTTTGGAGGCGAGCGGCACGGCGGTTTCGCGGGCGCATGCGGTGGGGCTGCTGGCGAGCAAGTTTCCCCCGCCGGTCGAATCGAGCCTGGCAGGCGAGGATCGTGAGCTGTTGCATCGATTGCAGCGCGGCCACATGGACGAACTTCGGCGCCTGACGGAGCACATCCGCACGGAGCTCCAATCGCTGCTGCCGGCAGCGCACGCTCCGGAGCCGGTCGCGGGGACAGCATGGCAGGCACGAGCACGCGAACTGGTGATCGCGACACAGAAGCTCGACGAATTGCTCAACCGCCTGCTGGCTGGCAGCTATTCGCAATCGTCCGGCGAGGCCATGCTGCGCGAGTTGAGCGATCAAATGGAGCGTCTCGATCAGATGATTCCACCGGAGCAGGAAGAGGGGAGGTGACTCCGCCGGTGCGCTGGATCATGCTCGCGAGCGCTGCCGTGATGGTGTGCGCGGCAGCGGCAGACGATCCCGCCGGTTTGTTGGGGGAGGTAGACGACGCACAAGGCAGCGCTTTGGCCAGCGCGGAAGTGTGGGTACAAAGCGAATCTACCGGAGCACGATGGAAGACGCAGACCGACCAGAACGGACACTACGAGGTCGCACCGCTGCCTCCGGGCCGCTACAAGGTGACCGTCCGGCTGCCGGGCTTTCGAACCGTATCGAGGGTGGGCGCGGTGCTCGATTCCCGAGAGGGACTGCGTATCGATTTCGCGATGGAACTGCTCAGCGTGCACGAAGTCATCACCGTGACGAGCGGCACGGATTCGATGGATCCTTCCGCCGCATCGAGCCTTCTGATGACGCGCGATACCGCGGGAGCGACACTGCCCGCCAACGGGGGAGACTACCGCGTACTGTTCGATCTGATGCCGGGAGTAGTGACGACACCGGCCAGCACGGGAGACGCGGGCCAATTCACGTCCAACGGCCAGCGGCCGAACTCCCATACGTTCCGGGTTGACGGAGTGAGCGCCAATACGGGCGTGGGTAGCAGCATCCTGCCGGGAGCGTTTCCGGGGGCGTCGCTTCCGGCGATGACCGCCATCGGCAGCACGGAAAACCTGGTTTCCAACGGAACGGCGCAATCGATCGAATTGCGCACCTCGGATTTCTCACCGGAGTTTACGGACCGTCCGGGCGCCGCCGCGCTGGTCAGCACGCGCTCCGGATCCAACGAATTTCACGGCGAGTTCTTCGGGCGAATACGGGACAACGGGTGGAACGCACGGGATTGGTTCTCCAACAGCCAGGGTTTGGATTTACCGCGGCCTTTTTATCAGCGCCTGGGGCTGGCACTGGGTGGACCGGTCCTGGCGAACCGGACGTTTTTCTTTTTTTCGGCCGAGCATTCGACGCTGAGCGATACGGGTATCCAAGTGACCTCGGTGCCTTCATACGAGGCGCGCCAGAGGGCCTCGGGGAAACTGCAGGTACTTCTGGGCAGTTGCCCACCGCCTTTAGGACCCGACCTGGGCGGCGGCCAGGCCGCCGGCCTGCTCCTACGCTCTGATGACGGACTCCTGTTGAGCACCGGCCTGCGGGTCGATCAATCGCTGGGGGGCAGGGGAAATCTGTTTTTCCGTGTCGCGGAATCACCATCGAGGTCATACATGACCCGCTACAACTGGGCCAGCGGAACAGCCGGTTTGACTTTGGGAGGGATGGGCGGTATCCACGATCTGCGCTTCCACTATTCGCGCTCCGATCTGCTGTCCTCCTCTTATGGAGGGGGGCAAGGCAATGGTTACCCAGCATTTGCGATGGCAGGGCTGCTGCCGGGGTTCACCGTAGGGCCGGACGGTTTCCTGGAATATCAACCGGTCGATGTCCCGCCGGCATCCGGATTGCCTCCATTGAACGGCATTGGGAGCGTGATTGGGCTTTCGGTTCCAGGACTGGGACAATTCCTTTCCTGGGGCGGGGGAACGGCGCAGCAGAACCAACTGGAGTTGCGAGAGACGTTCGCCAGGACCGTGGGGCGCCACCAGTTTCGCGCGGGCGGCGATTACGTGCGACTGACGCCTTCGCGAGGCTCGCCCACATACGCCGTGCTGGGCGCCGCATCGAGCCTGGAGGACCTCATTGAGGGAAGACCGCTGGCGGTAATATCGTCCAGCCCGGCGCAGAACGGCGGCCGGATTCACCAGGTATCCGTCTTCGCGCAGGACACGTTTCGTGTGAGCGAACGGCTAAGCCTGCTGTATGGATTGGGCTGGTCGATCACTCCTCCGACAGCTACCGAGTTGCCGATTCCCACGGTATCGGGTTTGTGGACAGGATCCGATTGGCAGAACACCTACACCGGCGGCATCAATGGCGCCGGGCCGTGGCCGATGCGTTACGGACAAGTGGCGCCACGGCTCGGGCTGGCGTATCGCTTCCCGGTGGGAGGGCTGGTGCTGCGCGCGGGGGCCGGGACGTTCTACGACGCGGCGCTGGGAGCGGCGGTGAATCCGATCAACGGAGCCCCCTTCAATAGCTGGCTGCTGGCAGCAGGTGGGTCGGGGGTCGACACTTCCACGGGACCATCGGACGGTATGGGACAGAGCCACGGCTCCGGCGCGCCAGACGTCCAGCGCTTTCTCACCGGCGCTTATCCGTCGCTGAAATTACCCACATCCTACCAATGGAGGGTGTCCGTGGAGCGGAATCTGGGATCGCGCGGAGCCGGCTCGATCGCCTATCTGGGCGCCATGGGGAGAAATCTGCTGGGGCACCAGGCGTATGTCGATCCAGCCACAGGCGTGGTTCAGCGAATGGTTACGCTGACCGCGAACTCCTCCAATTATCAGGCTTTGCAGATGCGCTACAGCGGCTCGCTTTTGCGCAATTTTTACGGATCCGTGTCGTACACATGGGCGCACTCGATCGATGACGGCTCGCAGGATTCGTCAGTGTTCCTTGTTCATCCCGGGTACCGGCTGAGCGAGGCGCGAGGGTCGTCCAGCTTTGATGTGCGACATGTGCTGACAGTGGCGTGGTCGTACCGGATGCCGCAACTGGGACCGTCCTCGCGCCTGTCGCCATGGCTGGGGGGCTGGACGTTGAGCGGAACGCTGCGCGCGCGCACGGGCTTTCCGATTGACGTGTTGGTCAACGATCAGCCGCTGGGCCAGGGGTTCGACAATGTCGGACGTCCCAATCGCGTGCCGGGAGTGCCGGTCTGGATCGCCGATCCGGCAGTGGCGGGGCATCGCCGGCTCAATCCGGCAGCTTTTAGCCGGCCGGCCGCCGGAATGCAGGGAACGCTGGGGCGCAACGTGATCACCGGGAACGGGCTGGTGCAACTGGATATGAGCCTTCGGCGGGAATTTGCAATCTTTCGGAGGATCTCCGGCGAGATCGGACTGAATGTGTTCAATGTGCTCAACCACCCGGCGTTCGCAGACCCGGTGCCTTTCCTGGCAAGCCCGTGGTTCGGGCAGTCCACCTCCATGCAGAACCTGATGTTCGGATCGGGGTCTCCCAATACCGGTATGCCTCCTCTGTTCCAGACCGGGGGCGCCCGATCGGCGGAGTTCAGTTTTCGGATCGCGTTTTGAGGAAGAGCAACCGCGGATACATGGATTCCAGCCGGCTTTGGAAACCGCTTCATCGCATCTTTGCCTTCGGTGAGCCATTCCAGATTGAAGCGGGCCAGCACCACCTTGCGGTCGGGAAATGATCCGGAGCCGGTCTCATCGAGGCAGAGGCTGCGGCCCCGGCCTTCTTTGTGGAGAGCCGCACGGTGCCCTTGCTCGTCACCACGATGCCGGGGATCCGGAAGCAGCACGGCAGCGTCGCTCTCTCACAGCACAGGCGCTATGGGCGGTGGGTGGGTTCGCCGGTGCTATGATGACGGTGTAGTCAGGCCCAATGGTTAGCCCTGGGGCGGACGTGTGGCAATTCTGCCGAACCGGGCCATGTGACCAGCGCCGTCACTTGCAGGCCTTTCAGGTGGTGGCGTCCCTGCGGCGTTGGCTCAGTAAATACCCGCTGGTCGCCTATGCCAAGAGTTTCCCATCTATGGCTACTCGCCGTTTTGGCGTGTTCGGGTTGCGGATCCGGCCCCCCCGGTAAGTCCACGGTGTCGCTGTTCGGGCTGGGGATCGACGCCGGCCAGCGGCTGCGACGGGACGCGCTGGATGCGTTCAGTCACCGGAGTGGCATTCAAGTCGATCTTTTCCCCACCTGGGGCTCGTCCGGGGAGCAGCTTATGCAGATCCAGCGCTTTCTGCGGCAGCGCTCCAGTGCCCCGGATGTCTTTGTGGTCGATGTCATCTGGCCAGGCACGATTGGGAAGGACCTGATCGATCTCAACCCCTTTCGCGACCGGGATGCGCGGCGGCACTTACCGGCGCTGCTGGAAAACGACACGGTCCAGGGCCGCCTGGTGAGCCTGCCCTTTTACCTGAATGTAGGAATTCTCTATTACCGGACGGATCTGCTTAAGAAATACGGATTCGCGCACCCACCGGCGACCTGGGACGAACTGGAACGCGCGGCCTCGCGCATCCAGCAGGGGGAGCGCGCGGCCGGTAAGAAGGATTTCTGGGGGTATGTCTGGCAGGGGGCGGCGTATGAAGGATTGACCTGCAATGCGCTGGAATGGCAGGGAGCTTTCGGGGGAGGGCGCATCATCGCTCCGGACGGTACTATTACGGTAAACAATCCACACGTCGCGACGGCACTCAAGAAGGCGTCAGGATGGGTAGGCACGATCTCGCCTCCCAGCGTCCTGTCCTACACGGAGGCAGACAGCCTGAATGTGTTCCGCGCCGGCAACGCCGCTTTTTTGCGGCACTGGAGCGGCGGCGTGCCTCCCGGAGGACTGGCCGATGCACCGATCCAGGGCCGATTCGCCGTGACGCTGCTGCCCGCCGGCCCCGCGGGGAGGGCCCAGACCACGGGCGGCTTCCACCTGGCGGTTTCGCGCTATTGCGCGCACCGCCGCGAGGCGGTTCAACTGGTGCTCTA
>CAZMRK010000752.1:0-5756 GCA_964568355.1 uncultured Solibacteraceae bacterium | reverse complement strand
TGTAGTACGGCGTAGGTGTTAAACGGTCCGCCCACGCTCGAACAGGCGCCCATCGAGATGCACCACTTCGGGTCCGGCATCTGGTCCCAGATGCGCTTGAGCACCGGGGCCATTTTCAGCGTGACCGTACCGGCCACGATCATCAGGTCCGACTGGCGTGGACTGGGCCGGAATACCTCCGCGCCGAACCGGGCGATATCAAAGCGAGCCGTCGTCGAGGCGATCATCTCGATCGCGCAGCAGGCCAACCCGAAGGTCAACGGCCAAAGGGACGAACTGCGCGCCCAGTTGAAAACATAGTCCACCGACGTGGTGATGATGTTTTTCTCATACTGGTTCTGGATGTAAGGCACGAGACGCTCTCCTCTGTTCCCAGCCGTATTGTAGCACCAGGTTTCAAGCGGCTAAAATCTTGGTGATGACCGCAGAGCAGATCCGCAACAAGCACCACGTAGACCTGGTGGATGAGTCTGAAGAGGGCCGTTCGCTCGACCGCGTCTCCCGTGGTGTCTATGGCTTTACCAATTCCCCGCACACCGAGAGCGTCCCTGTTTACCGCAGGCAGGTTTTCCAGAGTTTCGAGGTTCATAAGCTGGCCGATGGCGCGCAGGTGCTACTGGGCTATGTCACCCCGCAGCAGGCCGAAGCCGTGAACCGCGGAGACCACCACGTGGAGATGTCGCTCTATCCGGAACCGTACGGCGAGGCGACCGCTCTGGTCACGCTACCGCTTGACGAGATCGTGCCTTCCAAGAAGGGACCGGCCCGCATCGACGGCAATCCGATCGGAATACTACTTCCGTAGTAAATCCTACTGAATGGTGCTGGCACCCTCCACTCCCAGGTCCGAAGAGACGACGTTCCGGTTGATGTGATTGTCCAGATTGATCACGTAAGTCTCTTTAGCCTCGATCAAAATCGGGGAGTGGGTGGCGCAGATGATACGGAAGCCTTTTTGATCGACTAATTCCATTAACATCTTCAGGATACGGCGCTGGTTGGAGGGGGACAGCGCCATTTCCGGTTCGTCCAGCAGCAGGATGGTGCCATTGGGCAGGCTGGGGAAATTCTCGCGGAACATCGAGAGCATGACCTGCCCGTGGCTGGCCATCTGCAGAAACTCCATCATCTGCGGCTGGTCCTTGAAGAAATCGAGCTGGGTGCGGGGATTATGCGCTTCTGCATCAAACAGATAGACTTCGCCGATTTTGACGTCGCCAGGATCCAGGCGGTAAATATACCCATCCACCTGCTGACTACGTAATGCGTAGTAGATGGAGTGCAGCAAAGTAGACTTACCCGATCCGTTTTCGCCTTGCAGCATGATCAGGGGGTGGGACAGATCCACCACCATGGGCATATGAAAGTTCAGGTTGACGAAAACCGGATGCGCCAGAATCTTCAGGTACATGCACCCTCAGGATAGCAGGTTATCCTACCGAGATTTCCACAGTGTGGTCGAAGGGGGTATAGCCACAGAGATAGATGCTTGATCCGGGGAGTTTCGGCTGTGCGCCGCGGATCTGTGTATAGCTGTGCTGGCGCAGTCCAGGTCCGATGCGTAGCCGGTCCCCGCCCTGGCGGAAAGTGGCATAGCCTTCCCCCAGGATCCAGGCATTTTCGGCATGGGGAGCGGCTACGACGCCACCGAGTTCCCCGCCCTCGCGCAGGCTGATTTCCACAGCCAGAGGGACACCGTCCGTGCCGTGGGCACGCAGGCGGATGCGCAGGCCATTCGGCAGCTCGCTGACTTCGGCCGACTGCTCCAGGCGGCAAAGCTCCGTAACGCGGCGCTCGGGCCGGACAGCGGCCCACTCGCCAGCTCGCACGACGCGAGCGGGATCGAGCGGCTGGTAGTAGCCGGCGCTGAGCCGCTGGTGGAACTGGTAGCGGCCGTTGCGTTTTTCACCACCCTCCGGTATGAACTGGCCTTTGCCGAAGAACGCACTGGCGAACCGTACAGCATTGACCACCGCCGCCCCATGGCGGTAGGTGACAAAACGGCTGGAGCCGTTCAGGATCAACGTGGCGCTGCGAGGTCCCCGCCGGATCCGCACGATGCCCAGCTCGGGAAACGGCTTTTCGTAGTCTTCCGGAAGGGGCGCCGAGGCCGGGCCGCCTGCCACCAGTTCGGGATACTCCATCAAGACGGAAAGCCGCGCCCAATCCGGCGTAAAGCGGCGTGCCAGGGCTGCAAAGCGGCCATCGCCGCCATGATGGGCGAGATAGAGCAGCGGGAACCAGTAGTTGCCCATGCTCGCCCGGCCGAACTGGTCCTGACGGTGGGAGATCTCGGTGACCACCTCATCGCCCGGATGGACCAGGTAGAGCATGGATTCCAGATTGCGGCGGACAGGCTCCAGCAGATTCGGACGATTGCGCTTGGCGGCGATCACGGTGAGGCAGCGGTCGACGATGTGGTTGTAGACGCCGGTGCTGCGCTCGGTGTATTGGCCGTCGGAATCGATATCGATACTCTCGGCCAGCCATTGATCGATGCGTTGGGGATAGGAGGGAGCCGGCAGAACTTCGTGGATCTGCGCCAGGGCTGCGGATACCACCCAGCGATGGTTGGGGGTATGCACGCCGCCACGGGCCAGCGCCGCACCGAAGCTGCGCAGCAGCGGCGCCAGCAGAGAGAACAGTTCGCTCGATTGGCGGCGTTGCGCCAGGCAGGCCGCCGTGGCTACCCCGTGGGACACGAAAGCCGTATCGGGCGGCGAATTGAAATTGGTGATCGGTAGAGAGACGTTGCCGTCCGGGCTCTGGACTCGCTGGAGGTAGGCGGCGGCCAGGCGCAGCCGCTCGACCACGTTCCGGTCCGAGTGATAGCGGGAGCCGGGATAGAGAAACGCGGCCACACCTGCTTCGAGAATGCCGGCGGCGGAGCCGGGGAAATAGATGCCGTAGTCGTCCGGATAGGCTCCGCGGTGGGGGCTGGCCGGGTCGGTGACCTGAAGCCGGAGCAGGCGCTCCAGGCCGGCATCGTGACGGCGAACGATCTCCGGATCGATGGAAGTCTCAGTTGCACCGGCGGCGGGGACGGCGGCCATGGCGGCCAGCGCCGCCCTGCGGGAGATTTCGGTCTTCAATGGGCCTCGCTCTGACGTTCGATCATACGGGCGCGCGCCTCCTGGTAGAGCCGGCGCGTTGCCTCTTTTTCTTCCTCATTATTCCACGCGGGATTGGCCATGGCTTTCTGGAGGGAGCGGTCGAGCCATTGCAGGAAATAATCCGCGTCGGCGCGAGAGCGAGCCGGCCGATCGCCCAGGGTGACCCAGACCGGCATGGTCGCGGCGAACGGGTAAGGACGGCGGACGGGATGACGGGCGTATTCGGCGCGCACCCGAACAGCGAACCAGCCGCTACCCTCCACGGACACATCTTTCTGGAAGCGAGCCTTGAGCGGACGCCCCTCCGGTTTCCATGAGGCGACCACCTGGTTGTTGTAGAGAAGATCCACAGTTTGGAGCGGCAAGATCGACTCCGCTTCGATCTCGGCGTGCAGCGTCTGCTTTCCCGCGGAGAGGCGGATCTCGTCCCCCGGCTCCTTGCCGTTCAGTTTGAAGAAGACCAGCGGGCCGGAAGTGACAAAGGACCGGCCGGCACGGAAGTCCGCGATCCACTTGTCATAGTTCAACGTGGGGCCGCTATGCACGACGACTCGGTTCGATCCGATGATGTAACTGCGATAGAAGTTCGGGAAAGCGTCCTCTCCGGCCGAGGCAACCACGCGATAGCCCAGGTTCCAGGCGTGATAGAGCGCCTCCATCGCCTCCACCGTATTGGCCTCGATGAAATCGACCGAGCCAAGGGCCAGATCCACGGGAAAGTGCGGGCCTGCACCGTGTGCGTAGCCCGCCAGGCCGCCCTCTTCCCGGACGACGCGGTAGGGGATGGTGTTGGACGGGAAGAGACTGTTCACGATGGTGTTCTGGTAGCCGACGTAGTCCGGGATAACGAGGTGCTTTTTCAGGTTCAAGAAGGCGGAGTGGCCCCAAAAGGGCGGATGGTATTCCTGATTGTGGTAGAGGATGCGCGTGCTGGTAGAGACCGGATCGGGAGCGCCGCTGAAATGCATGACATCGGGAATACGCTGCTCCTTGTTGCAGATCAGGTTGTTGAGCACGTGGATATCTTCGGCTTCGGCCTGCTCCATGAGCCGCTGGGGGGTGTTGCAGTAGACCCCGGCGTAGTTCATGTGGAAGTGATTGTCGCCATCCCACCAGCCGCGGGCCGCGAGGTTGTCCAGGCGCGCCAGCGAGACGGTAAGCTCGGCCGGCCGATCCTTGTGGATGGTCACCTGTTTTTCCTGGGGCAGATACTCGAAACCTTTGGAGAAAGCCAGCGTGGCGGTGCCCGGCGGAAGCTCCATTTCGAAATCGCCGGCGGTGTGGAAATAGTGGTATTCGCTCTTGTCCATGTGATCGAACATGAGCCAGTCGGCGCGAAACCAGCTTTGCGTGGGAGCGTAGGCCCGGCCATCGGCGGCGGTGAGGTGGACGCGGGCGCGGACCGGTTTGCCGGTTTCCTGATCGAGAATCCGCACGTGAAGCCGTCCCATGGGGCGCTGGTAGACCAGCTTTTCGACGCGCACCTGCTCCATGCGGCCGCCGAACCAGTGGAAAAGCCAGAGGCTGGTATCGCCGGTCTCATTGGAGATGAATGCGATGCGCGTGCCATCGGGCGACCAGCGCGGATCGGTACGGTCGAAATCGCCGTAGGTGAGCGGGAAGACATCGCCGCCTTTGGGAGGCATGGCCCAGAGCTGCTGCCACTGGCGGCCCAGGTAGGAGCTATAGATCAGCTTGGCACCGTCCGGTGAAAGCGTCGGGCGGGCCTTCCAGGTGGTTTCCTCGTAGTAGAACCGTTTCATCGGCGCGCCCGGTTCCGCCTTCATCCGGTAGAAGCCGCCGGTGCCGTGCTTGCTGTCGCGATTGGAAATGAAGATCAGCTCCTTGCCATCGCGGGTCCAGGTGGGGTGGATGTGCAAGGCCCACTTGCCGTAGTAGACAGTAGGCGGGATGAGTTCGAAATCCTCCGTGATCCGGATCGGCTCTCCGGGGACTCCGCCGGAGAACGGCAGAATGTAGAGGTTGTAGTTGCCGTTGGGCCAGGTAGAAACGTAAGCCAGACGCGTGCCGTCCGGCGACCATTCCGGCTCCACATTGATGGAATTGCCCGAGGTGAGCTGGCGTGTGCTGCCATCGGCCAGGTTCAGCAGCTTGAGGTGGATCTGCTCATTCCGATCGGAGGTGTAAGCGATCCACTTGCCATCCGGTGACCAGGCGGGCTGGGAGTCATATCCGGGATCATTGGCCAGTTCATGGGCCGTGGTCTCACCCAGTTTGAGGCGCCAGATGGAGCCTTTCATGGCAAAAGCCAGTTGCTTGCCATCAGGCGACCAGGTGGGAAAGTTCGGGCCGTTGGTGATCTGGGGCAGATAGCACTCCAGCGTGTATGGCTCGCCGGTCATGATCCTGGAAAAGATGCGCCGCTGACCTTGGGGAAGCGCCGCGGAGCAGAAGACGAGAAAGAGAACGAGAGGCCGCATAGCTGTATTCGGAGACTGGTGTAGTGCGTCGCAGATTCCACGCAGTATACCTGCGTTCAGGGCAAACCGGGTACAGGCACACGGCTGTCCGGTTAAAGGTCTAATAGACTGAGTTGGTTAGCCGGGGTGCGGATCTCCGATTCGGGAGAAGGTTGCTCGAAGAGCTGTGAAATCGGCGTTTTTTCAAAAAGGCTGAGGCCCA
>CAZMRK010000751.1:0-2581 GCA_964568355.1 uncultured Solibacteraceae bacterium | reverse complement strand
GTTGGCGGTAACCGGATAGGTTTGCGCGGGATCCGTGACCGCGTTGTAGGTATCGCTTCCGGAGAGCGGCGGCATCAGGTTCAGAATGGTGTAGTTGTTCATGTGCTGCACGCTCGAGAAGAGTCCGCCGCCGGTACGGATAACCCACTTGTCCGTGGGGCGAAAGGCGATCCCGAGTCGCGGCTGGAAGGAGCCCGAGCCATACGACCAGAGTTCTTCGGCGCCCGCCGAACTCGGCCGTCCCGGCGGAATGACCGTAGGCAGCGAGCCGACACCGGGCACGTCCTGTCGCTCGGTGATGCTCAGAGTCCGCCAATACCCGCCGGCGTCAATGGGCACTCCGTAGTAGTCCCAGCGAAGGCCGGCGTTGATTGTCAGCCGCGAGTTGGGGCGCCACTCATCCAGAAAATAAGCCGAGCGCCGGTGGTTGCGGGGCAAGGTCAGAGGGAAGCCCTCGCCGGTGCTGGCGCTATCGGGATAACCCAGCATGACGGAGGCGAAATCGAAGCCGGATTCGACGCTGCTGAACGCGAGTGATCCGCGCGGGATGTTGGCTGCCGCGCGCTCCATCCGGATGTAGCGATATTCAAATCCGAGCTTGAGGTTGTGTTTGTTGCGGACAAAGGTCATGCTGTCGGAGAACTGATAGTTCGCCAGACGGTCATAGCCGTTGCCTCCATCGCGGTCCCCGATTCCCGCACCGATGCTCGGAATCGTGATGGGCGGAATTCCCGTCTCGCGCGAAGTGAACGGACGGTTGTTGTCGGTGACCACGCGGAACTGCCCGATGTCCAGCGAATCAGTGCTGAAGTTCGTGTTGGACCGCGGATTAAAGGTATCGTCGTTGGCGATATTGAAACCGAACCGGAACTCGTTCAGCGTGGTGGGGCTGAACGTGTGCAGCCACTGGCTCGCCAGGTTGGTGGCCCGCGAAGTCAGAAAGTAAGGAAAACTCGGATTCAAGTAGTTCTGGTACCACTCCGAGCGATCGAGAGCGATGCGGCCGAAAATCTTGTCGGAATCGCTGAAGCTGTGGTCGACCCGGGCGTAATACTGATTTTGGCGGATATCCTGCGGCACCGCTTGGCGATTCGTGAAATCCAACATATCGGCCTGCTGGAACTGCGGCATCGGCAGATAGTTGAGCAGGTTGCGGGCGCCCTGGCTGATGCGCGACTGGGGAATGGCGTTGTTGGCGAACGGCAATCCGGTCACCGGGTCGTAAATGAGAATGGGATCGCGGAACGGCTTGCCGGTGGCGGAGTTGATCCCTGGGCGCAGCAACGCGGAGAAATCGCCATTGCGCATGGCTTGGTCGGGATACCAGGAGGTCTGCAACTGCTCCACCGCTTCGCGGCGGCCCTCATAGTCGAAGGCCCAGAAGGTGCGATTCTTGCCGTTGTAGAGCTTCGGGATGAAGACCGGCCCGCTGATGACGGCCCCGAACTGGTTCTGGCGGAGGCGGTCTTTGGGCAGCCGGTCAACCCCGGCGGGGCGCTGGAAGTTCAGAAAGTAGTTCTCGGCATCGAGTTTATCGTTGCGCAAGAACTCGAACAGTGTGCCGTGCAGGTTGTTGGTCCCCGATTTCATGGTGATCTGTACCTGCGCGCCGGAGCCTTGGCCGAATTCGGCGGAGTAGGAGCCGGTCTGCACCTTGAACTCCTCGACGGCGTCGATGGACGGGGTGAAGACCGTGATATGGGTGCGCGGTTCCTTGGCGTCGATGCCGTCGAGCAGCACGTTGGAGTTGATCTCGCGCTGGCCGTTGGCGATCACCGAGATCCCGGCTCCCGGAATGGGGAAGCCGCCCTGAGTCGGATCGGCCTGCCCGCCGGTACGCGTGCCGATTTGCACCCCCGCCACCATGGCGGCCAGCATTTGCATGTTGCGGCCGTTGAGCGGCAGTTCGGTAATGCGCTTATTTTCGATCACTTGGCCGACCGTGGCATCCTCTGTCTTGAGCGCCACAGTCGAGGCGACCACATCGACCGTTTCGGCCAGGGTGCCGACCTCGAGTTTGAAATCCACGCGCGCCTTCTGCTGTGTTTCGACTCGGACGCCGGTAAATCGCTGTGTCTTGAAACCCTGCATTTCGACTGCGACGTTATATTCGCCGATTTCGATTGCAGGGAAGGAATAGTCTCCCGCGGAACTGGTGACGGAACTGCGCGATTCGCCGGTGGCGGTACGGGTGATGGTGACCTTGGCCCCCGGAACCGCGGCACCGCTCGTATCCCCGACGAATCCCAGAATCTCGGAGGATGTGGTTTGCCCGTGTAAGACTGGAGCAACAACGGCCACCAGCGTACACGCCACAAAGACAAAAGTCGGCCTGGTAAAAGACCTCGGACTTCGGATCATGTAATCCCCTCTAGGTTTTGGAATTTAGAATGTTAGCGAGGATATAGGCGGCCGGGCAGCCTTGTCAATAGAAAAAACGCTTTCGGACACCGCATCTTCCGATTAGAGTGACCAGTACTCGGCAAACCTGTCGCGCATAAAAACATCATATCTACCATCGTGGCGCACGCTTCAGCGTGCCGCGTCGACGCTCTCGTCGACGCAAGGAAGCGATCTTTCT
>CAZMRK010000750.1:0-9684 GCA_964568355.1 uncultured Solibacteraceae bacterium | reverse complement strand
CGCGTGCGCGAAACGCTCCGGAACCTGAATCGGATTGTGCGGGTCGATGATCGAGATCCAAAGGGCGAACGGATCGCCGCGCCGCCGCTCGATGAAATCCATTGCGCGCTGGTTGATCAGATGCGTACTGGCGGCCTCGGGCGGAAACGGCGCCGCCATCGGCGGCATCATGGGGCCGCCCTGCTTCGCGATCCACTGCTGCAGGCGCGTATTGGCCGCGGCTTCTTCCGGAGAAAGCGACTGGCGCCACTGCGGCGATTCCGTGGCCAGATTGGCGGTGAACCAGCGATCCAATTGCGCCGGCTGGAAGCAGTGATTTTTGCCGAAAATGCCTAGCGTGTAGCCCGCATCGCGCAGCACCGCCGCCATCGACGGCACGCGATCCGCCATGGGATTCTGATTATGCCGCGAGCCGTGCGTATGCGGATATTGGCCGCTCCAAAGCGAGACGCGGGCCGGCTGGCAGAGCGGGTAGGGAGTAAACGCATGGTCGAAGGTCACGCCGCGGTGCGCCAGCCGGGCCAGGTTCGGCGTCGCCACTCCGTCCGGATTATGCAGCCGGAGAGCCGTCGCGCGAAGCTCGTCCACATAGAACACGATGATGTTTGGACGGTCGCGGCGCGGCTGGGCGGCCGCAGCCAATGAGGACTGGAGGAATGTACGTCTCGACGGAGCCTGCGGCACTTTCAATGGATTCTACCTCACCTGGCAGCCGGCGCGATCGCCACCAGGTCATGATTCTTCAAAAAATGGCAGCCCCGCGTCGGCCCAACGCTGTTTCGGGAAAACGAATCGACCTCCGCTGCGACAATGCGCGCGCCGCCTTGCAGCATGTTCGCAACCGGTACCTGGCTGTCGTTGCAGCGGCGAACGGAGCCATCACATCCAATCGTCCACCTGGTCTGGCCGCGCTCCACGGGACAGGAGGTCCAGGTAATTCCGTCGGCGCCAGCGAGCGAAGAGTTTTGCGCCGATACGGGAACGCCCGTGTGAATCGAGATCCCTAGCGAGGCTGCAAGCGGGTGCGCAGACTCCAGGTACGCCAGGATTTCCCGATCCTCCGGCACGCCGAGCTCACCCGCGTTCACGGCTCCCAGACCTGCCGGCACAAACCGGTTGAAGATAACGTGTTCGATGCCAAGCAGACTGTGCAGCTTCAGCACTTCGGAAAAGTGATCCAGGTTCACCCTGGTGGCGACGAAGACGGGCACGATCTGCGCGCCCGCGTCGCGCAGCAGCACCAGTCCCCGAATCGTCTCCTCCCAACACCGTACTCCGGAAAGCAGATCGTGAGTGGGAGCATGAGTGGAATGCAGCGGCACCTGCCAGGTGGACACCCCTGCTTCGGTAAGTTGCCGCGCAGAGCCGGAGGTCAGAAGCGTGCCGTTGGTGGTGATGATACAAGGAACGCCGCGGCCGTGAATGTACATGACAATCTCTGCCAGGTCCTGGCGCAGCAGAGGCTCGCCGCCCGAAAGGGCAACCTTGGAACACGTCAGGGAGGCAAACAGGTTCTCCAGAACGTCAATAACTGCCGCCGTGTCGAGACGTCGCGGTGCCGGTACCGTGCCGCCTCGCCACCAGTTGTAGCAGAAGCGGCACGCGAGGTTGCAATCCGGTTCGATCTCGAACCAGATCTCGACGGCGTTCATGTCACCTGCTCTTTAGGGGACTGCCGCATTTTTCCATGAACACCGTTCCGGCAGGCTCCAGGATGGCTCCGGAACGCTTTGTCGCGCTCCATCGCTGAATCGGCTGAAGCCCGGGAGCCTCTGGATCGATTCCTGCTCCGCCGCACGCTTCCTTGATTCGTTCGACGATCTCTTCCGTCGCCGGGAAATTCTCATCGGTCTGGTTCATCTGAGTCGCTCTCCTTCCAATTGAGCCGGATTCCATGGTATGGCAAAATGCCGGTTTTGATGCTCACTTCGGTAACTTGATTCTGTCGCGTCGGGAGGACCGGGGTGTGATAAAGCACTTCCGGATCGAACTCGATATCGGATGTATGGTTCTCGATGACCACGCGGAGATCGGTTGCGGGATAGTAGCTGGTGTATAACTCCGAGCCGTGGGCCTCGAAATATTCGTCTACCTCGAAGAAGATCCGCCCTTCTTCCCCGGGCTCCAGGCGCTGCGCTACCCGCACTCCCCGTGCAGCCTTGATCTCATTGAGGCGTGGATCGATCGCCGCATCGTTGAAGCGGATCGCACGCACGGTGCCGGTCTCGTATTTGAAGCGGTAGTCCAGATACCACCAGTCCGCGTTGTTACTGCGGTTCACCACGCGATAGCTGAGCGTGGTCACGAAGAGTAGCCGCCGGTCCGCGGCGCGTGACACCTGGATATGGTAAACGACGTCCGATTTGTAGAACGGCAGGCCATACAGCTCTTCATCGACCGCTCGCTCGATGGCCGGCGGAAAAGCGACTCGATGGTTTGTGCCGCCGTCGCGAATACACTGCTCCTGGCCGGCACGGCTGAGCTGTTCTGCCACCGTCGAGCAGATGTCGCCGTGCCCGGTACAGGGAATATCCGCGATCCGAAAATGCGTGATGCCCGGCATGCGCTGAATCACGATATGCCGAAATCCCTGATAGTAACCGGGCACCGGGAACCCGCCGATCGTCATGCCTCCGATGATCAGAGTCTCCCGCTTCGAAGATCGCCACTTGGTGATGTACGGTTGATGTTTGTGGCCCGTCAGGACGCAATCGAAATCGTATCCGCCGAGCAGGTCGAGAACGCTTGCCGCATCCGCGGTAAGTTCGAAATCCTTGTATTCGGGAACCTGGTAGTGAAACGGGGCCAGATGGTGGTGCATGACGGCAATCTTGGTGTAGTGGTCCCATTCGGAGCCGGTCTCCGCGCGCACCTTCTCCAGGCGTCCCCGTAATTCGTCCACCTGCGGAAAAGTCACGTGGGCGATATCAAACACGGTCGATTTGTTCAGGCGTTTTTGCAGGTCGCTGAGGTGCGCGAGGGCGATGCGGATCTGCACGTCGTCCTCGAGCTTGTTCAGCACCCCGGCGATCTGGTTGAGCGGCTCGATCAGTTTCGTCCGTAGGCCTGTGTTCACCTCTCCGCAGCGAATCGACGAATTGATGCAAAGGGTAAGCAAGCGCTTCTCGGAGTCGACCCGCACCGGACCGCGTACCGTCGTGGCATACGATAGCGGTTCATTCAAATCGGCCGGAATGCTGCCCTCCGGAATCAGCGAGCAGGTGGCTTGCATGGCCTCGGCCAGCGCTCGGAACGCCTCGAACTTCTTCGTGAAATAGTCGGCCTTTTCCCGGTCGAGCCCCCAGGTCACGTCGTGGTTGCCGGGACAGATATGAATGGCATCCGGCGCCGGCACGAGCTTCTGCAGGGCCGGTATGAGCTTCTTCTGTGAAGCCGCGAAGCCGCTGGCCTTGCCGTGCGTCGTGATGTCGCCGGTGATGGCGACCAGATCAAAGCGGCTGGACGCGAAGCAATTCGAAAGGATGCTCAGAAGATTCCCGAATGCGCTCTGCCGCAGCGCCGGGGGTACAAAACTCTTATCGTCATCCTGAAAGTTGCTGTCCGGTGACTCATAGTGCAGGTCGCTGAGGTGCAGTAGCCCGATACTCACAGACTCCGCAGTATACACCGAAAACGCGGGGACCGCTGGCCGGTCACACATCCTTGAAAAAGTTTATTGCGCACATTTTCAACAACTTAGTAATTTAACCCAATCGGGACCGCAAAGTCCGGATGCTAGCTTCGAATCGGGAATAGGGATTTGCGCAGGAGCAAATATGAAGGGTCGGAGAACCAACCAGAGCGCCGCAGTTGAAAGGCGCCCCAAAAAGAGCGCCGTCCTCATCCGGAAGGCGATTCAGAACATTGAAAGCAAGATCGACACCAACGAAGTGAAAGCGACCATCGGGGATTTCATTCGGCTGCTGCAAATGGAAAAGGAACTGGAAGTGGAGCAGCCACGCGACATCAAGGTCACATGGGTAGAGACGAGCGCGGCCGAACCTGCTTCCGAAGAATAGCGTATGAGCCGCTGCCGTCGCAGAGGCTGTTTCACACCTCTACGGCACGGTTCAAGGGCTTTTCGGGGCCGATCGGCTCGGGCAAAAGCCAGGCGCTCTGCCAGGAAGCCATCAAGTTGAGTTATCTCAATGTGGGCCGGACCGGACTGATCGGCGCGCCCACTTACCCGATGCTGCGGGATGCCACGCAGGCAACTTTGTTTGAGATTTTAGACGGCAACGAAATTCCGTACGATTACAACAAGGCCGAGAACGTGCTGGTGATGCAGGACACCCGGTCCCGCATCCTGTTCCGGCCGGTAGACGATTTCGAGCGCCTGCGCGGAACCAATCTGGCCTGGTTCGGGCTGGACGAGCTGACATATACGCCGGAGCCGGCGTGGCTCCGGCTGGAAGGCCGCTTGCGCGACCCCAAGGCTACGCGCCTGTGCGGCTTCGCCGTCTGGACGCCGAAAGGCTACGACTGGGTCTATCAGAAGTTCGTCGCCGAGGCCGTGAACGGCTATCAGGCCGTCATCGCCCGGCCGTTCGAGAACCGCTTTTTGCTGGAGAAGATTCCGGACTTCTACGAGCAGCTCAAAAAGAGCTACGACGAGAACTTCTATCAGCAGGAGGTCCTCGGACAGTACCTGAATATGAACGGGGGCCTGGTCTATAAGGCCTTCCAGCGGAATGAAAACCTGGCGGAACTGCCGCTCGATCGCATGGCGCCGCTGCTCTGGGCCCTGGATTTCAACGTGGATCCGATGTGTTCGGTGGTGGCGCAGATCGTTCGCGGCCAGGTGAGGGTGCTGGATGAAATCGTGCTGCGGCACGCCAGCACGCGCGAGGCCTGCGAGGCTTTTCACCAGCGCTTTCCGGATCATCCGGCCGGCGTGGTGGTCTACGGGGATGCTTCCGGGAATCACCAGCAGACCACCGGAAGTACGGACTACCAGATCGTGCGGGAGTATTTCCGTAGTTCGTACCACAGCCGCCTCGTGTACAAAGTGGCAAGGTCCAACCCCAACGTGCGCGACCGGGTGATGTTGACCAATTCCCTGCTCCGTAACGCCGACGGCGAGGTGAGCCTGCGGGTTCACCCCAAGTGCAAGGAACTGATCAAGGATTTCGAGCAGGTATCGTACAAGGCCGACAGTAACCAGATCGACAAAGAGCGCGATCGGCGGCGTACGCATCTCTCCGACGCGCTGGGATACCTGCTGTGGGAAGAGTGCGGGCCGAAGCCCCGCATCGGCGAGCGGGGAGAACGCCTCCTGTAAGCGAACAGCCATGCAGAATATCAACCGCGAGCATCCCGAATATGTCGCCCGTAAGGCGATGTGGAAAAAGTATAAGGAACTGTACGCCGGCGGCGAGCAGTTTCAGGCGAGCGCTTCCGAGTACCTGGTACGGCGCCACAAAGAACCGGCCGAGATCTACAACGAACGGCTGAGCCGCGTCTTTTACGAGAACTATATCGGCTCGATCATCGATTGGTATGCCGCGACGCTCATGCGCCGCGAGCCGCTGATCCAGTTCGAAGGCAGCGACGACAACGCCCGCCAGTTCTTCAACCTCTTTGCGGAAGATTGCGACCTGAAGGGTACCACCCTGGCCGAGTTCTTTCGCCAGCGCTTCGTCGAGACCCTGGTATGCGGGCGCAGCTACATCGTGGTGGATTTCCCGCGCGTGCGCGAGCCGGTGGCCAGCCGGGCCGAAGAGGACGCCGTGGGCCGGTCGCGCGCGTACCTGATGGATTACTCGCCGGATGAGGTCATCAACTGGAGCTACGACCAGAACGGCGGCCTCGACTGGGCCGTACTGCGGACCACCTGCCTGCAGCAATCCCAGATTACCGATCGGGATTGGGTGAAAGAGACGCGCTGGATCTACTACGATCGCGAACATTACCGGATCTACCGCCGCCTCACCGACGGCGGGCCGATCGAGCTCGCGGACGAAGGTACGCACGGCCTGGCCGCGCTGCGCCGGGTCCCGGTCTTCCAGCTTCAGGTGACTGAGGGCCTCTGGCTGATGAACAAAGCGGCCCTGCTGCAACTGGAGCACTTCAACAAGTCCAACGCCCTGGCCTGGGCCCTCACGATGGGCCTGTTCGCCACGCCGGTAGTCTACTCCGAGCGCGAATGGAACCAGATTGTTGGAGAGTCTTACTACATCCAGCTAGGGCCGCAGGACCGTTTCGGATGGACCGAGCCGGAGGGCCACGTCTTTCAGATCGCTTCGGACAATCTGGTCCGGCTGAAGGACGAGATCTACCGGGTCTGCTACCTGATGACCCAGGCGGCGGGGACCGAGGTCGCCAGTATCGCGCAATCCGGCGCGAGCAAGCAGCGCGACTTCAGCATTACGCAGGAAGTCCTGCGAGCCTACGGCGACGCCACGAAAGAAGCCATGAAGCAGGTTTTACGCGCGGTGGCCGCGGCGCGGCAGGACGCCGTCTCGATCGATGTTTCGGGCCTGGACGAGTTCGATATCGGAGATTTCAGTAACGAGCTCGACGACGCCCGCAAACTGCTGAATCTGGGCATCGGGTCGGAGACCCTGAAGCGCCAGATCTTCAAAAAGCTCGCCATGAAGTATCTGTGCGACTCCCGGCAGGAGATCAAGGACCGGGTGGCGCGGGAAATCGACGCAGCGGAATAGCCAGACAAGGACAGAAGATATGGAAGCACCAGACATTCAGGCAATCGTGCGGCAGGCGATCCAGGAGTTCACCCAACAGCAGCACCAGAAGAGCGAACCGGCGTACAAGGCCGAACTGCTGGAGGAGCGAAAGCGCCGTGAACTGCTGGAACGCCGGCTGAACGAATTGGCGGAGGAGAACAAGCGGAGCCGGCAGGTAGCCGAGGAAGCCCAGCGAGGAGCAGCCATCCGGGCGGAATTGCAGCGGCTCGGCGTAGCCAAGGTGGATTTAGCGTACAAGGCCGTGCAGGATGGCGTCTTCCGCTCGGAAGACGGCCGCTACCTGGCGCGGACCGAAAACGGCGAGGCAGGACTGAAGGAATATCTGTCCTCCTTCGTAAGCGAGAATCCGGAATTTTTGCCGGCGCGGATTCCTGGCGGGTCGGGCATGACCACCACGCAGAAGGCTCCCGCGGCCGGGCACGAGAATATCGACCTGGAACGGATCCGGCCGGGTATGGACCCGGAGGAACTGCAGCGCGTGCGGCAGGAGATCGCGCGCGTGGCCTCGCAGACATTGCGGGGATTGTAAGGAGGAGATCGAATGCCAGCAATTACGTCAACGAATGTAGCCAATGCGATTGTCAAGCTGGTGGCGGCGGATGCGCTGCCGGCCGTGATGGGGAACCTCGTTATGGGCAACCTGGTGAATCGCGATTATGAACCGGTTCTGGCGCAGGCCGGCGATACGGTGAATATTCCGATTCCGCCCACCCTGATCGCCAACAACCTGGTGGAAGGCAATGGGGTGCAAACCCAAAATCCGACTCTGGGCAGCGCTTCCATCACGCTGGACACCCACGCTGAAGCGACCTTTCAGATTCCGGATGTCACCAAGGTGCTCGCTGTTCCGGACCTGCTGCAGATCTATATGCAGCCGGCGGTGATCGCCATCGCGGAAAAAATCGAGACCGATCTGCTGAAGCTCTATCTCTACTGCACCGGGAACACACCGGTCGGCACGGCCGGAACGGCGCTTACTGAAGCGGCCCTGGACAGCGCGGAGACCGCTCTGTTCGAAGCCAAGGTTCCCGCGGCCGAGCCTCGCTACCTGGTGGTGGATTCGACCGCCTACGGACAATTGCGGCAGATTTCGCGCTTCAGCGAGTTCAATACCGCCGGAGAAGCCGGTCTGCGCACTTTGATCGATGGCAGCATCGGCAAGATCAAAGACTTCTTCGTCTTTCGTTCGCAGTTCGTGCAGAAGACGACCAGTCCGGCCAATACGCACAACCTGGCGTTCACCAAGAACGCACTGGGCCTGGTGATTCGCCGCCTGCCGCAGCCGCTGCCTGGTACTGGCGCCGTGGCGCAGTACGCCGAATTGGGCAATTTCGGAATGCGGGTGGTGATGAGCTACCAGCCCAACACCTTGGCGCAGCAGTTTACCGTGGACGTGCTCTACGGCTGCGGGGTCATCAACAACAAGTTCGCTGTGCAGGTGAACAGCTAGGAGAGACGCAGGAGCCGGCCGGCTTGCAGGGGCCGGCTCCGCATCGCGAGGGGATATGGACCTGAAAAACTATTTCAAACAGATTCGCGAAATCGAACGCTCGCTGACCGGGCCGTCGGTCGTGGTGGTTAGTGAAGAGACCGACGATGGCGGGAAAGCCGGCATCCGTACGGCAGCTTCGCCCTACCTGGCAGCCAAGGCGATCGTCGAGAGACGCGCTCGTCTCGCGACGCCAGAAGAAGCCCAGGCATTCTACGACGAACATGAGCAGGCGAAGAAGGCCGCCGAGGAACTGGCAGCCGCCAGCCGGGTGCAGTTTACGGTAGTGCCGGCCCGCTCCGAAAAACAATAGGCCGATCGCCATGGCACTCTTCACCGACGGCTCCATTTCGACGATCGACGACCTGGCGACATACGATTCCGCTGTGCTGGATGTGGCCAGCACCGAGGGGATCGATCTCACGCGCAAGCTGAAACTGGCGCAGGACGAGGTCGGCGTGATGCTCACTTCTTTGCTGCCGCAGGAATCGGGTTGTGGCCTCGCCAACGTGGTGGTCACGACGCCGCTGCGCCTCTGGCACACTCTCCAGACCCTGGCCCTGGTTTACGAAGATGCCTACTACGGGCAATTGAACGACCGCTACAAGGGGAAGTGGGATTCTTTTGCGACGCGCGCGCGCTGGGCACGGGAGCAACTGATGCAGGTGGGAGCCGGCTTCGTGATGGACCCGATTCCCCAGGCGCAGCCGCCGGTGTTGACGCTGGCGCCCTCGGCGCAACTGGCCGCCACTTACTACGCGACGGTGGCCTGGGTCAACCGCGCCGGCGCGGAGGGGGCTCCGGCCGAACTGCGGTCGATTTCGGCCGAAAACGGTACCGCGATCCAGGTGCAGCCGGCCGTTCCGCCGGCCAACGCCACGGGATGGAATGTCTACATCGGCCTGGCGCCGGAATCGATGGGGCGGCAAAACGCGGCGCCGCTGGCGCTCGATCAGACCTGGACCTTTGATTATCCGGAACTGGCTGCGGGACCGCTTCCGGGGACCGGACAGGCCGCCGATTTTCTGCGCGCCTTGCCGCGAATCCTGCAGAGGGGCTGACGATGGCACAAGCAGGCAAGACGGCAGCAGCCAAGGTGATTACGCTTTTGACCGCACCGGCGGGATTGAACGACAGCGTAGCAGCGTTGGCCGACGCCGAGGGATTGGCACTGCCGGCGGTGGCGGCAGCCCAAATCACCGCGCAGAACGTAGCGATCGAGCTGGCCGAGCGCAGCACGGAGATCCGGTACCCGACGCTGAATATCTACTGCGAAAAACTCGCCAACACGCTGCGCGAAAAATTCCGGAGCTTTTCCGGCACCGCCTCGATGGTGATCGAGGTGAGGCTCTCCCAAGACCGGCTGGAGGGGATCGAGACGAAGTTGCAGATCTATCTGGATGCCGTGACGCAGATTCTGGATCAGAGCCGGGGGGACTGGGGCTCCGGGATGTTTTATGGCGGCGGATACGAAGCGGTGATTCAGCC
>CAZMRK010000749.1:0-2748 GCA_964568355.1 uncultured Solibacteraceae bacterium | reverse complement strand
GAGCACACTATCCACGGTGGTATTGGGCAGGCCCAGAGCGGCGGGAACCTTGCCGTCGAGAAATTGGAGCGTGGGGAAGCCGTTGGGACCGGGGTCGGCGCTGGGCATGGCCGTGAAGCCGCTGGGCAGGCTGGGACTCGCGGACCGGGCCTGCGGGCGCGCGGGACGGGGCGGCGCCTGGGTGATCTGGCCGGTGCCGCCGATCAGCGGTCGAAGTTCGCTGGAGCTGCGGCGCTTGTAGTAGGTGAAATCGCCGTCGTCGTTATTGGGGATAAGGACGCGGCTGGTGAAATCGGCCAGGATGGCGCCCTTGGTGCCTTCGAAGATCGCGCCGTTGCCGATGTGGCTGACGTCGAGATAACTCTTGGGCGGATTGGGCTTCAGGCCGCCCTGATACCAGACGACGGTGATCGGCCCGCGCCACTGATTGGCTGGATGTTCAAAGCTGGCCTTGAGCCTGACCGGCGTGATGTTGGGATCGAATTTATCGCTGACTTCCTGGTCGACTTCGATGGAGGTGGGCGCGCCGGCATCGACCGCGTTCCAGAGCAGGTCCATGGTGTGGGCTCCCATATCGCCCATCTGGCCCACTCCGAAATCGCGGTACATATTCCAGAAGAGGCAGTTCAGCCCGTTCGAGCCGCCGAAATACTGCGGGCTGTAAGGATGATAGGGCGAGGGGCCGATCCACTGCTCGTAGTGCAGGAAAGAAGGCGGCATCCCCTCTCCGGCGGGATAGCCGGGGCGCGGGAGACGGCGGCTGTCCCAGGCGTGCACGGTTTTCAGCTCGCCGACCGCGCCATCCAGGATCAGCTCGCGCAGGCGCTCGAAGTTGGGATAGGCATGGCGCTGGGTGCCGTGCTGCGTCGCCAGTTTTACCTTGTTGCGCAGATAGTTGGCGCGCACCGTCCGCACCTCTTCGACAGTGATGCCCAGGGGTTTTTCGCAATAGACGTGGATGCCACGGTTGATGGCCCAGTTGGCGATAAAGGCGTGGTGATGGTCGGCCGTGCAGATGATGACGGCTTCCACGTCTTTCTGGTCGAGCAGGCGCCGCCAGTCCCAATAGGTTTTGGCTTTGGGGAAGATGCGCAGAGCTTCCTGGGTGCGCCGATCGTTGACGTCGCAAAGGGCCACCACGTTCTCATTGCGGAGGACATTATAGTGCGCGGTGCCGCGGCCCCATACGCCGATGAGGGCAACGTTGAGTTTGTTGCTGGGGGCGTTCTGCCCGCGCAGCGTGCCGCTTTTGAGAATCATCCATCCGGCGCCGGAGGCCGCGGATTTGAGTAAGTCACGTCGTTGCATAGCAAACTCTCCAGCATATAGTAGCGGACCGCGGCGTCCCGCGGGGAGCGGGCACCCGGCCGTCAGGCATCGAGCTCCTGGAACAGCGGCCGGGATCCGGCGGCGTCCAGGCTGAGCTGGTAGCGCATGGCGATTTCGAGAGAGTGGAAGGAACTGCGCGCCAGAATCCAGGCCAGGGCGGCGAGCGGCAGCACGCAAAGACCCACCGCCAGGCGGGAGCGGAACAGGAGGAAGTGCTGCAAAGCGACGACAATGGCAATGGCGAAGCCGCCCGCGATCAACAGCGGCATCAGGAAGGCATTGCGAGCCGCCTGGGGCTGGCGGCCGAAGGGAACACCGTTGATGAGCCGTAGCTCCAGCGCAAGGTAGAGCGAGGCCACGGCGAAGCTGTAGCCGGCGAAAAGAGCGGCATCGAGAAGGCCCCAGAACCAAGCCAGGAGAAACAGCAGCAGCACGTGGGGAACGGCGATGAATTTGATCCAGAGCGTAGCCCAGACGCCCCGGGCAAAGGGGGTGAGGGCGCTGTTGGGAGCGATGTGAAAGACCCACATGGCTTTGTAGTCGGAGCCGTAGGGCAGCAGGATGCAGGCCCAGAACAGGACGATCCCGAACAGGTGGGGCAGCATGTGGGCGGCGCTGAACAGGCCAGCGAAAGGAGAGAGAGCCGGACCACGGAGCAGCGGCACGACGGGTCCGATCAGCAGGACCAGGGAGACGAAGAACTGGCGGCGAAACTGCCAGTCGCGCCGCATCAGGCGGGAAACGAACTCGAAGCCGGCGCGGGCGGGCGGCCCGCCGAACACACGCGCAACTTCCTGGCGCAGCAGCGAGCGGTGCGGAGCCGCCTGGCGGGAGGACGCGCCGTGCACGATGGTGGAGACCTGAAGCAGGTAGTCGCGAGAGAGCGCGCGAAGGCCCAGAACGACGAGGACCGCCGCCACCACCGCAAGCGCGGCGATCCAGACGGCGGGATGAGCCGGCGTCCACCCGAGGAAGCGGAAACGGGGCAGGAACTGGCGTAACGGCTGGAAAAGCATGAAGGCGAGCCAGGGGAGGATCTCCGCTACCTGGCCCGCGGTCTTGAGGCGGCGCGCCGGGACGATGCGAATCAGCCAGCCAAAGAAAGCGCAGCAGAACAGGGCCACGAGCAATCCCACCGCGAAGACCGCCGCCAGATGTAATAGGGGGTAAGACCAGGTGGAGTGCTTCAATGCCAGGCCGGCCAAGGCGGGCGCCAGACTGAGGCCGGGAACCAGATACAGCAGGACGCGAACCAGGTGGGTGAGCTTGGCGGCGGTGTAGGTGGCTCCGTCGATGGGCTGGTGGGCCAGGACAAGTGCCTCGACCGGATTCACCAGGCTGTTGCTGGTCTCCGAGAGCAGCACGCTTAGCAGAACGAAAGCGCTCATGGCGAGGAATATGCTGAAATAAAGCGCCACG
>CAZMRK010000748.1:0-3220 GCA_964568355.1 uncultured Solibacteraceae bacterium | reverse complement strand
GTCCTCCCCCATCACCAACCCGCCCAGCGGATGCACGGTCACCAGGTCGCGGTTGAAGAGCTTGCTCCAGATCGGGTTGATGACATAGGTGCCGCGAATGGCCTGGGTGGCGCGCTGAAGCGTGTCGTTGACCTTCTGGAAGATCGGCTCCTTGCCTACGCCCGGCCAGTGGATCTGCAAACGATCGTTTTCAAGCGTAATGCGTCCCGTCCCGCGATCGTGTGTCATGACCAGGTAGGTCTGGGTCTTGCTCACCGCGCCTTCGAAGGGACCCTGCCACAGGCTGGCCAATTCCGCTTCGTCCAGCGCCACGGCCGCCGCCGCTCCCGTGCCGGAGGTATTCACTCCCAGGGCATGCGCGGCTTTGGCAAAGGCGGCTGGCAGCAGGTTCGCCAAGGCTCCGGGAATGGAGCCCTCCTCGACGATCATGCCGTCGCCCAGATTGGGCTGCTCCCGCATATCGATGACGCCGGAGATGCACGGGCCGACCGGCTCCCGATCGCGCGGATCGCGATTCCCAAAGCCCACGCCGAGGATGGGACGCTCGCTGTCATAGCTGAAACCGAGGACGTCGCCGTTGCCCGAAAAATGCTCGCCGGCCCGGTCGGAAACCGCCAGCCCCTTGGCTTTCGAACGCAGCAGGATCTCGTTGGAGCCAAGCACGCCGCCCGCCACAACGACGATATCGGCGGCGACGAACTGCGTCGGCGCGTCGAACTTCTCCTGGCCGGAATCGAGCACCTGGAAGTGCACCAGCCAGCCGCTGCCCTGCCGCTCCAGGTAGCGCACCGAAACCTGCGTGAAGATCTCCGCGCCGAAGTTCGCCGCATCCGGCAGGTAGTTCATGAGGGTGGTGTTCTTGGCGCCGTGGTTGCAGCCGCTGACGCAATCGCCGCAGACCTTGCAGGCCTGCTGAGGAACGCCGACGTGATTCACTCCGTCGGCAAAGGTAACGTTGATGGGCGTGCGCCGGAACGGCTCGCCCAGAAAGGCAGCCGATTTTTCGAGTGCCTCCATTTTGGCCAAGCGCGGAAAATTCTCCGGATAGGGCTGGGGCCGCAGCATCTCCCGGGCTTGCGCGTATCCTTCGGCAAGCCTCGCCGGAAGATCGTCGCGCAGCGCCTGAGGCCAGGCCGGATCTTCGAATACGCGCGGCTCCGCCTCCAGCGAGACGTTGGCGTTGACCAGCGAGGTACCGCCCAGGCCGCAGCCGACAAACACATTGATATCGGGATTGACAAAGAAATCGTAGAGGCCGGTGCGGGAACCCAGGTGGCCGTCCGGCAAACTGGTCTGCAATTCGCGCAGGGCCTCCAGCTCCGTATCGGGGTACTCGCCGGGCAGGAACTCCCTGCCCCGTTCGAGCACGCAGACCTTCTGCCCGGCGCGGGCGAAGCGTGAAGCCGCGATCGCTCCCCCATAGCCGGACCCGATCACCACGACGGTGTAATGATTCTGGATTTTCTCGATTGGAGACGACAAACGCAGCATATTTCCCCCTGGGCGCAGGTTCTAATATGCCACTTTTTCTCCGTGCGTCAAGCTACATATTGCTGAAAACGGTAACAGAACCGCGGCGTCAGAAGCTGAAGCCGACTTCGCCGAATACGTTCACCCAGTGATCCGAGGTCCGGATGCCCGGAATGTCTCCCACCTGGGACCCGTCGGTGTGCCCCCGGATCATACGCGAGGTCACGCCCACCCGAAAATGTTTGGCGTAATCCAGGAAATAGGTGGCATTGAGCAGGCCGTAATAGCCCAGGCCGGTCCGCTCCGAGCAGATGGGACAGTCTACCCGGTAGTAGTAGCTGGGCTGGCTGACCCGTGTGTTGTACTTGATCCAGATGCCGCCGCCTCCCACCGAAAGCAGAACTCTGCCGTCGGCGACCGGCCAGATGGCACGGCCTCCGAAGGGTAGGAAGTATTCGCGGTCTTTGACGCGGACATAGCCGATATCGGTGGTCAGGAAGTCCCGGACCTGCGCCGCGCCGAAGGTGATATCCAGGCCCAAATCCGCCTGGAAATACTTGTGGAAGCGGTAGCCATAATCCAGCGTGATCGAAGGGCTGGACTTCATATACGAGGAAAGCGTTCCCTGGGGAACACCCCCACCGGCCCCGAAAGTAATGTTGTGACGGGCATATTCCTGAGCTGCCAGGGGACACGCCACGAAAAACGGCAGGAAAAAGACTGTGGTTTTCGTCGATCGCATGGGCACACGGACACCCCGGTCCGCTTCCATGGTAGCGAATGGGACGGCTCCCACGCGAATCGCGGGAGCCCCCGGTCACCCTTTGACGACAAGATTGACCAGCTTATCGGGAACCACGATGACCTTCGCCACTTGCTTGCCCGCGATCAGGCTTTGCACCTTCTCGTCGGCCAGCGCCAGGCGCTCGAGTTCTTCCTTCGGCGTGCCAAAAGGTACAGAAATTCTCCCGCGCAGCTTGCCGTTTACCTGAATTGGAATATCGGCCAGCTCTTCCTTCGCCAGTTCGGGATCAAAGACCGGCCAGGGCTGACGGAAGACCGGCCCCTGCTTGCCCAGTTCCTCCCAGATCTCCTGAGCCAGGTAGGGCGCAAACGGCGCCAGCAGCAGGGCCAGCTTCTCCAACACTTCGGTCACGGCCGCGCCGGAGAGCTGGTTCTCCCGCGCATAGAGCTCGTTCACCAGCTCCATCACCGCCGCGATCGACGTATTGAAGTGCCAACGGGATTCAAAGTCCTCGGTCAGTTTGCGGATGGTCTGGTGCAGTTTGCGCAGCACCTTTTTATCCGCCTCGCCGGCCTCGGCGCCGCTGCGGCCCACGTTGCGGGTCGCAAAGCGGTAGACCCGCCCCAGGAAGCGATAGATGCCCTCGGCTCCCTCGGTCCGCCAGTCCACTTCCTTTTCCGGCGGCCCGGCGAACAGAATGAACAGCCGCGCCGTATCCGTGCCGTACTTGTCCGCCAGCATATCCGCACCCACCACGTTGCCCTTGGATTTGGACATTTTGGCGCCCTCAGCGATCACCATGCCCTGCGTGAACAGGCGCTTGACGGGTTCGTTGTTGCGCACCAGCCCGATATCCCGCATCATTTTGGTGAAAAAGCGCGAATAGATCAGGTGCAGGATGGCGTGCTCGACGCCGCCGATGTACTGATCGATTTCGAACCAGTAGGCGATCTTCTTGGGATCGAACGGCGCCTGATCGTTCTTCGCATCGCAATAGCGATAGAA
>CAZMRK010000747.1:0-5707 GCA_964568355.1 uncultured Solibacteraceae bacterium | reverse complement strand
AACTACAATCTGGCCAATCCTACCGCCATCGTTCCGCCTGCCAGCGCGCTGCTGGCTTACACCGCGGATCCCAACTGGCGCGACGGGTTCGTACAACAGTGGAACTTCAACATCCAGCAGGCCCTGGGGCACAACACCGTGTTGCAGGTGGCCTACGTCGGGAACCACGCCATCCGGCTTCCATGGGAGATCTTCCCCAATCAGCCCGACCCGGCTCCCGGCCCCGTGCAGCAGCGGCGGCCGTATTCCAACTTCGGCACCCTCTATACGCTGGCAACCGGTGGAAACTCCAACTATCACGGCCTCCAGATCTCGCTCGAGAAGCGCTACTCAAGCGGAATCCAGTTCATCCTCGGCTATACCTACGCCAAGTGCATCAGCGATAGCGACAGCACCTTCGTAGGAGAAGGCACCTCCATCCAGAATGGACGCGACGGCAGCCAGCAGCGCGGGCTATGCACGCAGGATTTCCGCCAGCGCCTGACCGCCAGCTTCCTGTACGATCTGCCATTCGGCAAAGGTAAGGCATTCCTGAGTCAAATGCCGCGCGTGGGAGATCTGCTGCTGGGAGGATGGCAGGTCAATGGCATCTACACCGCCCGTACCGGCTCTCCTTACACCGTCTCCCAGTCCGGCGACTATCCCAACGTGGGAGACGGCACCGCCCGCCCGGATTTGGTTGGAGATCCGACCGATGTGACCAACAAATCCATTGACAATTGGTTCAACACATCGGCCTTCCGGATGGCCGACCGCTATCGCTGGGGCACCGAGGGCAGAAACGTGCTGATTGGTCCCGGAATCAACAACTGGGACTTGTCGCTATTCAAGAACTTCAATTTCGACGACAAGCGCAGGCTGCAGTTCCGCGGGGAGTTCTTCAATGCGTTCAACCGGCCCGAGTTCGCGCTCCCCGGAGCAGTGATCGGTACCGCACAATTCGGCAAGATCAGCGGCACCAGCCGCGACCCCCGCGACATTCAGCTTTCCTTGAAGTTCCTCTGGTAGCCGCGCGGCTGCCAGAGTCTCGCGCTGGCTCACAATGGTAAAGGGAGAGCCAACGTGGAATACCGCATCGAACGAGACACGATGGGCGAAGTCCGGGTCCCAGCGGAAGCTTTGTATGGGGCTCAGACCCAGCGAGCCTATGAAAATTTCCCCGTCAGCGGGCTGCGCTTTCCGCGGGTCTTCATCCGCGCCTTGGCACTGATCAAGAGCGCCGCCGCCAAAGGGAACGCCCGCCTCGGGGAACTTCCCGCGGACCGGGCAGCCGCCATCGAACACGCCGCCGAAGAGGTCGCTTCCGGCCGGCACGACGAGCAGTTCGTCCTGGACATCTTTCAGACCGGCAGCGGCACCTCCACCAATATGAATGCCAATGAGGTGATCGCTCACCTGGCCGGCGCGCATCCCAACGACCATGTGAATCGCGGCCAGTCGAGCAATGACGTCATCCCGACCGCCATTCACCTCTCCGCCGCCCTGCTGATCCGGGAGCAATTGCTGCCTGCCATCGGTAACTTGCAGGCCGCTCTGGCGGGCAAGGCAGAGCAGTTCCACGATGTGATCAAAATCGGCCGTACGCATCTCCAGGACGCCGTGCCGATCCGTCTGGGCCAGGAGTTCAGCGGCTACGCGCGCCAGATGGAGCTGTTTGCCGGCCGCATGGAAACTGCCTTGGAGGGCATCTATGAGCTTCCGCTCGGGGGTACAGCCGTCGGAACCGGCCTAAATGCTCCGCCGGGCTTCGCCTCCGCCGTGATTGCGGAACTGGCCGGACGAACCGGCCTCCCGTTGCGCGAAGCTTCCAATCACTTCGAGGCCCAGGCTTCCAAGGATGCAGTCTGCTTCTTGAGCGGCGCTTTGAAGACTGGAGCCGTGGCCCTCACCAAGATCGCCAACGATATCCGCTGGCTCGCTTCGGGACCGCGCTGCGGCATCGGCGAACTGCAACTGCCCGCGATCCAGCCCGGGTCGAGCATCATGCCCGGCAAGGTAAACCCGGTGATTGCCGAAAGCCTTCTGATGGTCTGTGCCCAGGTGGTGGGCTACGATGCCACGATCGCATGGTGCGGCGCCGCGGGAAATTTCGAACTCAACGTAATGATGCCGGTGATGGCTTACGACCTGCTGCAATCCATCTCACTGCTGGCGGCATCCATCGCCAATTTCGAGCGCAGATGCATCCAGGGCCTCGAAGCCGACCGGAGCCGGGCCGCCCAGTTCGTCGAGCAGTCGCTGGCCATGTGTACCGTGCTGACGCCGCGAATCGGATATGAGAAGGCCGCCGAGATCGCCAAAGAAGCCTACCGGACCGGAAAGACCGTGCGAGACGTTGCCCGGCAAAAATCCGGATTGCCCGACACGGAACTGGACGCCCTGCTCGATCCGGCCACGCAGGCGGGAACGTAGCGTAGCGACGCTGCAAACCGGGGACTGGCATGAATTTCGCCGCATTTGCGAAATTCGTTGCCTGTACCCGCTTTGCCCTGAACGCAGGTGCGGATCGGCATCACTCGCCGGGCTTGGGCTCTTTTGGCTCTTGGGGCTTGGGTGGCTCTTCAGACTTGATCGGTTCTTCGGGCTTGGGCGCCGCCTTGGCCGCCTCCCCGGCGGAGCGCTTCTTCTTCGCCAACCCTCCGACCAGCATGGCCAGGGGCACCGTGGCCCAGAGCGCGTACTTCACCTTTTGTTTGCGGGGCATCGGCATCCCGGGCGGCAGGACGCCTCGGTTGTGCGTACTCTCAATCGGCTTGCCGATCCGCATGTGCTCCGTGTCGTAGGCAAACTGCTTCCCACAGTCCAGGCAGACCACGTACGTTTCTCCGAGAGGAACTCCGCCCCGCCCCACCGGGGTGACCGGCCGCGTAAGCCGCTGGTGCGAACATCGGAACAGCAGATTTAAAACCGAATCAATCATCTCTGCTCTGCCAACCCCGCTTCATCTTCCCGGCCTTGGGTGCGGCGCCGAAACTGTGGCCAAACAGGAAACGACGCTGCAAACCGGGGACTGGCACGAATTTCGCCGCATTTGCGAAATTCGTGCCTGTACCCGGTTTGCCCGGAACGCAGGTATTCTGCGTCGAATCTGCGGGGCCGCCAACGCCACCCCACATCTATCTGAAAATACGCCAAATATAGTTCTTGACTGCTATCGCAATTTGCAATAATAATATTGCTATTAGCAATATGACCTTGGGAGAGAAAATCCGCGACCTGCGCGAAGTCGAAGGCACGCTGCGCGGCCTCGGCCGCGAACTCACCCAGCTCGAAGTCGTTCGTCTGCTGAAGAAGGAGCTCGGCAAGTCTCTCAGCCAGTCCTATCTTTCGCAGATCGAAAGCGGCGCCCGCCCGCACCTTACCAACGACACGCGTATGTTGTTGGCCCGATTCTTTAAGGTCCACCCCGGTTATCTCGTCGATGACCCGGAGGGCTACCAGACCGAGCTCATCTCCGACGTGGGAGCGCTCGAAGACAAGTTGGATCTCTGGCTGATCAATGGCGCCGAACGTTTTCGCCGCCATCCTGCGGTCAGTCATGCGCTGCTCACCGTCGCGCGCCACAGCGATTCGCGCCAGTGCCTCGTCCTGTTGGGCGCGATCCTGGAGACCCCAGGGCTCGCCGAGCGCCTCCTCCAGGTCCTCAGGCCTGGAACCGAGGCGTCCAGGCCCACGAAATGACGCGGAGGAGCAGCGATGAACGTTTCACAGGTATTTGTAATCGTCGGCCTGATCGTTCTGGCCGTGTTATTCGCGAAGGAAAAAATCTGAAGGAGCCGTTATGGCATTACTCGAACGCGTCGCAACTCTGATTCGCGCCAATCTCAATGAATTGCTCGATCATGCGGAAAATCCCGAGACCATGATCAAGCAGGTCATCATGGACATGCAGAATCAACTGCTCCAGGTGAAAACCCAGGTCGCCATCGCCATCGCCGATCAGCATGTCCTGGAGAAGAAGCAGAAGGAAAACGAAGAGAAGGCGGCGGATTGGGCCCACCGCGCCGAAATGGCCGTGGACAAGAAGCAGGACGATCTCGCCCGGGCCTCCCTCGAACGGTCCGTAGCTTACGGGGAATTGGCCGAAAGCTTTCGCCAGCAGGTAGCCGATCAGAAACTGCAGGTGGAAGATCTGAAAGCCGCCCTCATCAAACTGGAGCAGAAGCTTTCTGAAGCCGAAGCGCGGCGCGATGTGCTGATCGCGCAGCACCGCCGCGCCCGCGCGGCCCGCAAAGCGGACGACGCCGGTTCCCCCGCCGGCCCTGACGCCACGCTCGACCGGATGCGGGAAAAAGTGCTGCGCGAAGAAGCCATCCATCAGGCAGCCTCCGAGCTCGCTCACGACGACGTCGAACGCAAGCTCGCCGATCTGGAGAAACAGGACCAGATCGAACGCATGCTCAATGAGCTGAAAGCCCGGCGCAACCGCTGACCGGACGTCAGTTCTCCAGATGCGCCAGTGGGTTGTCGAAATCGAAGCCGAACAGCCGCGGATTCTCTCCGATCACAGCGGCTGAGACGATGTAGAAGACGTAGTCGTACGTCTCCTGAGGCACTTTTTCGCGATAGGAGGAGAGCAGGCGCCAGAAGTTCCGCTCCCGGGGGTTGGCCGGCATGCTCCGCACGAGCGGAAGCACGCGATCTTCGCCCCAGTTGTAGCAGGCCATGACGAGCAGCCCCGAGGCCTGTGCATCGCTGCTGTAGAGATCTTTCAGATAGCGCGCGGCAGCCTGGGTGGCGCGGTCGTAGTGGTGGCGGTCGTCGCCGGGGTCGGGCCGCCGGAGGTCGACCAGCGGTCCGATGTGCAGGCCGTATTTCGCCGCGGTCTCCGGGATGAACTGCCACATGCCCTTGGCGATGCCTTTGCGCGTCATGGGGCCGCTGATGTAAGGATCGAAGTCGCTCTCTTGCAGCGCCAGGTAGAAGAACTGCGGCGGCAGGCCCTGGGCCAGCAGCTCCTGCGAGATCATGCGCGTATAGCCGTTCTCCCGCGCCTTGCGGAGGGCATTGGCCAGCCGGGCGGAGGACTTCCACCGGCCAATGTACTGATTGATCTCGGTCAGGAAGGCCGGCGGCATGGCCAGCTCGCACTCTCCGAAGATGCGGGACACCCGCAGGACCAGGCGGTCCTGGGGCGTCATCTTGGGATCGTAGACATGCAGCGAGGCCAGGAACCGGTCGTAGCTGCGCTCCATCTCGCGGCGGCGGCTCTGGTAGCTTTGCACCTGCGCCATGCCGCGCTGGTTGCCCGAATCGGCCACCAGCTTTTCCAGGTTGGCGATATCCAGGTCCAGCGACTTCATGGAGTAGAACAGGTCCTGGGCCAGGGCCTTTTGCTTGCTGGACTGGCGGTGCTCGTAAAACGCGTAGAGGCCGGCCGCCAGCACGGCAACTGCCAGGCCGATGATGATTCCGCCGTACCTTCGCTTCTGTTTGGTCTGCACGCGCGCGAAGGCCTGCCGAACCATGCGGGTGTGCTCGCCGGCGGTCTCTTCTGCGTCGGGCTTGCCGAAATAATGGTCCACGTAGCGGGCCACCATGGTTTCCGAGCCGGGGGCTGTCGGCGCAGGCGGGGGCGGAGGGGGCGTGGGCTGCTCGACCTCGAACGACACCGCCGGACCGCGGACACCCAGGCGGATGGTGAGCGCCCGTTCGACGACCGCCGAGCCGACACGCTGGTCGCCCACGAAAACGCCGTTGCTGCTGT
>CAZMRK010000746.1:0-2643 GCA_964568355.1 uncultured Solibacteraceae bacterium | reverse complement strand
TGCGACATGGCATAATCCGAACATGCACCGAGGGACCCGCCGGGCCAGACTGTTCCTGCCATTATGGCGTTCCGCCTGGCTGATTGCCGCGGCGGTGATGGGGATGAGCTTGTCCTCGCGCGCGTTCGGCGCGGCGGATGCTGATGTGGAGCGGCAGTTTACGCAGAGCGTACGGCCGTTCCTGAATTCGTATTGCGTGACCTGTCACGGCGGCGCGCATCCGGCGGCACAACTGGATTTCCGCCGCTACGTCTCGGCAACGGACGTGACGCGCGATGCCGCCCACTGGGGGCTGGTGGGTGAAAAATTGTCCTCCATGATCATGCCGCCAAAGGGCATGAAGCAGCCTTCCGGGGGCGAGCGGCAACAGGTAGTCGAATGGATCGCGGCCATGCGTTCGGCCGCAGCCCGCAAGAACGCAGGCGATCCGGGCGCGGTGCCGCCCCGGCGGCTGAGCAATGCCGAATACAACTACTCCATCCGCGATCTGACCGGCGTGGATATGCGGCCGGCGCGCGAGTTTCCGGTGGACCCGGCGAATCCCGCGGGGTTTGAAAATTCGAGCGAATCGCTGGTGATGTCGCCTTCGCTCTTGAACAAATATCTGCAAGCGGCGCGCGAGGTCTCGAGCCACCTGGTGCTCAAACCCGCGGGCTTCGATTTTGCGCCGTATCCGATGCTGGCGGAATCGGACCGCGAGAAATACACTATCCAGCGCATCGTCGATTTCTATGACCGGCAGCCGACCGATTATGCCGACTACTTCCAAGCGGCCTGGCGATTCCGGCACCGGAAGGAACTAAGCCAGGAGAACGCCACGCTGGCCGACGTCGCGCGGCAGGCGAAGATCAGCCCTAAATACCTGCCCCTGGTTTGGGAGATTCTGGAGGGCGGCGGCGACGAAGTGGGCCCGATGGCCGAGCTGCGGGCCATGTGGCGCATGCTGCCAGGGCCGGAGGCCCAGCAGCCGGAATTGGTCCGCGAAGGCTGCGTCAAGATGCGCAACTACGTGGTGAAGATCCGCAAGCTCACCGCGCGACAGTTCCGCAGCCCTAAAGTGCGGGGCCTTTCCGGCACTTCACAGCCGCTGATGAACTGGAAGCTGCGAGCCTTTGCCGCCAACCGGAGGGATTTTGATCGCGCGGCGCTGCAGGTGGAAGGCGAACCGCCGATGACGCTGCCGGCGATGCCCCGCAGCGGCGGCGTGCCCAATGAGGACGAGGTGGCGCTGCGCAATGCGGCGCTTGCTGTCCGGGCACGGTTCGGCGATCCCGACCTGTTCGTGCCGGCCGGCCAGCGCGCGCGCTACGAGGCCGCCTTTGCGCGGTTCAGCTCCGTCTTTCCGGACGCGTTCTACATCCGCGAGCGGGGGCGATTCTATCCCGACGATTCGGAAGACAAGGGCCGCCTGCTGAGCGCGGGCTTTCACAACGTGATGGGCTATTTCCGTGATGATACGCCCTTGATGGAGCTGATCCTCGACGAATCCGGGCAAAAAGAGCTGGACCGGCTATGGTTGGAGTTCGACACGATCGCCGATGTCACGACGCGAACCTATGTGCAGTTCTACTTCAACCAGAGCGGTGAAGTGGAAGGGCGCGGGCGGGAATCCGGCAGCTTCCGGCCCTCTGATGCGGAGATCACTTCGGAAAAGACCATCTTCCATCTGCGCGATGTTTATCTGGCCAAGGCTCAATCGGGCGGCGATAAACTGGCTAAGGAAGCCATTCAAGAGCACTTCGCTCGCGTGAACGCCACGATTCGCACCGTAGAGCGCGCCCGGCTGGATGCGGAGCCATCGCACCTGGACGCCTTGCTCAAGTTTGCCGAACGCGCCTACCGCCGCCCGCTGACGCAAAAGGATCGGGACGGTCTGCTGGGCTACTACCATACGCTGCGCGAGAAGAACGCCTTGAGCCACGAGGATGCCATGCGGGACACGATCGTCCTGGTGCTGATGTCACCCGACTTCTGCTATCGCATGGACCTGATGGATCCCAGCACGGCCCCCCAACGGCCGGGTATGATCTCGCGGCGCAAAGGCCGTGCGCCGGTGCGGACGGATTCGATGAAGATTCCATCCGGCGAGAAGACGCGTCCGCTTTCCGATTACGCGCTGGCCAGCCGGCTGAGCTACTTTTTGTGGACCAGCCTGCCCGACGAGAAACTGATGGCGCACGCGGCCGCTGGCGATTTGCATGAACGCCAGGTCATGATCGAGGAGGCCCGGCGGATGTTGCAGGACCGGCGGTCGCTGGCCCTGGCTACCGAGTTCGGCGGCAATTGGCTGGGCTTCCGCCGGTTCGAGGATCACAACGGCGTCGACCGCGGCCGTTTTCCGGATTTCACCAATGATCTGCGGGAAGCGATGTTTCAGGAGCCGATCCGCTTTCTGGACGATGTCATTCGCAACGACCGCTCCATGCTGGATCTGCTTTACGGCACGTATACCTTCGTCAACCGCGTGCTGGCCAAGCACTACGGCACAACCCAGGTGAAGATTAAACCGGGCGAGTGGGTGCGGGTGGACGACGCCCGGCCCTACGGCAGAGGCGGAGTGCTGCCCATGGCGGTCTTCCTGACGCGGAACTCGCCGGGGTTGCGGACCAGCCCGGTGAAGCGCGGTAACTGGGTGGCCCGGCA
>CAZMRK010000745.1:0-3290 GCA_964568355.1 uncultured Solibacteraceae bacterium | reverse complement strand
ACAGCGGGGGCCCCGTTGACACCGGGCCCAAAATTTCCCGGCTCACCCCCGCCCCACAAGGCCTGGCATCTTAACGGATTTATGGTGTCTTGGTGGGAAACCAATGGCTGAGGTGATTGTGTTGGGCGGAGGCTTGGCTGGGCTGGCTTCGGCCGCGGCTCTGGCGGGAGCCGGATTTTCCGTGCGGGTGCTCGAAGCACGTCCGTTCCTGGGCGGGCGGGCTACTTCGTTTCCGGTTTCGCCGGCTGAAGATGGATCCGAGTTGATCGATAACTGCCAGCACGTACTGCTGCGCTGCTGCGTCAACCTGCTGGACTTTTATCGCCGGCTGGGCGTGGAGGACCGGATCCGGTTTTTTCGCGAATTTTATTTCATCGAGCCGGGCGGACGGATTTCGGTCCTGCGCCGCGGTTCGCTGCCGGCTCCTCTGCACTTCACCGAAACGTTTCTGCGGATGCACTGCCTGGGGATGGCCGACAAGATGGCGATCGGCCGCGGCATGATGGCTCTGCGGCACGAGTGGGGCCGGCGCAAAGATCTGGACCAGATCAGCATGCTGGACTGGCTTTTGCAGAAGCGGCAGACCCCGCGCGCCATCGAACGCTTCTGGCGGCAGGTACTGGTAAGCGCGGTGAACGAAGACCTGGACCGTATGGCGGCGCGGCATGGCTTCCAGGTGTTCTGGCTGGGGTTTCTAGCCAAGGCGGATTCCTACGAGATGGGCGTACCTTCGATTCCGCTGGGCGAGTTGTACCGTGCCGAAGCCTGGCAGAAGATGGGCAATGTGAGCATCCATCTTCGCCGCCCGGTGGAACGGGTGGACGGGGAAGGTGTGACCGCCGGCGGCGAGCGCTACACGGCCGACTACTACGTGTGCGCGCTGCCGTTTGAGCGGCTGGAAGCACTGGGGCTGCCCGCTCCCCGTTTCGAACATTCCCCGATTACCGGAATTCATCTGTGGTTTGACCAGGTGGTAACCGACCTGCCGCATGCCACGCTGCTCGACCGGACGATCCAGTGGATGTTCAACAAGTCCGAGGGGCGGTACCTCCAATTGGTAGTCAGCGCCTCGCGCGACCTGGCACAACTGAGCCGGTCGGAAGTGATCGAGATCGCGGTAGGGGAGCTGCGCGAGTTCTTCCCCCGCGTGCGCGGGGCAAAGCTGGAGAAGGCACACGTGATCAAAGAGATGCGTGCCACATTTTCCGCCGCTCCGGGAACCGAAGCGCAGCGGCCCGGGCCGGCTACTGCCTGGACCAACGTGTTTCTCGCCGGGGACTGGACCCGGTCCGGATGGCCGGCCACCATGGAGGGCGCCGTGCGGTCCGGCTATCTGGCCGCGGAGGCGGTTGCTGCGGCCGCGGGACGCCCGGGAAAGTTCCTGCTCCCCGATCTGGCATGAGCATCTGGCATAATCGGATTATGCGGAAGCGTTTGTTGCTGATTCCTGCATTGCTGGTCGGCGCTTTGTGCGTTTGGGCGGATCCACCCATGACCAAATTGACCGTCGAGGTGAAAACCACGGGGGGCAAGCCGGTGGATCGGGCAGGCGTAATCGTGCGCTTCGTGGAGGGCCGCTCTTACATCAAACTCGGCAAAAAGATCCGGACCACCTACGAACTCCGCACCAATCAGGAAGGATTGGCAAAAATCCCGTCAATTCCCCAGGGCAAGATTCTGGTGCAGGTGATTGCAAAGGGCTATCAGACGTTTGGACAGACCTTCGACGTGGCGGAGGAAGAGAAAACCGTCGAAGTGAAATTGAACCCGCCCCAGGAGCAGTATTCGGCGCACCAATAGACGGCTTCAGATTTTCTTGACCGGCCACTCCAGCGTCCCTACCAGATCGCGTACGTTGGCGATGCGCTCGGCGCGCAGGAAGGCGCCGAGTTCGCGGGCGATGCGTAGCGGCGCGGCGGGATCCCAGAACGTAGCGGTACCGACCTGAACGGCGCCGGCGCCGGCAATGAGGAATTCCGCGGCATCCTCGCCGTCGGCGATGCCTCCCAAGCCTACGACGGGTATGCGCACGGCCTTGGCGGCCTGATAAACCAGGCGCAGCGCGATCGGCTTGATGGCCGGCCCGGATAATCCTCCAAAGCCCGCCGCGATTCGGGGCCGCCGGGTGCGTGCGTCAATGGCCAGGGAGACGAAGGTATTGACCAGGGAGATCGCATCGGCGCCGCTTTGTTCGGCGGCTTGCGCCAGCGGTTCGATCTGAGAGACGTTGGGAGACAGCTTCACGATCACCGGTCGCCGGGCCACGCGCTTCACGGCCGTCACCACTTCGGAAAGCAGCGCCGGATCGCTCGAAAAAAAGATGCCGCCGTGGCGGGTATTGGGGCAGGAGACGTTCAGCTCATAGCCTGCCAGGCCGGCCGCGCCTTCGAGCACGCGCACCACTTCCACGTAGTCCTCCGTCTCATAGCCGAAGACGTTGGCGAAGACGGCGGTGCGCAGCTTCGCCAGGCGCGGCAGGCGGTCGCTCACGAAGGCGCGCACGCCGATGTTTTGCAGGCCGATGGAGTTGATCATGCCGCCCCAGGCTTCCCAAAGGCGGGGCGGCGGATTGCCGTCCATCGGTTCGCGCGAAAGCCCTTTGACCACGAAGCCGCCCAGCGCCTCCAGATCCACCAGCTTTTCGAACTCCAGGCCATAGCCGAAAGTGCCGGAAGCGGCCAGCACGGGATTGCGCAACGGGATGCCGCAGAGGGAGGTAGTCAGGCGCGGATCAGGGGCGCTCATTTGCCGCGGCCGGTCTCCTCGAGCAAGGCTTCGACCAGAACCCTCCCGGTGGACGATGAGGGCTCGGCCAGGCGGCAGCAACGTGCCAGGGTTGGGACCAGGTCTACGGCCTGCACGCTGTGGTCGAAGGTTGCGGCGCGAAATGGCGGGCCATAGAGGAACAGGGGGACGCGGGCATCGTAATTGTACAGCGAGCCGTAGGAGACCCCCCGGCCGGCCCCAAAATCTTCGACGAACTCCGGGAAATAAGAAAGCATCACGTCGCCCGAGCGAACCGCATGAAAGCTGTTGCGGAAGCGGGACAGCCAGTCGCCGCGCTGGGAGCTATCGTCATCGGCGGTGTAGTAGCCGGCCACTCCGGGAACCTGAAGCGCGGCGCGCGCGGCGACCAGGCGCGCCTGGCGGGGATCGATATTGCGGCGGCGCAGTTCCTCGTGACGGAGATAAAGAAACGGATAGAGATATTTTTCCACGTAGGTGCGCCGATCTCCGGAGTGGTCGTATTGCTCGGAGAGACCACGGTCGATGGCGCGCGCGATGGCTTC
>CAZMRK010000744.1:0-2574 GCA_964568355.1 uncultured Solibacteraceae bacterium | reverse complement strand
TTTAGGATCTCCAGCATCTCGCGCGAGGCGTCCGGATTCACGATCTGCCCATTTTCGAGCCGCTCCAGGATTGTCACCATATCGTGCGGAGTCGAGACGCCGAGCCCGTATTTTTCGTTCTGCGGCAGGCGGCCGGCAGCGGACCATCCGGTGGGAGCCTTGAGGACGTTCCCATCGCCGCGGACTTTGCGCAGCGAGCGCGTGGTGCGGATGCCGATGCGATCGAGGTAGGCATTCACGGCGTCGGCGGTGAACCGCTCCAGCACCAGATTGGTCGCCGTGTTATCGCTGAGCACGATCATCAGGTGGACCACGTCGCGGAGCGGCAGCTTCACGCCGTCGGAGATCTCCGTGCCCAAAATGCCCGATCCGGTCACCTTTTCCGCGGCAGTCACGGTGAGCGGCTCATCCCATTTCGCCTCGCCGCGAGCCACCGCGTCGAAGACGGCGGTCATGATGGGCAGCTTGATGGTGCTGGCCGTGCGGACCGACTCCGATTCGCGAATTCCGATGCTGGCGCCTGTGTCGAGGTTCTTGGCATAGAGCGACACGGTCCCCTGAAAGCGGCTGATTCGGGCGCGAACTTTGTCCGCGAGCGAATCGGGACCGGCGCAGGCGCAGCAAACCAGCGCCAGCAGCACGAGCGGCAGTATGCGCATGTCCCTGATGATAACCTACACTGTGGAGTTGGCTGACCGGCCTTTTCCTATACCACCGTGTCCTATATCGGCATTGATCTTGGCACCTCATTTCTGAAGGGCGCCGTTCTGGATGTGGACGCCCTGGCGATCCGTCACGTCGAGCGCGAGCCGTTCCCCGATCTGCTTCCCGATCTCCCGCCGCTCTATCGCGAAGCGGATCCCAAGCTGATTCTGGAGCGCGTGGAGGCCCTGCTCGACCGTTTGTGGACCCACGCTCCAGATTGCGAAGGACTGCTGCTCTGCACGCAGATGCACGGCCTGGTATTGGTGACGCGGGAGGGCGAGCCGCTTTCGAACTATCTCTCCTGGGCCGACCAGCGCGCGTCGGGAGCCTGCTTTGAAGAGGTGGAGCGCCGGGTGACTCTCGACCAGCGCCGGCAACTGGGCCGCGAGTTTCGCGCCAGCGTGCCGCTGGCGATGCTGTTCTGGTTCCGCGAGCAGGGCCTGCTGCCGCAGGGCGAGGTTTTCCCGGTCTCGCTCGGAGAATTCGTGGCCGCGCGCCTTTGCCGGGCCTTGCCGGTCTTCGATCCAACCGAGGCGGCGGCGTGCGGAGCCGTCAACCTGGAGATGCTGGGCTGGCACCAGGACGTGCTGCGCGCGCTGGGGCTGGACGGGCTGAGATGGCCGGAGATTCGTCCTTCTGGAAGCGTGGCGGGGCGCTGGCGTTCGCTGCCGTGCTATGCGGCGGTCGGCGACCAGCAGTGCGCGCTGGCCGGCTCGCTGCTGGCCCAGAGCGAGCTGTCGCTAAACCTGGCGACCGGCTCCCAGGCGGCCATGATCAGCCCGGTGCTCGAGTTCGGCAACTACACCACGCGCCCCTATTTCGACGGCCGCTTTTTGAAGACCATCACCCACATCCCCGGCGGCCGGGCGCTCAATGCCCTGATCGGCCTGCTGAGCGAACTGGCCGAAACGCGCCGCGAGGATCCGTGGCCCTATATCCAGGAAGCCGTGGCGGGCGTGCCGGAAACGGATCTGCGGGCCCATATCGCGTTCTACCCCGGCCCGTGCGGGGACCACGGGTCACTGGAGAATCTGCACGAAAGCAATATGACGATCGGGCATGTTTTCCGGGCGGCCTTCGAATCCATGGCTGCCAACTATCAGCTCTGCGCGGAGCGGCTGGCTCCGCGGGAGAGCTGGTCGACGCTGGTCTTTTCGGGCGGCCTGGCCCGCCACCTGGATTTTCTGCGCGACCGTGTGGCATCCAAGCTCGCGGCCCAGGCGCGGCTTTCGCCTTCGGCCGAAGATACGATGCTGGGCCTGCTCATCCTGGCTCTGGCGTTCAGCGGGCGCCGGTCCTCGGTGGCCGCGGCGACCGCCGCCTACCGCTCGCGCCTCTAAGCCTCTACAATAGTTCCGGAGGTGGATATCCGTGACCCACCGCGAACGTGTTCTGGCGGCTCTCAATCATCGCGAGCCCGATCGTGTGCCCCTGGACCTGGGCAGCGCCCGTTTCACCGGCATGGTGAAACCCGCTTACGAGAATCTCTGCCGGTACCTGGGCTTCGGCAAGCCCGGCCCGCTCACCGATCGCATGCAGCAACTGGTGGATATGGACGAGCGGGTGATGGACTACCTGGACGTGGATGTCCGCGCCGTCGCGCACGGGGCGCCGGACCGCAATACCGAGCGCGAACTGCCGCCGGATGGCTACATCGACGAATGGGGAGTCGAACGGCACCAGCCGGCCGGATGCCCTTACTACGATCAGACTTCCAGTCCTCTGGGCGGCAGGATTACAGCCCAGACGATCGCCGCCTATCCCTGGCCCGATCCCACCGATCCAGGCCGGGTTCGCGGCCTGCGGGAGAGGGTCCTGCGGCTCCGCGAACAGACCGACTATGCGATCCTGTTCAGCGCCCGGTTCCAC
>CAZMRK010000743.1:0-4543 GCA_964568355.1 uncultured Solibacteraceae bacterium | reverse complement strand
AATAATCCCGCCTCGGCGGCGCGGCGCAGCGCTGACGGACTGCGCGAAACCTTTCAGCGGCTTCGGGCGGCAAATCGCCAACTGGACGCCTATCCGTTTTCGAACGAACAGCGCGCCTTCCTGGCCGGCTTGGAACAAGATCACGCCGATTGCTACGAGCACCAGCCGCCGGCCGACTCACTCGAACGCAGCGACCGCGAAGACGAGATCTCCCAGTGGATGGAAAGCCGCGGGGTGGAGCATGCGCCGGGCCTGGCCGGCGATCTTGCCGAAGAGGGGCTGTCGGTGGCCAAGCTCGACCGTCTGGCCGGCAAATTTCCGGTCGAGATCCTGGGCCCGGTTCTGGTGCGCATCTCCACCACATTCCAGGTCAATCGCCTGATCAGCGAGATCGAACACAGCACCGGACGGATCTCCGAACTGGTGCGCTCCATTAAGGAGTACTCGCATATGGATCAGTCCTCGGAGCAGGAGACCGATCTGCACCAGGGCCTGGAAAGCACACTCACCATGCTGCGCCATCGCCTCAAGAACGGCGTCCAGGTCATTCGCGAGTTCGATCGGACTCTGCCTAAGATCTGCGCCCGTCCCGGCGAGCTGAATCAGGTCTGGACCAACCTGATCGATAACGCCGTGCAGGCCATGAACGGTAACGGTATTCTGCGGATTCGGACGGTCCGCGAGCCCGGCTGGGCTCTGGTGGAAATCGGCGACAACGGTCCGGGGATTCCGCCGGAATTGCAGCGCCGCATGTTCGAGCCGTTTTTCACGACCAAGCCGGTGGGCGAAGGTATGGGGTTGGGGCTCGACACGGTGTATCGCATCATCAGTACGCACCGCGGTACCGTGAGTTTTGAGTCCCAGCCGGGCGACACGCGTTTTCAGGTGCGCCTGCCTGCGCCCGAGCCGAAAGGAGAATACGCGTGAAGCGCTGTACGCATCTCGACCACATTCACGAAGTCTCGCCCAAGACCCACGGCTGCGAAGAGTGCCTCCAGAGCGGCAGCCGGTGGGTGCACCTGCGCATGTGCCTGGAGTGCGGCCACGTGGGCTGCTGCGACTCTTCTCCGAATCGTCACGCCACCAAGCATTTTCATAGCACCAGGCATCCCGTTATGCGATCGATCGAGCCCGGCGAAGACTGGGGCTGGTGTTTCATCGACGAAGTCGATCTCGACTTCTCCTGACCGCCTTCCCGAGCGAAAGCGGATGCCCGAAATCTGGAGGAGAAATACGCATGAACGCGTTACAGGAACTTCATTCATACGGCCAGTCGGTCTGGCTGGATTACATCCGGCGAAGCCTGCTTCTGAGCGGCGAACTGTGGCGCCACGTGGACCAGAATGGTTTGCGCGGCGTTACTTCGAATCCTTCGATTTTCGAGAAAGCCATCAGCGGCAGCAACGATTATGCCAATGAGTTGAGACAGCTCGAAGCCCGGCCGGAGCTGGACGCCAAGGGGATCTATGAGCACCTGGCCATTCGCGATATCCAGGATGCGGCCGATGTGCTGCGTCCGGTCTATGAAACGAGCGGCGGCGCCGACGGCTTCGTGAGCCTGGAGGTCTCGCCGCTGCTGGCGCGGGACACGCAAGGCACGCTCGCCGAGGCACGCCGCCTCTGGAAGGCGGTGGCCCGTCAAAATCTGATGGTCAAAGTTCCCGCGACTCCCGAGGGAATTCCCGCCATCCAGACGCTGATCGGCGAAGGCATCAATATTAATGTCACGCTGCTGTTTTCCGTCACGGCGTACGAGCGCGTGGCCGAGGCCTATATTGCCGGCCTGGAGAAGTTACAAGCGGCGGGCGGCGATCTTTCGAAAGTGGCGAGTGTCGCCAGTTTCTTCATCAGCCGGATCGATTCCGCCGTGGATGCCCTGCTCGCCGGGCGCCTGCAATCCGCCAAAGATGCCGCTGAGCGCCAGGCGCTCGAAGCGCTCCAGGGAAAGATTGCCATCGCCGGAGCGAAGGTCGCGTACCAGAGCTACAAGCGGCTCTTCTCCGGCGACCGCTGGAAGCGCCTGGCCGCCGCCGGCGCCCGGCCGCAGCGCCTGTTGTGGGCCAGCACCAGCACCAAGAATCCCAAGTATCGCGACGTGATCTACGTGGAAGAGTTGATCGGCCCGGATACGGTCAACACCATGCCGCTCGCGACGCTCGAAGCGTTTCGCGATCACGGCAAGCCGCGCGCCAGCCTGGAAGAAAACGTCGAGGCCGCGCAGGCCGCCTTCCGCAATCTGGAGGCTGCCGGCATCTCGATTACGCAGGTGACCGATCGCTTGGTGGAGGAGGGCGTCCAGCTCTTCGTCGATGCGTTTGAGAAACTGTTGGCCGCGCTGGAGCGTAAGTGCCGGCCGCAGGTGGACAGCCGCGCGCTTACCTGGAAGATCTCGGCTGAGGCAGGAACGGTGCTGGAAAAGGTGATCGCCGAGTGGAAGGACGGCAAGAAGATCGCGAAGTTGTGGGCTCGCGACGCTTCGGTGTGGACCGGCAAAGACGAGGGCAAATGGCTCGGCTGGCTGACCATCGTCCAGGACCAGTTGGCCCACCTGCATCATCTCACCGACCTGGCCCAGGAAGCGCACGACACCGACTTTTCGGACGTACTGCTGCTGGGTATGGGCGGTTCGAGCCTGGCCCCGGAAGTGATGGCCACGACCTTCGGGACGCGTCCGAATTTCCCGCGCCTGCACGTGCTCGATTCGACCGATCCGTCGCAGATCCGCACTATCGAAAGCAAGCTCGACCTGGGCGATACGCTGTTCATTGTTTCGAGCAAATCCGGCACAACGCTCGAGCCCAATATCCTCATGAGGTATTTCTTCGACCGCGTGCAGCACTTCGATGCCGATAACACGGGCGATCGTTTCATCGCGGTTACCGATCCGGGTTCCAAGCTGCAGAAGGAGGCCGAGGAGGCTCACTTCCGGCACATTTACTTCGGACTGCCTTCGATCGGCGGGCGCTATTCCGCGCTCTCCGACTTCGGTATGGCGCCTTCGGCCATCGCGGGAATCGACGTGAAGCGCGTGCTCGACGGCGCGGAGCAAATGGCCCAGTCCTGCGCCTCCTGCGTGCCGGAGGAAGAGAACCCCGGATTGATCCTGGGCGCGCTGTTGGGCACGCTGGGCAATGCCGGCCGCGATAAGGTCACCATCCTTGCGTCGCCTGGAATCGAGACCTTCGGCGCGTGGCTGGAACAGTTGCTTGCCGAATCCACCGGCAAGAACGGCAAAGGGCTGATCCCGGTGGATCGCGAACCGCTGGGACCTCCCGCGATTTATGGACAGGACCGCGTGTTTGTGTACCTGAGCCTGCGCGGAGCGGTTGATGCATCGCAGGAATCCGCGATTGCGGCAATCGAGCAGGCGGGGCATCCGGTGGTGCGCATCACCCTCGCGGATATCCATGACATCGGCCAGGAATACTTCCGCTGGGAGGTGGCCACGGCGGTGGCGGGTTCGATTCTGGGCATCAATCCTTTCGACCAGCCCGACGTGGAAGCCAGCAAGATCGCCACGCGCGAATTGACCTCCGAGTACGAAAAGACCGGCAAGCTGAAGTCCGGCGATCCGGTGCTCGAAAGCGATCCCGCCCTGGTGGAGATTCTGCGCAAGCATCTCAGCCGGATCCGGCCGGGGGACTATTTCGCGGTCCTGGCGTATCTGGAGCGCAACGCCGCGCATGAGGCGCGTCTGCAAGCGATTCGCGTGGCGGTGCGCAATACCAAGCGTGTGGCCACCTGCGTCGGCTTTGGGCCGCGTTTCCTGCACTCCACCGGGCAGGCCTATAAGGGCGGTCCCAATAGCGGCGTGTTCCTGCAACTCACCTGTGATGAAGCGGCGGACCTGCCTGTTCCCGGCCAGCGCTACAGCTTCGGCGTGGTCAAGGCGGCGCAGGCGCTCGGCGATTTGCAGGTGCTCACCGAACGGGGCCGGCGCGCGCTGCGCATCCATCTGGGCGCCGATGTGGAGGGTGGCCTGGCGCGGCTGGAATCTGCGATTCGCAAGGCTTTGTCATAGACTTGCAAAGTATGCGCATTCTCCCGTTGCTGGTGGTTCTTGCCGGCGGGCTGGCTGCCGCGGAGGCGCCGCTGCCTCCCGGAGCCAAGCCCGTCAATCTCGGATCGGTTGGGGCGGATGAAGGACCTGCCTGGCATCCCGATGGCTATCTCTATTTCACGGGCCATGAAGGAATACTGCGGCGAAATGCCTCCGGCAAGACGGAAGTCTTTCGCGCCGGCGGCGGTCCCAACGGATTGCTGTTCGATGCTCAGGGCCGCCTGCTGGTGTGCGAGGCCACCGGCCGCCGCGTGATCCGCATCGAGGCCGATGGCAAGGTCACTGTGCTCGCGGAGCGCTACGAAGGGCATCGCTTCAACTCGCCCAACGATCTGACGGTGGATTCGAAGGGCCGCATCTATTTCACCGATCCGCGCTATGGCAAGCGCGACGATATGGAGATGCGGGTTGAAGCGGTCTACCGGATCGACGCGCCCGGTAAGATCACCCGCCTGACCAATCGGGAGCTGGAACGGCCCAACG
>CAZMRK010000742.1:0-4283 GCA_964568355.1 uncultured Solibacteraceae bacterium | reverse complement strand
TACATCGCCGGCAATCCCTGGAAGAACTGGGTATTCGCCAAGGTCTCTACGGACGAAGGTATTTACGGAGTGGGCGAAGGCACGCTCAACTACTTCGGCCGGACTGTGGAGACCGCGATTCATGAACTCACTCCGCTGATTTTGGGCATGGACCCGTTTCAGGTGGAGATCATCACCCAGCGCCTGGTGCGCGATGTCTATTCCGAAGGCGCGCAGATTCATATGTGTGCGGTAGCGGCCATCGAGATCGCTCTTTGGGACATCATCGGCAAAGCCTGCAACCAGCCGGTCTATAACCTGTGGGGCGGCCGGTGCCACGAGAAATTGCGGGCCTATGCGAACGGCTGGTACAGGGGTCCGCGTACGCCGGAAAGCTTCGCTGAAAAAGCCGCGCAGGTAGCCCGGCGCGGCTACACCGCCCTGAAGTTCGATCCCTTCGGCAATACCTGGCGCGTGCTGCCGCGCTACGAGTTCGATCTCTCCGTGGATATTATTCGCGCCGTGCGCGACGCGGTGGGCTCTTCGGTGGACCTGCTCATCGAGGGACATTGCCGTTTCAACCAGGCCACCGCGATCGAATTCGCCGAGGCCATACACCCCTTCCGGCCAATGTGGTTTGAGGAGCCGGTGGCGCACACCAACATCGCGGCCATGGCGGAGGTGGCGCGCCGCAGCCCTGTCCCCATCGCCACCGGCGAAAGCCTCTCCACCAAGCAGCAGTTTGCCGAGCTGATGAAATGTGAAGCCGTCAATATCATTCAGCCGGAGCCTCTGAATGTCGGCGGCATTTTTGCCGCACGTAAGATTGCGGACATGGTGGACGCTCATTTCGGAATGATCGCGCCCCACAGCGCGCAAGGTCCGATCTGCTCGGCCGCCTGTGTCCAGCTCAACGCCTCTCTTCCGAACTTTCTCATCCACGAGATCTTCGACGAATTCAATGAACCCTGGGAGCGCGAGATCGTGACCAATGGAGTTCACGTGGTGGACGGCTATATCGCGGTGCCGGAGCGGCCAGGACTGGGGGTGGATTTGAATATCGAAGAAATTCTGAAACATCCCTACCGGCAGGAGAACTATTTGCCGCTATTTAAGCCGGGTTGGGAGCGTAGGGAACGCCAGAGAGTGTAAATCCGTTATTCCCGAATTGTCATGAGTGTGTAAAAAGGCCAGAGCTTCCGCCGCTGATGGACGCATGTGGCGCGGGTTTAGCGACTGGCAAGGATCGTGCTCTCTGGAAAGGCAGTTGAAGTGGCGCAACCGGCGGATTCGGATCTGAAGCGATTCGGAAACGATATCCGCCGGTTTATTTTTTGGGGCTAACTGACTGGCTGGATCGGGATGCCCTGGCACGCCAGGGCCGCCTCTACCTCGGTAGGGCGCAAGCGTGTGGCATCGTACTCTACCGAGAGTCCGCTAAGCGACGGATCCAGTTGGATCTTGAGGATTCCGTACTTGGAGTGAACGCGCTCCAGTCGCTCGAAGTCCTGCTCATCCAGAGGTTTTTGCAGGCTGAACCGCATCTGCACTTTGGTCATACGAATTACAGAATACCAAGGCGGGCAGGAGCGAGATTCCTGCCCGCGCGCCTCCACTACTTAAGAACGGCTGATCTTCAGGTTGTTGGTGACCTGGCCGAAACTCATTCCCGCGGCGTTGGCCCGGATGGCCGCCAGATTCCGGTCCATTTCGCTATTCACTTCGCCTTCGAGGGTCACATGCCCGTTATCGACGATGATGTGGATCGACGGCAGCGCTCCCCAGCCATAGCGGGATAGCACGGGGTCGCGATAGATGGCCTGCGCCACCTGCAGCCTCAGCCGGTTGTCGAAATTGGAGAGCGGCAGCACCTTCAGTTCGTTGCTCACTCCCGTGACGCCTTCCACCCGCTGGGCAATCCGGCCCATATCATCCTTCTTGAACGGCTGGCTGACGGCGCCCAGAAGATCAACCTTGCCGTTGGTGACCTTCACCTGAATATCGTCAAAAATCGTGTACCGCGGGTACATGCGGATCTCGTGGACGAGTTTCCTGGCGATCTCCGCGTCGCTGATTGAGGGCCCGGGATTCGTGGTCGCGCCGGCCACGCCCAAACCAACGACCGCAGCCATGATCAGGAGCTTGTTTCCCAGTGAGTGTCTCATTCTCTCTTGCCTCCACCTTTATATACGCAGGAGGGGTATCGGGGGATGGTAAAGGTTGGTAAACACGGCCGCTCACGCCATAATAGGTGTATACGTGTTTATCTACCTGAGTGTATAGGTGCTATATGGCAGATGCAGTCCGCTGGAACATCAAAGTCTCCAAGGAAACCGACCTCACTTTGCGTACTTTTCTGGGTGCTCAAGGCATGAAGAAGGGCGACCTCTCGAAATTTATCGAGGAGGCAGTCCGCTGGCATGTGTTTCACCGGACCATTCAGGACATCAAGGAGCGCAACGCCAATACCGACCCGGACGAACTGCAAGCTCTGGTCGACAACGCAGTGCGGGAAGTCCGAGCGGAACGCCGTGCCAAACGAAAGGCTGACAAAGCCTGATGCGGGTAGTGCTGGATACCAACATTCTGGTATCCGCTCTCATCATGCAAACAGGCCACCCCGCCGCGATTTATCGCGTCTGGCAGGAAGGGTACTTCACGCTCCTGACCTGCGCAGAGCAGCTCGATGAACTGCGCGCCACTCTGCGCAAGCCGGCGGTCGCCGAACGCATCAAACCCCATAGGGCCGGCCGTCTGGTTAATCAATTGAAAGATTTGGCCGAGATCATCGGGCCGTTGCCGCGCGTTGAACGCTCACCCGATCCTACGGACGATTTTGTGTTGGCACTCTCCGAAGCGGGCAAGGCGGATTACCTCGTGGCGGGCGACAAGAGCGGGCTGCTTACTTTGGGCCGCCACCACGGTGCGCGGATCGTGTCCGCTCGAGAATTCGCTGGGCTGTTCGCATGAACCCCACGGGTTACTCCGGCAGGTCCCGCTCGCCGGTAACCTCTGCCACCAGTTGCTCGATCAGGGCTTTTTGTCCATAGTCGAAGTCTGAGCGAGGATCGGCCGGTTCGTGAGCCTCCAGCCAGGCCCGCAGCAGTTCTCGCAGCGGTTTTTTCAAAGACTCCTCCGCCCCCGGCTCAAAACGCAGCGGGATCTCCGAACGATCGATGGCGGCCTGCAGCAGATCGTGAAACTTCATGCTTTTTCCCCTTTTCCGGCCGGTGGGGGCACGGCAGCGTGGTGGTTTACCGGACCGGAGCCGTGTCCTAATCCCGGATTGGTGCGGATCGCTTCTGTAAGGAACCGCTTGGCCCGGGCCACCGCGGCCCCCAGTTCCGCGCCTTTGGCCAGTTCTGCGGTGATGGCCGCCGAATAGGTGCATCCGGTGCCATGGGTATGAGGTGTATCGATCCTCGGGGCAGGGAACTCGTACCACTCCTCACCGTCGAAGAGGATATCCGTCGCGGGGCCTACCAGATGCCCGCCCTTCACCAGCGCCGCGTGTGCTCCCAATTCCCGCAGCCGGCCGGCCGCGGCGCGCATCTCGTCCAGGCTCCGAATCCGGATGCCGGAGAGCACTTCCGCCTCGGGCAGGTTGGGAGTGATCAGCCAGGCCCGGGGCAGCAGCAGATCGCGAACGGCGGCGATCGCATCTTCGGCCATGAGCGGACGGCCGTGCTTGCTGATCATCACCGGATCCACAACGAGCGGGAAGCGGAAGTGCTCCGCGGCACGGGCGATGGCTTCCACGGTCGCCCGGCCGCCCAAAGCGCCTGTCTTGGCCGCCGTGGGAGGAATATCCGCCAGCACTGCTTCCAGTTGGGCGGCCACCAGTTCGGCGGGCATACACTCCACCCGCTCCACCGTGACGGTGTTCTGCACCGTCAGCAGGGTAATGACGGCCTCCCCATACACTCCGAACTGGTGGAAGGTCTTCAGGTCCGCCTGGATGCCGGCTCCCCCGCTAGGGTCCGATCCGGCGATGCTCAAAGCAATCGCGCGCATCCGTCTCAGGATAGCAGGGCTATTTCACCGCCAACGTCACGCCCGCCTGGCTGGAGTGGCCGCCGATGGTCAGAACGACGCCGAGGTTGCCGGTGGGCACAAAGCCGCTCGGTACGCGCGCGTTGATTTGCAGCAGGCCGGCAAAGCCGGGGGCGCTGCCCGCGTAGAGGACTTCCGCGTCGAGGTTTCCAATGCTTAGGGAGACCGGGAGCACTGGTTTGGGGTAAGGTGGCGCGGCCGGGTCGCCACTCAGTCCCAGGGGCCGGGTCTGGCCCTCGCCGGTGGCAAAG
>CAZMRK010000741.1:0-6661 GCA_964568355.1 uncultured Solibacteraceae bacterium | reverse complement strand
TCCTTCGGTGACCGTTCCGGTTTTGTCGAGCACCACAGTATTGATGTGCTCCATCCGCTGGAGGGCCTCGCCGCCCTTGACCAGAATCCCGTAATCAGCGCCGCGGCCGGTGGCGACCATGACGGCCGTCGGTACGGCAAGCCCCATAGCGCAAGGGCAGGCGATGATGAGCACGGACACCGCGGCAGCTATCGCCGGAAACACCGAACCTGCCGGAGCCAGCAGCCACCAGGCGACAAAGGTCAGCACAGCGGCCAGCACCACCGTCGGCGCAAAAATAGCGCTGATGCGATCCGCCAGCCGCTGGATCGGTGCCCGCGAACCCTGCGCGTCTCGCAGCAGTCGTACCACCTGCGCCAGTACACTCTCCGGGCCTAGAGCGGTCACCTGGTAGCGCAGAGCCCCGCTTTGGTTTAGCGTGCCTCCGATGACGCGGCTACCGGTGGATTTCTCCACAGGCATGGACTCGCCGGTAAGCATCGATTCATCCACGCTGCTCGAACCGGAAAGCACCACCCCGTCGGCGGCGATGCGCTCACCCGGACGAGCGGCCACGGTATCGCCGTGGCGGATCTGCTCCAGAGGCAGATCCTGCTCGACCCCGTCGCGCACCACGCGAACCGTCTTCGGCTGCAGACCGGCCAGTTTGCGCAGCGCAGCCGAAGTCTGGCGGGTTGCTCGACCCTCCAGCGTATTCCCCACCAGCACCAAGGCAATAATGAAGATGACCGCTTCGAAATAGACGTCCGGGGCGACGCCACGGGCCAGGAAGAAACCGGGGGCGATCGTCGCAAAGGCAGAGAAGAGAAAAGCAGCACCAGTACCCAGTGCTATAAGTGTATTCATGTCTGCGGAGCGGACCCTCAGAGCAGACCAGGCTTTTGTGTAGAAGTGCCGCCCGGCCCAGCTCATGACGGCGGCTGTCAGCGCCAGTAGCAGATAGCGCAGAACACCGGGATCCCACGAGTATAGCCATGGAAACAAGGATCTTAGCAGCGGATCGAGCGTGTGCATGGACCAGCGTAGCAGCGGGTCGCCGCCGTCCATCAGCGGCATCGAGGCCACCATGGCGATGGTTCCGGCGGCCAGACTGAAGAGGGCCTTCCGGCGCAGCACCTGGAACTCGTGTTCACTGGCCCGGTCCTGCGCATTCTGCTCCTCCAGAACCGAATGCTCCGGCGCGGGAATTTCCGCGCCATAGCCGGCCTCGCGGATCGCTTCCACCAACTTCTCCGGTGAGGTCGCGCCGGGCTCGTAAAGGACCCGGGCATTTTGCGTCATCAGGTTGACGGCGGCCGATTGGACTCCAGGTTGTTGTTCTAACGTCTTTTGTACGAAGGACTGGCAGGCGGCACAGGTCATGCCGCTCACCGGGATTATCACGGACTCAGGCATGGCCGCCTCAATTTTCCACAGGCTGGGCGGCAAATCCGATGCGGTTCACCGCGGCGGCGATTTCGGCAGGCTTCGCTGCCTGGGGATCATACCGGAGATCGGCCGAGCCGACTTCCACTTTCCGAACCTCCACACCAGCCAGTTTCTGCAAAGCAGCCGTAACCCGGTTCACGCAGGCCCCGCAGTGCATGCCTTGGATCGACAAGTGCAAATCTTTTTGTTGGCTCACATACCCTCCACCCCTATGATTTCATACCCCCCTCCCCTATGTCAACCGGCTAGGATGGAAATCAGGCGAATATCGCGACGTGAGGGACCGGATTTGACAACGAGTCCCTCTCCGGGTACGCTAAATAGTTTGTAGAGATAGAGCTGGAGACGTGTGTCAATGAGTACCGAATTCCCTTCCAAGAACGGGTTCAAGCGCGAGTGGCATGTGATTGATGCTGAGGGCCTCGTGCTCGGCAAAGTAGCCAGCAAGGCTGCTATGATCCTCATGGGAAAGCACAAACCCTCGTACACCCCCTTCTTGGATGCAGGCGACCACGTGGTGGTCGTGAATGCCGCCAAGGTTCGCCTCTCGGGCCGGAAAGAAGAAGATAAGATGTACCGGCATTTTACGGGGTATCCCGGCGGACTGGTGGAAATGAGCGCCCGGCGTGTGCGGGCAGAGAAGCCTGTGCGGCTGGTGGAAGACGCCGTCGCCGGCATGCTGCCGAAGACCAAGCTGGGCAAACAGATGTACCGGAAATTGAAGGTCTATGCGGGTGATCGGCATCCGCACGCGGCGCAGCAGCCAGTGGCGCTGGCCCTGAAATAGCAGCGAAAGGTTCGATTAGTGGCAGCAACAACCGTACAATATCTTGGAACTGGCCGCCGGAAGAACTCGGTGGCCCGCGTTTTTTTGCGCCCCGGCAAAGGTGACATTCAAGTCAACGGCCGGAGCTTCGATGGGTATTTTCCCAACGCATCCACCCGCGCCGTGGTGCGCCAGGCGCTTCTGGCCGCCGAGGTCGCGGATAAGTTCGATGTCGTCATTCTCGCTGATGGTGGCGGGGTTTGCGGGCAGGCCGGCGCAGCCCGGCTGGGGATCGCCCGCGCGCTGGTGGAGTTCAACCTCGAACTGCGTCCGAAACTGAAGAAGTTGGGATATCTCACGCGCGATGCTCGTGCACACGAGCGCAAGAAGTACGGCCAGAAGGGTGCGCGTAAGCGGTTCCAGTTCTCCAAGCGGTAATTTTTGGTGAGGCGTGGAAAATGACGTTGTCGGATGCGGCATTTTCCACGTTTTGCTGTCCAAGGGTTTTGGCCTTCTGCTCTTTTCCGCACACAAATTTCGCTTTGGGCCGTGTGCGCAAGAGAAGGGCTTGCGAAGGCTCATCGGGGTGACGGCGGCGGGGTAGTCTGCCGTGCGCACCATACTTAGGAGGTAGTTTGCCTGCAATATCCATGAAAGAATTGCTCGAAGCGGGCGTTCACTTCGGGCACCAGACCAAGCGCTGGAATCCGAAGATGAAGGAATACATCTTCGGCGAACGCAACGGTATCTACATCATCGACCTGCAAAAGACGTTGAAGATGTTCAAGGACGCCGCCCGGTTCGTCGGCGAGATGGCCGCACAAGGGAAGAACGTCCTGTTCGTCGGCACGAAACGCCAGGCGCAGGAGGCCATCTCCGAAGAAGCGCTTCGCTGCCAGCAGTTTTACGTCAACCAGCGTTGGCTGGGCGGCCTGCTCACCAACATGACCACGGTGCAGAAGTCCATCAAGCGGCTGAAGGAACTGGAGCAGATGGCCAGCACGGAAGGCGGCTACGCCGGCCGTCCCAAGAAAGAGATTATCCGGTTGGAGCGCGAGCGCAAACACCTGGACACCAACCTTGCTGGTATTAAAGATATGCCGGGGTTGCCGGACGTTCTGTTCGTGATCGACTCCAATAAGGAAGCCATCGCCGTGAAAGAGGCGCGCCGCCTGGGTATCCCGGTAGTGGCCATCGTGGACACCAACTGCGATCCGGACGAGGTGGATTACGTCATTCCGGGCAATGACGACGCCCTGCGTGCCATCCGCTTGTTCGCCAGCAAGATCGCCGATTCGATCATCGAAGGCCGGGCCCTGGCCAGTGAACAGGAGTTCACGGCCGAGAAGATCGTCACCGACGACACGCCGGTCGAAGAAGTGCCGGAATACACGCAATACGTGGATCCCAAATACGCCGAGAAGATCATGGCGGAAAGCCTGATGGAAGAAGAAACTCCGTCAACCTCGCCGCGTAAGGGACCGGCGTCGGAAACTGGTGCGGAAACGGTATCGGAGCCTGCCGTTACCGAGGGCGGACACTAGCAACCAGGGAGCCGGAAGGCGGGGTCAGGGGAAGCAGTCATCCCCTGAGGGCTCGTCAGTCTGCCTTCCGGCCTGCAACAGGAACTGTTTAGGGAAAATTATGGCGCAAATTACCGCGCAGTTAGTGAAAGATCTCCGCGAACGCACCGGCGCGGGAATGATGGAGTGCAAAAATGCCCTGGTGGAAGCGAACGGCGACATCGCCGAAGCCGAGGTGGTTCTCCGCAAGCGAGGCATTGCGTCCGCTTCGAAGAAAGCCACGCGTGTGACCAAGCAGGGGTTGATCGGCTCCTATATTCACCACGGCGGCCAGTTGGGCGTGCTGGCGGAAGTGAACTGCGAATCGGATTTCGTGGCTCGCACCGAGGATTTCAAAGAACTGGTTCATGACGTGGCGATGCACATCGCCGCGGCCGATCCCCGGTATATCCGTAGAGAGGACGTACCGCCGGAAGTGCTCGAAAAAGAGCGCGAAATCCAGCGTGCGCGCGCCCTGCTGGAAGGTAAGCCGGAAAAGATGGTAGACAAGATCGTGGAGGGCCGCCTGGCCAAGTTCTACGAAGAAGTCTGCCTTCTCGATCAGCCCTTCGTAAAGGAAGCCACCCTGACCGTAGGGCAACTGGTGAAGACCAAGATCTCCAAGCTGGGAGAGAACATCACCATATCCCGGTTTGTGCGCTTCAAAGTCGGCGACGTCGCCCAGGCCGAGAGCAGCGGCGAATAGCGTGGCCCGCTACGATCGCATTTTGTTGAAGCTGAGCGGGGAATCCCTGGCGGGGGGAGCCTCGTTCGGCATCCATGCGGAGCGGGTCAAAGATCTGGCCACTGAGATTGCCGATGTAAATCGCACGGGCGTGCAGATCGGCGTGGTTGTCGGCGGCGGCAACATTTTCCGGGGCGTTGCCGCAGCCGCTCAAAAGATGGATCGGGTCACCGCCGATCACATGGGGATGCTGGCGACGGTAATCAACTCCCTGGCCCTTTCCGATGCCCTGGAGCAGATGGGTGTGCATACACGGGTCATGAGCGCCATCGAAATGCATCAGGTGGCCGAACCGTACATTCGCAGACGGGCGATTCGCCACCTGGAAAAGGGCCGTGTGGTGATTTTCGCCGCAGGTACCTCCAACCCGTACTTCTCCACCGACACGGCAGCAACCTTGCGAGCGCTGGAAATCCGAGCCCAGGTGATTGCTAAGGCCACCCGCGTAAATGGCGTCTACGACAAGGATCCGCTGAAATTTCCCGATGCCGTCATGTATCCGGAGATCACGTACCTGGAAGTGCTCTCGAAGTCTCTGGGGGTCATGGATGCCACCTCGATCGCCATGTGCCGGGACAACAAGCTGCCGATTATCGTTTTCAATCTGAACTCCTCTGGCAATATAATGCGTATGTCGATGGGAGAATCCATCGGTACGTTGATTCATTAGTCTGCCTATGAAAACAGAAAACCAAGCTGCTCCTGCGGGGCAGTCCTTCAACTCTGTCAAAGAAATCGAGGCGAGCATCCGCAGCCGCATGGAAAAGTCGGTAAGCGACCTCCAGCACGAAATGGCGACGATCCGCACCGGGCGCGCCTCTCTGAGCCTCCTCGATAACATTCGGGTTGACTATTACGGCACGCCGACTCCCTTGAATCAGGTGGCTACCCTCCACGTGCCGGAGCCGTCCATGATCACCATCCAGCCCTGGGACGCTTCACAAATCGGGCCGATCGAGAAAGCCATTCGTGTTTCGGACCTGGGCTTGAATCCCGCCAATGACGGCAAAATGGTCCGGCTCCCCATTCCGCCTCTGACCGAAGAGCGCCGCAAGGAACTGGTCAAGCGTCTGCACGGCGTCACCGAACATCACCGCATTGCGATCCGCAATATCCGTCGCGATGCCAATGAAGCCGTAAAGAAGCTCCTCAAAGACAAGAAGATCGCCGAGGACGAGGAAAAGCGGGCCTTGGACGAGATCCAGAAGCTGACCGATTCCTATATGCAGAAAGTGGATGCGGCGGCCCGGATCAAAGAGAAAGAGATCCTGGAAATCAAGTAAACGGTGTGAACGGGGGAGCCTTCCCCCGCTCCCTGGCCTCTCATGAAACGCCGGAGCTTTCTAGCCGTGCCTGGTGTTCTTCTTGCGGCCTCTGACCGCAAGCCGATCCATCCTCCTGTCCTGCGGCCGGGCGACACGGTCGGTCTGATTACCCCTTCCACCTTTGTGGCCGACCCCGATAGCCTTCTGCTGGCGGAGCGTACCATCCAACATTTCGGGCTGCGCCTGCGCATGGGGACGAATGTCGGCAAGCGCGCCGGATACCTAGGCGGATCCATAGAAGAGCGCCTGGACGACCTCCACCAGATGTTCCGCGATCCCGAAGTTCGCGGCATCTTCGCCGTGCGGGGCGGATATGGGTCGGAGCAGCTCCTCGACGGCATCGACTACGAGCTGATCCGGCGGAATCCGAAGATCTTCATTGGGTATAGCGACATCACGGCCTTGCATCTGGCCATCCAGAAGAAGACCGGGTTGGTCACCTTCCACGGCCCCGTGGTCCTCTCGCAATTTACCGACTATACCCAACAGTGGTTCCGGAAGGCCCTGTTTTCTTCCGAACCGCTGGGAAAACTGACCAACCCGCCGGAGAGCAACCAGTTGCGCCCGGCCCACCTGCTGCGCACGGTGCGTCCGGGCAAGGGCACCGGGACGCTGACCGGCGGCAACCTGACACTCATCTCCACCACCATGGGCACTCCCTTCGAAATCGAGACACAAGGGCGCGTGCTGTTTTTGGAAGACGTGGGCGAGGAGCCTTACCGCATCGATCGCATGTTGACCCAGTTGCAACTGGCCGGCAAATTCGAAGGCGTCGCCGGGGTGATTTTCGGCGAGTGCCGCGAGTGCACGCCGCGCGACTACCAGCCCTCCTTCA
>CAZMRK010000740.1:0-4458 GCA_964568355.1 uncultured Solibacteraceae bacterium | reverse complement strand
TCCATAAAGCACTGGAGCACGTCGACACAATGGAAAAGGCTTCCCTCGTCTCCGGCGCTTCCGGCCACGACCGATGCCTTTATGGGCGTATCGATATCGAGTTCTATCTCGGGCTTGCGATAGTAGAACGGTATCGAGGAGCCCCCGTACAGGGGAAAGTTCAGCTCGCGAGATTTATCGAACATCCACTTGGCTTCATCCCAACTGGTGGAGAGGTGCTTGTCGTTAAAAACCGGCACCGAGCGCTTGCTCTGCTCAAAAACCCGGATAATCTGCTGGTAGAGCCACCAGCGCGGATAGTAGGTCTGCCCTTTGAGATTGCTGTGATAAATCCCGTGTTCTCCAACCAGGACAACGCCATCTACGGCAAGTTCCTTCCCCCCGAGCGTGAGGGCTTCCCGTACTGTTTTATAGATCGGAATGCCTTTCGCTTTGCACACTTTCCGGCCCAATCCGCTTTCCTGAAGCTGATGGATGTAAACGGACACGACATCCACCCGTGAAGGAGTAGGGGCGCCCTTCCACCAGTAACCGTCCAGCAGCTTGGTGATGATCCAGTCCGCATGTGACCCCGGAGCAGCCCAATAGGTGACGACACAGGCGATACGAGGCCGTCCTTCCGCAGCATGCGAGACAGTACCGGCTGCGATGCCGGCCAAAGCCGCCTTGCCGGACGCTCCCAGTAATTCACGCCGGGTGAAGAGTGGGTTCGATCCCGTACGGTGATTTTCAGTCATGCAAAGACTCCTTGTCTTGCGAGATGGCCGATCATGGAAGGCTAAATTGTACCGCCGCGCGATAGCTGTCGGGAACAAGCGGCGTCGCTCGCGAGGGGTCCAGGACCTCGGCAGGCGTGTCTCCCGTCGATTTCGTCCAGATGGCCGGTTCTCCCGGAAGTTGGGTTGTAGGTTGACAGAGTAGTTGAAAACGTCCGTGTTGATTCCAGGGGGCCAAGAGCCGCCCGCTGACGCAGAACATGAAAAGTCTCGCCAGAGCTCGTGAAAATATCCTACACGCTTGCCACTGTTGTTGAAATAATCCTACACGGGGCTGCCTTCGGACACGGTCGATAAATGCTTCGCGACCACACAGCATCCGGAGCGAACTCATGCAGCATCTTCGGGGCTATCCGGCCCTGTCAGCGGTTCGCCAAGCCCAACGCCGTCGAACCGCCTGCAACTGCTCGGTTATGGCAGCCGATCCGCGCTGACCGGCCAGGTTCTCCTGTTCGTGGGCATCCCCGACCAGATCGAAGAGATGAGTCGGCCGGTTACTGGCGTCGACAACGAGCTTGTAGCGGTCCTGCACCACCATCCGCCACTCGTTGCGCTGGCGCAGCGCACCTTCGGAGTACTAGGCGACGCGCCTGGTTCGAGCCATGCCCGCCTTTTCAAGGCAGGAACACCTCACAGCGCCATTAAGGCAGGCGCGAAATCGGTGTTCGAGATGAGCCCATCATACGTTGCCCCCACAGGAATAACGCGCGGATAGCGCACAATGAAGGGAATCGTCGCCGACTCTTCGAAAGGTAGATTTATCTCATCGACACCGTGCGACCAAAGCATCTGCCCGTGGTCCGAGGTAAAGACAACGATGGTGTCTTTCACTAGGCCGATTGCGTCGAGCTCATCCAGAAGACGGCCCGGATTCTCGTCCGCGGCCGCGCAGAGTCCGTAGTAGCCGACGCGCCGCCAGGGCCGCGCCCGCCATATCAATCACGGCACGTCGGCTAACCATTTGAACATTTCACCAGATCGCCGGTCACGAGATTTCCACATGGCACAAATCCCGCCTTTTGAAGCGTTCTTCGGCTCGCAATGTTGGCCACGTTGCAACGCGCTGCGGGAACACTTCCGCGGGCCCGGCATGCGGCCTTCAACTCCTGAACCAGATAAGCTCCAAGCCCTCTGCCGCGAAACGGCTCAGCGATTTTCATGTAGATGTCTCCGTATGGTCGGTTGTAATGATAGAGGACTCCTCCCGCCCCGGCGATTTCGCCGTTCCACGTAACCGCCCAGGCCGCCCCATCATCGAGGTCCAGCATGCGCAGCCGTTCCTCGTCCTTGGATTCCGTTGCACGAAAGCCAGCTCCCTCCGGAGCAAGCCGCGTGTCGAAACGGTCTTCGAACAGGATGGCTTCGGCGCTCACATTGCTCGCGAACGTGTGCAGCATCAAAGACAGGATCGGCGCGTTGGTTTGCGTCTCGATCATCGCTGGCGCAGAAGCACTCACCAGAGCGGCGAACGCATCAAAGACACGCAGTCTTTGGTCCTGCCGAACGAAAAACTCGTAAAGTGCGTGAGTGGTACTCCAAGGTCCGCCGATCGCCACGGATCCATACCCGATGCAGGCCCCGTTGACATCCAGTGCGTATTCGGTTGTCCAACCGGAGCGCGCATGAATCGAGTCATGAATGATCTGACAGCCCATCTCTTCCCGGTAGAACTCCCGGAGTAGCGCTATCTCATCCAGTTCGCAAGCTCGGACGGAAATTAGCATCCATCTATTGTGCTCCTTTGGGAATCGGCACCCGAGGCCGTTTCATATATTCAATCCCGCTGGACGAAGCACCGGCCATGCGCATGATCCTCTCTATGGCAGAAGTTCGACCTTGGCCGCCTGGCGCGAAGGAGAAACGTCCTGGAAGGCGCACCTCAACCGCAGATCTTGAACTAGCGACGTCTTGCCTGTACCAGGGTCGTAGAAGGCGGATACACAACGATCAACGGCGAAGGGTTTACGTTCGCGCCAGCCGGCGTTCGGGCGGAGAAAAGCGATCCGTGCTCCGATTCGGGCTGTCAACGAATGAACGGGGGCCCATCTCCCCTCAAGCCATGCCCGTCTGAGGTCCATGTAGGATCTTTTCACTTTGTGTGCCGAGATTTTTCATGAACGGTCGCAGGAATTTTCGGTAATTCTGTCAACCTACAACTTGGGTACCTGACCGTGGAGTGCGCGTGTCGCCCGATCGGTACCAAGACATCTGTATAATAGGACATCTCCATATGCCGAAACCGGATTCGTTGCAAGGCTCGCTTGATCTGCTTGTGCTGAAGATCCTTTTCCGCCGGCCGGGGCTGCATGGCTACGCCATTATGACCGCGATCCAGGAGTTTTCCGGGGAGGTGCTGCGCGCCGAAGAGGGTTCGCTCTACCCGGCGCTGCACCGTATGGAGGAGGCCGGCTGGCTGCGTGCCCGGTGGATCACCAAGGACACCGGCCGGCGCGCCCGCATCTATGAGATCACCGCCGTCGGCAAGAAGCAGCTAGCCGCCGAAGAATCGCGCTGGCAGGCCGTTACGTCGGCCGTCAATCGCGTCCTCAAGATGGCCTGACCAGCCACTGGTGCTACGACCGGGTGATTCAGTTTGTCCGCTTGCTGGCGCGCGCGGTTCCGTTCTGTCACTGAACCGCGACCTTCCGTAAGGGAGCGGACTCGGCGGATAGAGCACTAGGCTTGGCGGGTTTCCGCGTTCACCCGATCCCGCAGCGCCTTCATGTAGCCGATGGTATAGGCGTTGTTGACCGCCGGATAGCCCCCTCCCGGCACGTGGTCGGGGATGATGATGCCGCCGAAATTTACATCTTTCAGCGCTTTCATCACCTGGTACATATCCAGGTAGCCGTTGTCGACGAAGGTCTCGCGGAACTTCGGCAGCGGCGAGCTCACGTTGCGGAAGTGAACTTTGAAGATTTTCTTCTTCGCTCCGAAGGCGCGGACAGCCTCCACGGGATCCTTGCCGAAGCCCTGGCGCCCGCCTTCGCCCCAGGTTCCGATGCACAGGCAGACACCGAAATTCTCGCTGCCGGCGATCTCAAACGCCCGCTCGTATGCCGCATAGGTGCGGAAGATCCGCGCGACGCATCCCAGCGAATTCACGGGCGGGTCGTCCGGGTGCAGGCCGATGCGCACCTGGTTCTTCTCCGCCACGGGAATTACCGCGCGGATAAAAGTCGTGAACGACTTCCAGATTTGCTCTTCCTGGTACTCCTTATCGAACGAGCATGGCAGCTTGCGGGCCACGCCGAGGTCGAACTCGCGCGTGTCGGCGCTGCCGCGCGTTTTGCCCACCGAAGTCTGATAGAAGCCTGGGGTCGGCTGGTTCTTGATATTGGACATGTGGGCATAGGTGGTGTAGTGAATCCCGGCGCGGCCCAAATTGCCGAGGTAGGTCTTATACAGCTCGATCTTCTGCTCCACCCCCGGCAGGCTCAGGACCAGGGTGGGATCGCAGTGCAGTTCGATGATCCCGATGTTGTACAGGTGAACCCCGTTGGCCTCCAGCTTTTTGCGGGTGGCGATCATCCACTCGGCCGAATTGTTCTCCACGGTGGTCCATACCGAGGCGGCTTCCACTCCGGCGTGCCGCAGCATGGTGAGGTCGTTCTCGGTCGGCTTGTCGGTAAAGAAAGTCCCGAGCTTGATGCCGCTGGGGAGCTTGCTCTGCGCCGCCGCA
>CAZMRK010000739.1:0-7658 GCA_964568355.1 uncultured Solibacteraceae bacterium | reverse complement strand
CCCGGAATCGACGTTCCAGAGTTTGGCGGCGCGTTCCAGAGCTTCGTGGTAGTGGTCCGTCATGAAGGCCAGTATCTTGATTCTACAAGGCCCACCTCGATTTCACGTATTTCATGCGAAAATTAAAGGTATGAGTGCACCCATGGCCAGCGGTCCGCTGGATTTGTTTGCCCGCATCGACAATGAATCGATCGACAATCTCGCTGCGACGGCATCCGAGGGGTTGGTGCTGACTACGCTGGATAAAGCCCTCAACTGGGCCCGCAAGAACTCGATCTGGCCTATGTCGTTTGGGTTGGCCTGCTGCGCCATCGAGATGATGTCCATGAGCGCCTCCCGGTTCGACATCGCCCGGTTTGGAGCCGAGGTGTTTCGCGGCTCGCCGCGGCAATCGGATCTGATGATCATCGCCGGACGCGTCAGCATCAAGATGGCGCCCGTCATTCGCCACCTGTATCAGCAAATGCCGGAGCCCAAGTGGGCAATCTCGATGGGCGCTTGCGCAACCTCCACCGGTGTATTCAACAATTACGCCCTGATTCCGGTAAACCAGGTGATTCCCATCGACGTGTATGTTCCCGGGTGCCCGCCTCGTCCGGAGCAGTTGATCCACGCGATCATGCTGCTTCAGACCAAGATCCAGGCCCAGAGCGGAACGCTCAAAGACGTATTGAATCTGGGATAGCAAGTCCGCTTGCTTACGCGCGCGGTTCCGTTCCGCAACTGAACCGCGACCGCAAGGGAGCGGACTTTTCGGTCACAAAGTGGGGCAGGCTTTCAGCCTGCGCGCCGGTTTGAACCGGCGCGCGGTTTGCCGGACTGAAGTCCGGCGCCGGCTTTTGAAGCCGGCCCCACAAGGTTACTGCAACGAAGCAGTGCCGGATCCGGTAAGTCCGGACTCGGCGAAGATCAGTTGCAACTGCGGCGTGGTTGAGCCGCTGGGCGTGACGAGCAGGAAGTTAATCGCGTGGCTCGTGCCGTCGGGCGATTGCAGCGTTCCGGTGCCCGAACAATCCGGATTTACGCGATAGCTTCCGGACAGTTGCAGATCAGGCAGCGGCGAGGCCAGGCCCAGCGCATCCTGCACGAAATTGCCGGCGCCATCCGCACTCAGCCGGCCCAATAGCGTAAAGGTATTGTTGACGCCGTTGATGCCGGAGGTGCTGCTCGGGTTGCCGGGAGTCTGTGAGCCTCCGCCCGGTGTGTTGTCTCCCGGCGTCCCGGGACTTCCTTCTCCGGGGTTCGCACTGCCATTGCCGTTATCTCCCGAAGATGGCGGCGCACCATTGGTCCAGAATCCGGAAGCCTGGAGCGAATAAGTACCCGAGATACTGGCATCCGTACAGGCCGGTGGAATGCGGGTCAGGGTCAGATAGGCCGGTGCGGCATTCGTGTTCCCGGTCGGCTTCAAGACCACATGAGCGCCGGAATCGGAGAGCAGGCCAATCAGGGGAACGCTGGCTGTCGTGCTGACTGAAGTACCGGATGCATTGGAAGTCTGCGTATTGTAAGCATCCTGTAAAGTAAGATTGACTGTACAATCGGTATTAACTGTATAACTGCCAACATTCAGAAAGCCTGAACTGGAAGTTGCGGGAGCTACTAAGTTTCCGCCTCCATCCGCCATAATCGTTCCCACTACAGCAAATGGCACATTTTGTAGACTATTTTGAACAAAGGCGCTAATTGGCGACGCCAGGTTCACCGAGCCGGTTGTGCCGGGAGGCGTCACCGGCACCCCGGGCGTTCCCGGCGGCATCACCGGCGCTCCCGGAAATATGGGCGCGCTGATGAATCCATATGTTCCTTGCAGGTCGCTGTTACCGTTGCATGTACGAGCCATCAAAGGAGCTGTTACCAGCCCGCACGCAAAAGCAGCGACAAGAAACTGTGCGTTTCGTTTCATTGGATATCCTCCTGTCAGATTTGGTCCTCATTCACTTATGAGAGGGAGCGGCCTCCGCAGTATCATGCCATAGGGTCCGGCGTATGTCGGTACCCGACGACACAGTGCTTCCGCCTGTTTCGCGCGCACTCCAGGATTCACGTCCGCAATCGGACAACGCACTCCGTAAGCTTCCGCACCTGTCTCCGGCGGCTGGGGATTTTCCCAGAGAAAAGCCGGCTGGTCTACTATGAAATTCAATGCGCTCTCTCGCTCCGAATTTCCTTGCCTCTCTCCTCGCCGTGTTCCTGGCGGCATCCACGGCATTTGCCCAGAGTCTTACCGGGACACCGGAGATCGAGCAGCAACTCAAGCGCTTGAATGTTCTGGGCAGCGTGCTCATGATCGCCGCTCACCCCGATGACGAGAACACGGCGGTGCTGGCCTATTTTGCCCGCGGGCGGCATCTGCGCACCGGCTATCTTTCCTGCACCAGGGGCGAGGGAGGCCAGAATCTGATCGGCTCCGAGCAGGGCGACCTGCTCGGCCTGATTCGCACGCAGGAGCTTTTGGCGGCCCGCAAGATCGACGGCGCGGAGCAGTTCTTCACGCGCGCGATCGATTTCGGTTTCTCCAAGTCCGCCGATGAGACCATTTCGCGATGGGGCCGCGAGAAGACTTTATCCGACATGGTCTGGGTGATCCGCCGTTTCCGGCCCGACGTGGTCATCCTGCGCTTTTCGGGAACGCCGCGCGACGGCCATGGCCAGCATCAGGCCTCGGCCATCCTGGGCAAAGAGGCTTACTTCGCGGCAGCCGATCCGCAGCGCTTTCCGGAGCAACTGACGCGCGTCCATCCCTGGCGCGCGCGGCGACTGCTGTTCAACGTTTTCAGCTTTACCCGGGCGCAGGAGCAGGCGGCTGCCGCCGCGCCGGACAAGACCCAGATCGACACTGGAGAATTCAATCCGGTTCTCGGCGAATCCTATAACGAGATCGCCGGGCGCAGCCGCAGCATGCATCGCAGCCAGAGCATGGGGGCGCCCCGAAGGCGCGGGCCATCGCTGAACTATCTCGTTCCGGTAGCCGGAGACTCCGCCCGGACGGATGCCTTCGACGGGATCGATACCACCTGGCGCCGCGTGCCCGGCGGGGGCGGCGTCGAACCAATCCTCACGCGCGCCGCGCGGGAATTCGCGCCCGAGCATCCCGAGAAGATCATCCCCCTGCTGCTCCAGGCCCGAGATCTGGTAGCCGGCCTGAAGGATCCGCTGGCCCAGGCCAAGCTCGTAGAACTGGACGAGGCCATCGGTTCCTGCGCAGGGCTCTGGCTCGATGCCGTCACCGACCGCGATACCGCCACACCCGGTTCCGCTGTTCAGGTGCGCTTCACGGCGCTCAACCGCTCCCACTTTCCGCTGGTGCTGCAGAACATCCGCGTGGAAGGCATGGGCGAGACCTCCGGTCCCGACTTCACCGCCAAGGCGCTCGATTATAACCAGGTGTTCACGACGCGAGTCGACCGGAAGGTGCCAGCCGGCCAGCCCCAGTCGCAACCCTTTTGGCTGCGGCAGCCACCGCAGGGCGATACGTATACCATCGGCGATCAGGAACTGATCGGCCTGGCCGACACGCCGCCCCTGCTCCGGGCCCGCTTTGAGCTAGCCGCCGGTTCCGAACACATCGTGCTCTGGCGCCCGGTTCTCTATCGCTACGTCGATCATGTTCTGGGCGAACTGACCCGGCCGTTTGTGGTCGCGCCCAAGGTAGAAGTCAATCCTTCGCAGAAGGTTGTTCTGTTTCCGGCCGGAGAGCCGCGCAGGATCCGCATTGCCGTGCGTTCCAGCCTCTCTGACGCATCCGGAGAGCTGCGCTTGAAGCTGGGAGATGGCTGGCGGGCCGATCCCTCCACGACGTCCTTTCACCTCGCTCATGCCGGCCAACAGCAGGAACTGAGCTTCACCGTGACCCCGCCGTCCGGCCCCTCGCAGACATCGATCCAGGCCGCAGCCGTCATGGATGGGCGCGAGTGGACCTCGGGACTGCGGATCATCTCCTACCCCCACATCCCGGTGGAGACGGTATTCCCGGTCGCCGCGATGCGTCTGGTACGTTCCGATATCCGGGTGACGGCCCGTAAGGTCGGCTACATCATGGGTGCGGGCGACCAGATGCCGGATGCCCTCCGCCAGTTGGGCTGCGAGGTCACCCTGCTTTCTTCATCGGACCTGGAACAGCGCGATCTTTCGGAATTCGACGCGATCGTGGCCGGCGTCCGCGCCTATAACGTGCGGGGCGACCTGCGCGCGAATCAGCCGCGACTGCTCGAATACGTGAAAGGCGGCGGCACTTATATCGTGCAATACAACACGGCCGACGGCTCGCTGCCGGAACTGGGGCCGTATCCGTTTTCGGTGGGCCGCGGCCGGGTGGCGGTGGAAGACGTTCCGGTGCGCTTCTCCAACCCCGACTCCCCGCTTTTGAAGACCCCCAATGCGATCACCTCCCAGGACTTCGAAGGGTGGGTCCAGGAGCGGGGGCTGTACTTCGCCACCGAGTGGGATCCGCGCTACCAGACCGTGCTGGAGTGCCATGATCCCAACGAGCCACCTTTGCCAGGTGGCACCTTATACACCCACTATGGGAAAGGGGTATATATCTTTACGGCATATTCGTGGTTTCGGGAGCTGCCGGCGGGGGTGCCGGGAGCTTATCGGCTGTTCGCCAACATGCTGAGCGCGAAGTGAGCGGTTATTCCCACTCGATGGTGCCCGGGGGCTTGTGGGTGAGATCGTAGAAAACGCCTCCGATGCCTTCGACCTGGAGCAATACGGCGGCCAGGGACTGGAGCAGAGGCGGGTCCATGGGGACCGAGCGGGCCGTCATGCCATCGACCGAATCGACCGGGCGAAGGACCACCGAATCCGGCGCCTGATCGGTTCCCAGAGGAATCAGGACCACGGGAAACTGCCAGATCCGGCGGTCAAAACCGCTTTCATGGGAAAGCTGCCGGACGATGGCGTCGGCCGCCCGCAGCCGGGCCAGCCGCCGGGGCGCCAAGGCGCTGCGGTGCACGCGCATGGCGGCGAGGGGCGCCACTGTGTCCACCCGCCCAATCACGCGGTTGATTCCGGCGGTGCGGTTGATCAATTCCGTGGCCAGATCGTGGTCTAGTACATCGATGGACAAAACCGGGGCGTAGCTCCGGGAATCGCCCTGAACGCCGACCGAGTGCACCGAGATCAGACAACCTTCGGCCAGCGGCCGGACCGCTTCGTCCGTCTCCGAGCACAGGCAGCGGATGGCCAACCCCGGCCCGGGGAAGGGATGCCGCTCCAGAAGTTCGGCGGGCAATCCCAGCTCCCGGCCGATCTGGCGGACTTCGTCCTTGTAGTAGTCGCGCAGCGGCTCGACGATGCGCTTGGCCTCAATCAGCTTCTGAATACCCTCCACCCGGTTGTGGTGGGTCTTGATCACCGAGGCTTTCTGCGTGCCGCCGGATTCGATGGTATCGGGATAGATGGTGCCCTGGCCGAGAATCCAGTGGCCATCCAGCAGGTGGTGGGACTCGATGATACGCTCCTGGACGGCAACGAACTCCTCGCCGATGATGCGGCGCTTTTGCTCCGGCTCTCGCGCCTGGGCCAACGGATCCAGGAACTGTGCTTCGGCGTGCTCGATTTCAAGCGTGCCGGCGCCCAGGGAATCGAAATTGCGCTTGACGAACTCCGTTTCGCCCTCACGCATGAGCCCTGTGTCCACGTAGACGCCGCGGACGCGATCCGGACTCAGGGCGCGCAGGCAGAGCGTATAGGCCACGGTCGAATCCACTCCCCCGCTGACGAAGAAGAATACGTTGCGATCGCCCACACACTGGCGGATCTCTTCTTCGATGGCCGGAGCGCGGTGGGTGGGGTCCCAATCGCGTTCACAGCCCGCGATATCGAAAAGAAAATTGGAGAGGATTTCGCGGCCGTGGACGGTGTGTACCACCTCGGGGTGGAACTGCAAGCCGTAGAGCCTCCGCGCCGGCTCGGCGATGGCCGCGATGGCACAGGTTTCGGTCGACCCCAGGACAGAGAATCCGGGAGGCACCGCAGCCACCGCGTCCCGGTGGCTCATCCAGATCTGCTGAGGACGGCTGACGCCCTGGAACAGCACGCCGGTCGAGCCGTCCGGCTGGAAGGTGGCCAGACCGTATTCTCCCTTTTCGCCTTTCCGTACCTTGCCGCCCAGCAAGTAGGCCATGAGCTGCTGGCCGTAGCAGATGCCCAGGACGGCCGATCCCGAGGAAAAGATGGCCGGATCGACGGTGGGACTCTCCGGGTCATAGACGCTCGACGGGCCTCCGGAGATGATGATGGCTTTCCGCCCGGCCAGCTCCCGGGCGGGCGTCTCACTGGCGCGGACCTCGGCGTACACTCCAAGCTCGCGCACTTTACGGGCGATGAGATGGCAGTACTGGCCGCCCGCGTCCAGCACGGTTACCTGCGATTTTGGCTGCAAAATCCTGTGAGCGTTACTGCTTACTGCCGCTCCGCCGCGGCCATCTGGCCGTTCATACGCTGCACGATGATCTTTTTGGCGGTGTCCACGAGAGCCTTCGCCTTGGGCATGGCGTCGATGGCCCGCTCCACCTCGGGATCGGTCTCCATCTCCACGCGCTGGGCTTCATCCCAATCGAAAGCCGTAATGTACATCTCCCGTTTCAGATAGCGCTTGATCCAATCGGTATCCTGGGCGAATTCCGCTTCGGTGAATTCCACCTTCTCGTGCAGGAGGAAATCGTGGAAGTCGTTCAGGATCGTGTTATCCGGTGACCACCCCTTGGGTAGTTTGGCATCGTGGGTGCTGAAATAGCGCTTGCTGAAGTTGAAGAAGGCGTACTTCCGCTGTAATTCGATCTGGAATTTGTCCCACTTGGGCACCACGTATTTTTCGTCGGGGGTGATGCCTCCGCCGCCGTATACGGTCCGCCCGCTATCGGTCATCTTCACGTCCATCGGATTACGGGCGTTGTCGTCCTTGTGGGTGTAGTAATCGTAGAACGAGCGGTTGGTGTAATCGCGCTGGATCAGACGCCCGCTGGGGGTGTAGAAGTGGGCCGTAGTCAATGCCAAACCGGTATTTTCCGAGAGCGGATAGACGGTCTGCACCAAGCCCTTGCCGAAGGTGGTTTCTCCGAGCACCCAGCCGCGGTCGTGATCCTGGAGAGCGCCGGAGACGATCTCGGCCGCCGAGGCGGAGTAGCGATTCACCAGTACAACGATCGGGTAATTGTGGCCGCGATTGCCGTTTTTGGCGATGTAGGGCTTTTCAGCAGACGCCCGGCCGCGATGGGAGACGATCGTCTGGCCCTTCTCTAGAAACTTATCGGCGACGGCGACCCCTTCGTTCAGCAGGCCGCCGGGATTGCCGCGGAGGTCCAGCACTAATCCCTTGATATTATTCTCGCCCAACCGCCGCATATTCTCTTCCAGTTCACGGCTGGTGGTCTCGTTAAAACTATCGATCTTGATATAAGCGATTCCCTGGCGCAGCCAGAAGGCATCGGGGACGCTCTTGCGCGAAATCTCGTCGCGCGTGACGGTGAAGCTGATCGGCTGCGTGTTGCCTTCGCGCGATACCAGGATCATCACCTGAGTTCCGCGGGGGCCTTTCAGCAGATCGGCGACCTCGGTAGTGGTCAGGTTGTCAGTGGGCTTGTCGTTGACCCGCATAATGGCATCGCCCGGACGCAGGCCCGCTTTGTAGGCCGGCGATCCTTTAAACG
>CAZMRK010000738.1:0-3070 GCA_964568355.1 uncultured Solibacteraceae bacterium | reverse complement strand
CGCGCCTCGGATACGGCCGTTCTCGAGCGCCTCGATCAGCGCCTGCTGCTGGATGATGGGGCCGCGCGCAGTGTTGACAAGGAACGCTTCCGGCTTCATCAAGGCCAGTTCCCGAGGCCCGATCAATCCTCGCGTCTCGGGCGTTAGCGCACAATTCACCAGGAGGTAGTCCGACTCGCGCAGCACAGTATCGAGGTCGACGAGAGAGACGCCCAACCCGGCGGCGCGCGCCTGGGGAGCATAGGGGTCGAAGGCCAGGAAGCGAGCGATTCCGAACGGTTGCAGAAGGCGGGTGGCTTCACAGGCGATGTTGCCGAGGCCGATGGTGCCCACCACGCGGTCCCGCGGTTCGGCGCCCAACTTTCGCGTGCTCTCCGTCCAGCGGCCCTGGCGCACCAGCCGGTCCTTGAGAACGACGTTATGGGAGAGAGCCAGAACAAACAGGACGATCGATTCAGCGACGGGCCGCGTCACCGCGGAGGGCGTGACGTAGACGGCAATATCGTGCCCGGTGCAGGCGGCCAAGTCCACGTTATCGTAGCCGACACCGCAGCGGCCGATGGCGCACAGGCGCTCGACGCCCGCGAGCGAGGCAGAGGTCACGCGGGGCTTGAGCGAGATCAGCACATCGAGATCGCGCAACTGCCCGGGAAGATATTCGCCGTGATACTCGGTCAGGAATTCGTACGAAAGGCCCGGAACGCCGTCGAGCAGAGACAGGCCGATATCGGGAAAAACGAGCTTCCGTTCTTCGTCCAGAAAATCCGCGGACAGGCCGATGCGGAAACCGTCTTTGCCGGGGGATGGCGACATAGAGATTGCTGGTTTTGAGGCCCGTTTTGCGCCGGGCGAGACGATCATATCACGCCTGTCTCCCGCCCCCTACCCGGCAGATTTTCACAAATGATTTACATCATCCCAACAGCGGACGCCCTTACCATCGAAGCAGGGATTCCTTGTGGCGACCATCAGCATTCCCGGCCCCGCTCCGGCAGTCCGGAATTTCCCCTGGCGGATGGTGGAGGCTTGCGAACGGGTGGTTTCCGCGGGACTGCTGATCGCGCTGGGGCCGGCGCTGGTGGGCCTTCTGGCGGCGACGTGGATTCTTTCCGGACGGACTCCTTTGATCGCCCATAGACGGGTGGGGCGCTACGGCCGCGCGCTGTGGATGCTCAAGCTGCGGACGATGTGGGGCGATGGCTGCCGCACCGGACGCCGCCGCGGGTGGGTGGAGTATGTCGAAGACAGCGGCCCGCCGGAGAAGAATCCCAGCGATCCGCGCGTAAGCCACTGGCTGGCGCACTTCTGCCGGCAGCATTCGGTGGACGAGCTACCTCAGTTGTGGCACGTGCTGACCGGAGAGATGTCGCTGGTTGGCCCGCGGCCGTTGACCATATACGAACTGGAGCGCTATTACGGAGCCGACGCGCAGGAGGTACTGCGAGTGAAACCCGGATTGGCGGGGCTGTGGCAAGTGTCGGGCCGCAACCGGCTCTCGTATACCGAGCGGAAGCAGCTTGATCTGCAACTGGTCCGCACACTTTCGTTGCAGAGCTATCTGCGGATTCTTTGGAAGACGCTGCCGGAGGTATGGAGCGGCGCGAACACGTGGTAGGGCGCGGCTCGACGGCCGATCGCATCACGCGGCTGGGTGCGCCAGGCATGGCTCGATGCGACAATGTCAACGCCAAATAGAAATGTCCTATTGTCTGCCAAGTAGAAATGTCCGCTTTTGGCAGTTCCGGTTGAGAGGTGGGGTTATGGTGGATTCGATGTTCCGGGGGAGTCGCGCTCCCTGGGGCAGATCCGAAGACCGCTGCGACGGGGCTGGCTCCGAAGCAGATGGCGCCAAACCCCCAGTCAAACCGGGCCATAAGATGCCCGTTCTGGGGGTTTTGGTTTTTATGGACCAATCTGCTTTGGTGAGGCCTCCGAGCAGCGGTCTTCGGATAGAGAAAGCGCGAAGACCGCCGGGCGGTTTTTGCCCGGCGTTCCTGATGAGCTTTTAGTCCTCCAACCGGTCGGAAGTGAGGGTTTTGTCGATCTCGGCCGCGGCCCAGACGGGCAGGCTGGGAGTTTGCAGAAAACCGTCCATGGAGGCCCGCATAGCGGCCGAGGGTTGAGGCTTGGGCGGTTGGCGCGGTGGCGTCGGTGTTGGCTGCGAGTGAGACCGTCGCACCGCACAAACCCGCACCGGCAAGTAGCGTTCTCGAAAACGGACCGCCAGGCTGCCATCCAGTCTCCGTTCGGCGCGCACGACAGCGCCGCGCAATCCGGCGCACACCCCATCGCGCTCGATCTGGTAAAGTGTTCCGTCGAGTTGGATCGTGTAATCGTTGTGGACTTGGCGCGTTTCCACGTGGCTGAGCGCCGCAGCCAGATCGTGTTCCGGCCCCAGCGGCCGGTGCGCGTCGACCGGGTTGGCCGGGGCCGTCACCAGGTGCTGGTTCCACCACGGCAGAAACTCCTTTTCCAGGTAGCGATTGGCCTCCTTCAGGGTGCGCGCTCCGGCTACGCGCAGCCCTTTCACCAGCCGGTCCTGGGCCGTGCCGAAACTCCGCTCGACCCGTCCCTTGGCTTGTGGCGAATGTGCCGCGATCCACACGATGCCCAGTTCGCCGAGCGCGCGGCCAATCTGTGTCGGCGGCGATTCCTCCCGCTCGTCGCGCGGCAGTTGCTTCTGGTCCCGCTTCACTTTGGGAGCCGTGCGGAACAGCGCCGCCTTGTCGGTGTAAAAGGCTGCCGGCCGACCTTTTCGCTCCAGGTAATTCCACAACAGCCGCATGTTCTGCTCGGTCGAGTCGCTCGGCACAAACCGCGCCATTAACTCGCTGGTGGCGTCGTCGATCATGTGGATCAGGTAGAACTTCTCGCCTCGCCCTTCCAGCCAATCGTGCTCGCTGGTGTCCCACTGCACCAACTCGCCCCGCGAACTCCGGCGCGGTCGCCATTCGTGGATCTCCTCGATCCGCTGCTTCCGGCTGCGCCACAGACCCGCTTGCCGCATCAACTGCCGCAGGGTTTCGCGACCGATCGCAATCTTGTGCTTCTTCGCCAAATACTCGCTGGC
>CAZMRK010000737.1:0-3922 GCA_964568355.1 uncultured Solibacteraceae bacterium | reverse complement strand
GCAGGATGTTGAAAAACGGGTTTCGCCACCGCTCCCTCACGGTCGCGGCTCGGTAAGCGCCTGCAAACATGCAGGGGCCACTTCCAAGCCGCGCGCTGCCGCCCAAATGACGCGGAGATAGACTGCCGGCTCCCGGCTGTGGTATGATTTTTCCCAATCCGGCTCAGCGGAGGACACTTTTGGCGAAGCGCTCCGCGAGTCGAAAGGCATCGACATATGGCGTGGCTACCAGTCACGACGAGGGGGTTGTCTGTGCGATCCCTGACGTCGCTTTTCCTACTAACATCCTGCAATTCGACTTGCGCCGGCGACGACGTTCCACCCTAGTATTACTGTGTTACTACTACTCTGTTACAAAGTGGGGCAGGCTTCAGCCTGCGCGCCAGTTTTGCAACACAGTAGCACCAGGACCTTGTTGAAGCGTGCTCCGGGAGTAGGATCGCGCTTCCACGATATTCAGGGCCACTGTCGAGGTCGACGTCTGGCCGACACGGTTCACCAGGGGAAAAAAAAGACACTGCTACGACGCACTTTTGGCGAAGAGCCGTAGCAATTTTGGGGCACGACGACCGAGAGGAGGAAACAAGTGACACGGATTCGAAGATACAGCCTTGTGCTGCTTATCTTGATCGGGGGGATCTCTGCACAATCGAGGATATGGGCGCAACAGGCCGAGCTTTCGGGATTTGTCAATGATCCCAGCGGTGCCGCGGTTCCGCACGCATCCGTAACCATTCAGAACACGACCACAAACGTCCAGCAAAGCACGGTTACCAACACCGAAGGGCTTTACACCTTACCGTCGCTGCCGCCCGGCCTCTACACGTTGACGGTTGAGGCGCCGGGCTTCGAAAAACACGTCACGGAAGGAATCAGGCTGGAAGTCGCCGGTAAAGTCAGCCGCGCCATCACACTGAAGCTCGGAAACAGCAATGAGACCGTGACCGTCAGCGGAGACGGCATCAATGTGAATACCGTGGATGCCGCTGTCAGTACCGTCGTTGAGCGGCAGTTTGTCGAAAACGTCCCGCTGAACGGCCGCAGCTTCCAGTCGCTGCTTGCCCTGGTGCCGGGCACCATTGTAGTTCCGTCGCAGGGCGTGGGGATCAGCGGCGAGGTTACCGTGAACGGGCAGCGCCCTGAGGCAAACTACTACATGGTCGACGGCGTGAGTGCGAATACCGGCGGATCCACCATTTCTACCGGCAACGGCGGGGGATTCTCGGGTAACACTCCGGGCCAGACCGCCCTGGGAACTACGCAGGGCATGGTATCAGTCGACGCCCTGCAGGAGTTCCGCGCCACCACGTCGACCTATTCCGCAGAGTATGGGCGTACGCCCGGCGGGCAATTCTCTTTTGTCACCCGCTCGGGAACGAATGGCTGGCACGGTTCGGCATTCGATTATTTTCGGAATGACGCACTCGATGCGAGCAACTGGTTTAACAATGCCGCGGGAATCCGGCGCAGCAAAGAGCGCCAAAATGATTTCGGAGGAACGTTCGGCGGCCCGCTCCTGATTCCGGGCATCTACCGGGGAAAAGACAAGACCTTCTTCTTCTTTTCCTACGAGGCATTGCGGCTCAGGGCCCCTCAATCGGCGACGGTTACGGACGTTCCGGTGGTCGCTCTGCGGCAGTCGGCGGCGCCCTCCGTGCAGCCGTTTCTGAATGCCTTTCCGCTCCCGAACGGCCCGGACCAGGGTGGCGGACTGGCGACGTTCACTTCCGGTTTCACCAATCCCAGCACGATGGATTCCACCAGCATTCGCCTCGACCACAGTTTTACGGACCGCTTCAAAATCTTTGGCCGATACAGCGATACTCCTTCGGATGCGGGAAGCCGCAATTCGGGAAATATGGCGGCGCTGAACACCAACGTCGTAAACGTACATACGGTGACTCTCGGCATTACCAACATCGTCAGCCCCCGGATGAGCAACGATGCACGGGTTAACGTAACCCGCGACGACAGCTCGTATCGAACGACCTTCGACAGTTTCGGCGGAGCGACACCGCTGCCGCTTTCGAGTATTCCCGGGCTAGGCAGATCGGATTGGTTTCTGTTTACCATGCCTTATCAGCTCAATCCGCAGCTTTACATTCGTCCTCTCACCAATCGGCAGCGCCAGACCAACATCACGGATGCTTTGACGATCTCGCTCGGCCGGCACAACCTCAAGTCCGGCATCGATTACCGCCGGCTGGTAAACTCCGAATACCTTCCTTCCGTGGTTCAGTACGGCTACTTCGCCGGTCCCGCCGGCCTCCTGAACGGCGCGGCCGATCAAGTATTCCTCTACAAGTATTCGGGCGCCGCGAAACCGATCTACACCAATTTCTCCACCTATCTCCAGGATGAGTGGAAGGTCAATCAAAGGCTGAGCCTCTCGCTGGGTCTTCGGTGGGATTTGAACCCGGCGCCGAAGGACGGCACCGGCAACGACCCGTACACGATCACCAGCACGAACATCTCGACTACCAAGCTCGCCCCGCGCGGAACACCGCTGTGGGCCACAAGCTATGGCAACCTCGCTCCGCGCCTGGGAATCGCCTACCAGATGAATCCCGGCGCAGCGCGCGAGACAGTACTGCGAGCCGGCTTCGGGCTGTTTTACGATTCGGGAAACGCGCAAGGTTCCCAGGGATACAACGGAATTGGCTTTTATGGCCAGACCACTTTGCTGGCGCAGAGCTTTCCTCTGACCCCACCGGAGATCAGCGCCGGCCCCACGGCCAACACGAACATGCCCTACACCGCCCTGGTCGCCGGCTTCGACCCCAATCTGAAATTGCCACGCGTCTATGAATGGAGCATCGCCATCGAGCAATCGCTCAGCGCGCAGCAAACTTTGACGGTGAGCTATGTCGGCGCGGCCGGCCGCCGCCTTCTCGTGCAGAAGTATTACTATCCGGGACAGTCCGGGAACCCGAATTTTGCGGCCAGCTCCGGCATGTACCTAACCGACAACCAAGGCTATTCCGACTACAATGCCCTGCAGGTTCAGTATCAACGTAAGTTCTCGCGTGGGCTCGCCGCCCTGGCGTCGTACTCGTGGTCTCATTCGACCGACAACTCTTCCAGCAACTTTGCGGTGTACCAGTTGTTGCACGCAAGCTCCAATTTCGATGTCCGGAGCAACTTTCAATCGGCACTGACCTACGATGTCCCGGGGCGATACTCGAGCCGTCTGGCATCGGCGCTGCTCAGAGGTTGGGCTTTCGACGCCCGTATCGCCGCGCGGTCCGGCTTTCCGGTCAATGTCACCGGAGCGTTTGACATCGATCCACTGAGTGGAACCTATTTGTACTACCAGCCCGACCGGGTGTATGGCCAACCTCTTTATGTAAGCGATCCCTACGCCCCCGGCGGTCGAAAGATCAACTATTCCGCCTTCAGCATCCCGGTTAACGCCAACGGGCGTCCGACCCAGGGAAATACAGGCCGCAACGTAGCGCGCGGCTTCGCGTCCACGCAAACCGATCTCGCCCTGCGCCGGGAGTTCCACCTGGGAGAAAAGACCGGACTCCAGTTTCGATTCGAGACCTTCAACCTGTTCAATCACCCGATTTTCGGCGCCATCTATAGCAGCCGGTATTCCAATCTTCCCACCCAGTTCGGCGTGGCCTATAACACGCAAAACAGCCAGCTCGGCGGATTGAACTCACTGTTTCAGCAGGGCGGCCCCAGATCGATCCAGCTCGCGCTACGGCTGCACTTTTGAATCGCGGAAAGGAATTGTATGCTTGCTGCGACGACAGTCAGAACCTGGTACCGCGTTCATAAGTGGACCAGCCTCATCTGCACTCTTTTTCTGCTGATGCTCTGCATCACCGGCCTTCCTCTGGTCTTCCGGGAAGAAATTTACGATCTGCGCAGCAATGAAGTGCAAGCGCCTGACATGCCCCCCGGTACGCCATTG
>CAZMRK010000736.1:0-7882 GCA_964568355.1 uncultured Solibacteraceae bacterium | reverse complement strand
GGTACGAAAGGCCTACGGCCTGGAGGCAATGCCTAAGCCGGCGGAACTGGAAGTGCTCGGGCAGCGCTGGCATCCCTACTGCACGGTGGCAAGCTGGTACTTGTGGCGCAGCCTGGAAAATCAGCCGGATCTGTAAGGCGCTTCACTGCAGCGGGACACCTGCCCGTCGATATAGGCCTTCAATGCGCAGCAGTTCTTCGCGCGATTCGGTGACTCCAAGAGCGCGCACCATCTCACCAATAGGCGTTCGGGGATCGTTGGACCAGAAGATGCCGCAGTCTTCATCTTCGTAATAGCGGAAGCCCACTTTCTCTCCGTATTTCTGGCGTAGCGCCGCACCGTTCTTGAGGCGGCTGCTCCACGGCAGGATGGCGTAACTGAGATCGATCTCGCGTACCAGCATCTCCTCCGGCGGCCGGATCTGGTCGGTGATTTTTCCGGTGGGTTCAAAGATGGACGCGTTGTTTCTCCAGGTGCTGGACACGATGTAGTAGCCGGATTGGAGGGCGCGGAAGGCGGGCTGTGCCGTCTGAGGCGACTGCGTGGGCCAGACCACCAACTCGGCGCCCTGGCGCTCCAGTTCGCGCCATCCGGAATCGTATTCCATGTCAAAACAAATCTGGATACCGAGCTTTCCGAAATCGCAGGAGAAGACGGCTGCTTCTTTCCCGGGTGTGGTTCCTCCTTCGAGTGAATCACTACCCGTGGGCACCGCTAAGTGCACCTTGCGATAGGTGCCCACACGCTCGCCATTGCGTCCCACGAGAATGGCTGCGTTCGAGCAGGTCTTGCCATCGTCCTCCAGCAGGTACAGCGGCACGACCAGGTACGTATGATGCTGGCGCGCCTTGCGGGCGAAGGCTGCTTCGACCGCTCCTGAATACGGGATGGCCGTATTCCGCACCGTGCCGGAGAATTCGCCCGTAATGGCCACCTCGGGCAAAACGATGACGTCGGGTCCGCGTCCATAACTCCGGTAGGCCGCTTCGGCTACACGGTCGATGGTGGTCATGAGACGGTCGAGGCGCTTCGGCAGACCAGGATAGGTCTCCCAATAGGCTTGCATGATGGTGCCAACGATCACTTTGCGCGGAGGCTGGCCCGCCCTGCTTCTCCCGGGCAGTTCGGCCGATATGGCGGAATAGGCGGCCAGCATCGCGAGGGCGGAAACACGGATCGCGGAAAGCTGCATACGGTCAGGCTACATTATATTGTGGCCATTTACGACGGGATTATTCTGGGAGCCGGGCACAACAGCCTGGTGTTGCAAGCCTATCTCGGACGGGCCGGCATGAGTGCACTTTGTCTGGAGCGTCGCGCCGTGGCGGGCGGAGGACTCACTACCGAGGAAGATCCAGCGCATCCGGGGTTTCTCCACAACACTCATTCCTTCTATCACCGCGCCCTCAACCGGATGCCCTGGTACCGCGACCTGGAACTCGAAAGGCGCGGGGCCGTGTACCTGGAGCCCGAACTCAACGTCGCTCTGATCCTGAAAAATGGCGACGCGCTCGAGTGGTGGACAGACTTCGAACGAACAGCGGCCTCCTTCGGCCGCTTCAGCGCTCGGGATGAGGCCACGCTGCGGCGATGGCGCGATGATTTCCTGCCGATCGTGGAACGTATTCTGATCCCGGAGAGCCAGACCCCACCAGAGCCTCCCGAGCGGCGCATCGCCAGGCTGGAGAGGAGCGCAGAAGGACGCCTGCTCCTCGAAGTGAGCGCACTTTCGCCCCTGGAGTTTGTGTTGCGGGAACTGGAGCATCCGGTAGTGCAGGCGGGACTGTTGTTCTTCAATGGCCTGCGCGAGGTAGATCTTCGCTGCCGCGGCTTTGGGCATCATATCGCGGCACTGCTAGCCAATCCCGGCAAGGCGCAGATGTGCGTGGGAGGATCCGCAGCCTTAGCTCAGGCGTTGGTGAGGGCGGTGACGGAAACCGGCGGCGAGATCCAGCTTCAGCGGACTCCGCAGCGGATCCTGGTAGAGGGCGGAAGGGTCGTGGGCGTTCAGACCGCGGACGGCGAGATCCACCGGGCGCGGCATTTTGTAGTCTCCGGCCTGAATCCCCAACAGACATTTCTGGAGTTGCTGGAGGAAGACCAACTACCTGCCGAGTGGCGCGAACGGGCTCGCCGGTACCGTTATAACCTGTTGGCTCCGCTGTTCGGGCTATATGTGAATCTGGAGGAGCGGCCGCACTATCGGGCGGAGGAGCGCCATCCCGAACTGGCACATGCGTTCATGGTCATTCTGGGACTGGAGAGTTTCGAACAATTTCCAGAGATCGTGCGGCATCACGAAGCGGGGACCATCCCTCCTCCGGTGATGTGGGGTAGTTGTCCTACACGCTTCGACCCTTCGCAGGCGCCGGCAGGCAAGCATACGGCGTTCCTCTGGGAGAAGCTACCCTACCATCTGGGTGGCGACCCCGCCAATTGGGACAGCGAGCGCGAGCGGCACGGCCAGGCGATGCTGGATGCCTGGTCGGAGTATGCACCGGATCTGAAGGCTAGTGTGCGCCACTGGTTTGCGCGGAGCCCCCTCGATACCGAGCGAACCTTTCCCAACATGCAGGAAGGAGATCTGTTAGTAGGTGCATTCACGGATGGCCAGGTCGGCTACGATCGGCCGTTCCCTGGCGCAGGGCAATACCGGGCGCTTCCAAAGGGCTTGTACCTGTGTGGTGCCTGCTGCCATCCTGGCGGAAACATCACCGGACTGGCCGGCTACAACTGCGCCCAGGTGATTCTGGACGACCTGGGCGCGCTCAAGCGCGGATAATCTTTTCGAGCGCCGTGCAGAAAGTATCGATCTCCTCAAGCGTAGTGTAGATATTCGGCGTCACGCGAATGGCCTTGAACTGCGGGTGGACAATCGGCGTCACGATGATGCGGTATTGCTCCCAGAGTTTCCCGACCAGGAGGCCGGGATCCTTGCCTTCCACCGAGAGCGAGGCAAGGCCGCAGCTTTGCCGTGGATCGGGGCTGGTCAGGATGCGGACGCCGGAGACGCTTCCCAGGCGGCCCGTCCAGATCTCTTTGAGGTAGCGCATTCGGGCAGCTTTGCGATCTCCACCGATGGTCTCGTGAAAGGTGAGCGCTTCAGCGATAGCGTTGTGGTTGGCCGCAGGGTGGGTGCCGATCTCCTCAAACTTGCGGATATTGCCGTCCATCTCCTTGGGGGCGGCCATGAGAGGCCAGAGCTTCCGGATCTTCTCCCGGCGCACATACAAGAAGCCCGTGCCATGTGGCGCGAGCAGCCACTTGTGCAAGCTGGTGCCGTAGTAATCGCAATCCAGATCCGCGCAGCGGAACGGGAAGTGCGCATAGGCGTGGGAGCCGTCCACAATGGCCTCGATCCCGCGGCTGCGCGCCATGCGGCAGATTCGCTGGACCGGAAAGATCTGTCCCGTCAGGTTGGTGACGTGGCAGAGGAGAATGACACGCGTGCGCGGCGTGACGGCACGCTCGAAGGCCTCATAAAGGAAATCGAGCGACGGTGGCGGCGTTGGAAAGGAGATGGTTTTGAGTACGATTCCGTCGCGTCGCTCCCGCTGTCGCCAGGTGGTCATCATGCGCGGATAGTCTTGATCGGTGGTGAGGACTTCATCGCCGGCCTTGAGATCCAGACCCAATTGGCAGATTTCCAGCGATTCGGAGGCGTTGCGGGTGATCGCCATCTCCTCCGGGTCACAGCCGAAATTGGCGGCGAGCCGCCGGCGTACGGCTTCGATCTCCGGTTCCAGGATGCGCCACATGGTGTAACTTGGCGCCTGGTTGCTGAACTCGAGATACCGCCGCATAGCGTCCTGCACGATTCGTGGAGAAGGACTCACGCCGCCGTTGTTCAGGTTGATGAGGTTGCGATCGAGCGTGAAAGCAGACTGAATCTCGCGCCAGAAGTCTTCGTCGCGGGCTACCTCCTCCGGCGAGCGGCGGTCGCCCGAGGTGGCGGCGCGGGCCCGTTCGATCGAGTCCGGGCGGAAGAATGCCAGTCCGGCTGCATTTCTCAAAAAGCTGCGGCGTTGCACGGAGACCTCCTAAGCGTCGTATTCCGGCGTGAAGTTATTGTAACGGATCGGACTGGCGGCCGGCCCTGGAGCGATTTTGGGAACGTGATAGCCTTCTGCTAAACTGGAGAACGTATCCCGTAACTCCTCCCCCGGCGGTGTAGCTCAGCTGGCTAGAGCGAGGGTCTCATAATCCCTAGGTCGGGAGTTCGAGTCTCCCCGCCGCCACCATTCCATTCCTCAACCTGAAGCACGACGACTTTTGAGTACGCCATAGGCGCGTATGTTTATGCCGAAGGATTCGGCACGTATTGTTCGCGCCGTCGCGCGATACGCTGCGACGCCCACAAGCGGAACTTGTCTAAGTAGAGGTAGATCACCGGAGTGGTGTAGAGCGTCAGCATCTGGCTCACCAGCAGGCCGCCCACGATCGTGATGCCGAGAGGCCGCCGCAACTCCGATCCGGTGCCCGTACCGATGGCCAGCGGCACGCCGCCCAGCAGCGCTGCCATCGTGGTCATCATGATGGGGCGGAAGCGCAGGCAACAGGCCTTGTAGATTGCGTCGCGCGAGCTGAGATGCTCGTTGCGCTCCGCGTCCAGGGCAAAATCGATCATCATGATAGCGTTCTTTTTGACGATGCCGATCAGGAGAATGATTCCGATCAGGGCGATGACACTCAATTCCACCCGGCAGTAGAGCAGCGCCAGGATCGCGCCGACACCGGCCGACGGCAGCGTCGAGAGGATCGTAATGGGGTGGATATAGCTTTCATAAAGCATACCCAGCACGATATACACGGTGGCCAGCGCCGCCAGAATCAGGTAAGGCTCGTTAGCCAGTGAGGATCGAAACGCCTGGGCGGTGCCCTGAAAGCTGCCTTGGACATTGGCAGGCATGCCAATCTCCTGCCCGGCATCGAGGATCGAATCCACGGCGTCTCCCAACGCAACCCCTGGCGCCAGATTAAAGGAAAGCGTGATGGCGGGGAAGGTACCCTGGTGATTGACGGCAAGCGTCGTATTGCTTTGCACCAGGCGCGAGAAGGCGCTGAGAGGAACCATTGCTCCGCTTGCCGAACGCACGTAAAACGTCTTCAGGACATCGGTGCCCAATTGCAAGGGAGGTTCCATCTCCATCACTACGTGATACTGGTTGAGAGAGGCATACATGGTGGAGACCTGACGTTGGCCGAAGGAATCGTAGAGACTCTGATCAATCAGCTCTGGTGTAACCCCGAGTCGGGAAGCCGTGTCGCGGTCAATCACCAGCGATGTGAGCAGCCCCTTATTTTGCTGGTCCGTGTTGGCATCACGGATCTCGGGCAGCGTGCGCAGCTTCGCCAGGAGCTTGCGCGACCACTCGCTCAGGTCATCCAGGTTGTCCGAACGCAGTGTGTACTGATATTGCGAATTGCTCGATCTGCCGCCCACGCGAATATCCTGCGATGCCTGCAGAAACAGGTTGGCGCCTGGTACGCGCGCAAGCTTCCCGCGCAGCCGGTTGATGACCTGATCCGCGGTTACTCCCCGCTCCGCCAGGGGCTTCAGCTCGATGAACGCCCGGCCGGTATTGATCGAAGAGCCGCCGGTGAAGCCAGTAACGTTCAAAACCGCGGGATCCTGACGCACAATGCTGAGGAACTGAGTCAGCTTCTCCCGCATCGCCGGGAAGGAGATATCCTGGGCGCCCACGATCGATCCGCTCATGCGGCCCGTGTCCTGCTGCGGAAAGAAGCCCTTGGGCACGATCACATATAAGTAGACATTAAAAGCGATAGTCCCCAGAGTCACCAGTAGCATAAGCTCCTGATGGCGCAGCACCCACCGCAGGCTGACCTCGTAGCCACCCAGCATCGAATCGAAAATGCGTTCGCCGAAACGATAGGCCCGGCCGTGTGGGCGGTTGTGCTGTGAACGCAGAAAGCGGGCGCACATCATGGGAGTCGTGGTCAGCGACACCACCAGCGACATGCCGATCGCCACCGCCAGGGTGATGGCAAACTCGCGGAACAGACGGCCCACAATGCCGCCCATCAGCAAAATGGGAATGAAGACGGCGACCAGCGAGGTGCTCATCGAAAGCACAGTGAATCCCACCTCGCGCGAGCCAATCAGCGCGGCCTCCAGAGGCGAAAGGCCCTCCTCCAGGTGACGCGCCACGTTTTCGATCACAACGATGGCATCATCCACCACGAAGCCGGTCGAGATCGTCAGGGCCATCAGCGAGAGGTTGTCCAGACTGTACCCCACCAGATACATAACCCCGAACGTGCCCAAGAGAGAGAGTGGAACGGCAATACTCGGGATAAAGGTGGCCCAACCGTTACGAAGAAACAGAAAGACGACCAGGATCACCAAACCCACCGAAAGCACCAGCGTAGACTGGACGTCCTCAATCGAGGCGCGGATGGTCACGGTCCGGTCATTGACCACCGCGAGCTTGATCGCCGGGGGAATCGAGGCCTGCAGGACCGGCAGCATCTCGCGCACGCGATCGACCGTCTCGATCATGTTGGCGGCGGGTTGGCGACTCAGGATAAGCAGCACAGCGGGTTTGCCGTTGGTCAGGCCGGCGTTGCGGCGATCCTCCACCGAGTCCTGCACATCAGCGATATCGCCCAACCGCACGGCCGCGCCATTATGATAGGCGACGATCAGGCGGCGATACTCGGACGCTTTGTAGAGTTGGTCCGTCGAATCGATCTCCCAGGTATCCGTGGCGCTGGAGATCATACCCTTGGGTCGGTTGGCGTTGGCCGTGGAGAGGATGTTCCGCACCTGGTCGGAGCCGATGCCGTAGCCATTCAGAGCGCCGGCATTCAACTGCACGCGCACAGCCGGTTTCGCTCCTCCGCCGACCGAGACCTGCCCAATACCCTCCACCTGAGAAAGCTTCTGCGCCAGAATCGAATCGGCGACGTCGTACAGGCGGCTCAATTGATAGCGGTCCGAGGTGAGCGCCAGGATCATGATGGGTGAATCAGCCGGGTTGACCTTGCGATAGGTCGGATTCATGGGCAGATTCTGCGGCAACTGCCCGCGAGCGGCGTTGATGGCCGCCTGGACATCCCGCGCGGCGGCATCGATATCCCGGTTTAGGTCGAACTGAAGCGTAATCGAGGTTCGCCCCAGGCCGCTCGAAGACGTCATCTCGGTGACCCCGGCAATGCGTCCGAACTGTCGCTCCAGGGGAGTGGCGACCGCCGATGCCATGGTTTCCGGACTCGCGCCCGGCAGGCCCGCGCTCACCTGGATGGTGGGGAATTCCACCTCCGGGAGCGGTGATACCGGCAGCAGGCGATACGCAATGGCGCCGGCCAGCGCCAGACCGGCGGTAAGCAGCGAAGTCGCTACCGGGCGGCGAATGAATGGCGCCGAGATGCTCACGATTGCTCCGATGGCAGCGGCTGTCGCGCGGGATTGGGGACGCTCGCGGGGCGCAGGCGCCGGGCCAGGCGGTCAAAGAAGAGATACACCACCGGCGTCGTGTAGAGGGTCAATACCTGGCTCAGAATCAGGCCGCCAACGATCGTGATGCCGAGCGGGCGCCGCAGTTCGGAACCCACGCCTGTGCCCAGGGCCAGAGGCACGCCGCCCAGCAAAGCAGCCATGGTGGTCATCATGATTGGACGGAATCGCAGCAGGCAGGCCTGATAGATGGATTCGTCCGGACCTTTTCCTTCAATGCGCTCGGCTTCGAGCGCGAAATCGATCATCATGATTGCGTTTTTCTTGACGATGCCGATCAGCAGAATGATGCCGATCAGGGCGATGACCGTAAGGTCGTTGCCTGTTATCAACAGCGCCAGAATCGCACCCACACCGGCCGAAGGCAGCGTGGAGAGAATCGTAATGGGGTGGATGTAGCTT
>CAZMRK010000735.1:0-7969 GCA_964568355.1 uncultured Solibacteraceae bacterium | reverse complement strand
CGTGGAGCTTGCGCGCCAGGTCGAGCAGCTTTGCATCACCGGTGCGGTCGTAGAGCCACAGGATGCTCAGGACCTCGTCCGGCCAACGGTAGGCGGCCCATTTCTCCAGTGGATGGGCATCCAGGCGGCCGGCCTGATAGGCGAAGTAACGGTTCATCAGGGGGATCACCCGAGTATCCCCAGTGGCTTCTTCGTATTGAGTTAACACCTTCAGCATCAACATGTTGGGCCACCAATCCTGGTTCGAGGGCGGCCCGATCGCGCCGTCCGGCCGCTGATGGTCCAGGGTCCAGTCGACCCATTTGCGCGCCTTAGCGATCAATTTCGGATCATCGAGGAGGTAGGCCAGGGGCACTAAGCCGTCGAGGAAGTAAGGGCCGCGCTCCCAGCTTTCGCCTTTGCCGCCCAGCCAGCCGCTGGCGGGACCGAGGTCGGGCCAGAATTCATCCAGATGGCCGCCTAAGCCATCCGCCTGGATACGTAACTGACGCAACAGCCAGCCTTTGGGCTTGACCGCAGTCAGGGGCAGCGGATCGTAGGCATTGGCCTGCAAAGGCGGACGGTTGGCTGCCCAAGCCGCACCGGCCAGGATCAGACACAATAGCCCGGTTTTCATGGCCGGCCTCCTTCCCGCAGCGGCACCCACACTTCCATGGCTCCGGGGCCGCGATTGGCCCAGGCGTAGTAGGGAATCATCGTAAGGGCGGCCGGTTTCCAGGCGGCTTTGCCGATTGTGCCGAGTGAGCCATAGAGGGGATCATCGGCCAGGGGCCGCTCCGTCACCACGCCATTGTGGTGTAAAACCAAGACACCGCCCAGAAAATCCGGGCGAAACTCCTCGCGAAACGGCGCCGCCACGCCGGTGAAAGCCAGGTCAAACAGCCGGACGCCGGGCTGGTCAGGCTGCTCCAGACAATACACCAGGGGACCGCGTTCGACGGCGATGCGCCCGACGTTTTCCCGCACCAGCGGATTGGCAGCGACCACCCGCGACCGGAGGTCCAGTTCGAGCGTAACGCGGTCGCCGGGTTTCCAGAGCCGCCGGATCTCCAGGTAGGTTCCGGCTTTCGGCTGCTGCGGCGCAGGGGCATCATTGACGCTGACCCGGGTCGCCGCCGACCAATCCGGAATCCGCAAGTAAAGCGAAAACTCCTCCGCCTTAGCGGGCGTTACGACCAGCCGTACCACGTTCTGCCAGGGGTAGCCGGTGTTCTGACTGACCTTCAGCCCGGTGCCGGTCTCCAGACGCCAGTCAAGCTCGGAGCTGTGGTAGAAGTTCACGAATATGCCGCGGGTACTAGTGCTATAGAGATAGCCTGGCAATTGCGCCAAAGTACGTTCGAGATTGGGCGGGCAACAGGTGGTGTCATACCAGGGATTGCGAATCTGCTCGCCGGCCGATTCCAGGGGATTGCGATAGCAATAGAGGGTGCCGTCCAGAGACATCCCGGAATTGATGCCGTTATAGAGTGCCCGCTCCATGACTTCGGCGAAGCGGGATTCGCCGGTGGCCAGCAGCATACGCCAGTTCCACATCATGTTGCCGATGGCGGCGCAGCTTTCGCCGTAAGCCTGGGCGTTGGGGAGTTCGTAGTCCTCGCCAATGGTCTCGCCAGCCGCACGCGAGCCTACACCGCCGGTGAGGTACATCTTGTGATTCAACAGATCGCGCCAAAGCCTTTCGAGCGTCTGGCGGTAGGCGGCGTCGCCGGTTTCCAGGTAATAGTCGGCGGCACCCGAGGAAGCGTACATGGCGCGCACGGCGTGGCCTTCGAAATACTGGCGCGAGGTAAAAGGGATGCCGGAGAACATATACCGCACGTCGCGGTCGCTGAGGTGCAGCCGCTCGCGCTCGACACCGCTCAGCAAGTAGCCGGCGAAATCGAGGTAGCGCCGCTCGCCGGTGGTGCGGTAAAGCTCGACCAGAGCCAGTTCGAGCTCGGGATGGCCGGTCAGCGCCGGACGTCCCTGCGGGCCGAAGTTAGCCGTCAGATAATCGGCAAAGCGGATGCCGCCATCGAGCAGCTTGCGATTGCCGGTAGCACGGTAGTAGGCGATGCCGGCCTGAATCAGGTGGCCGAGGCAATACAGCTCGTGACCGCGGGTCTGTTCGGTGAATCGCTGGGAGGCGCGCTCGCCGGTCCAATAAGTGTTGAGATAGCCGCTGGGCTCCTGGGCTGCAAGAATCTCGCCGGTCAGGCGGTCGATGGCGGTGCGCAGCGCCGGACGGTCTCCGCTTTGCAGGACGAAAGCCGCGGCCTCCATCCACTTATAGATGTCGGAATCGGTGAACAGCGGCCCGCGGCGGGCCACATTCTTTTGTCCCGAGAGCCGCCGGAAATTATCCACGACTCCGTGGGCTTCGAGCAGATCGAGCAGCGTGGGAATACTGCGCTCGGCATTGACCGCCATGCGCGAAGCCCAAAAACCGGCGCCCATACGGACCGCACGGACCGGCACGCCGTGCTGCCTGGCGTAAGGAGAATGGCGGGTATCAACGATCCCGGCATCGCGCCCATCCGGCGGGGCAGCGGCCGCGAGCAGGCAGGCCAACAGCAGAGAGAATAGCGCCCGATGCATACCCAACAGTGTAGGCCAGGGCGATGCCGCCGTCCCGGCTCAGTTCGTCTCGCTCGCGGTCTCCTGAGCAGTTTCCTGCAATTCGGGTGCAGGGCTGGCGTAGCGCCTCCGGCGCCAGCTATCCAGGCGGCGAAGGGCCAGAGCGATTCCAGTCCAGACCAACACCACCGCGCCGGCGGAGGCCGCCGCGGCGATGGTCTGCCCCAAAACGCCTCCGGCCTCGCCGGTGTGAACCCAGCGAAACCAGGAGCGCACGCGCCTGCCGAGAGAATAACTTTCGAACTGTTCCCAGCGAACCACGGCCCCGGTCCGGCGATCGAGGACCAGTTGGGAGCGAGTGTCCGGGCGGCCACCATTGCTGGTATCGATCGAAAAAGCCAGCGTGGGTCCGGGCGGCCCGAAGGTTCGCAGGGTGATGCTGCGCCAGCCCGGCACCTGCTGCTGCGCGCGAGCCCAGAGCGGTTCCACGGGAGGAGTTTCACGGCGCGGCTCGCCCTCGCGGCGGGGCTCACCTTCTCGCACGCGGCCTTCCCTGCCCTCCCGGCGACCTCCTTCGCGGCGCCTGCCGTCTTTGCGAGCACTATCCGGCGGAAATCCTTCGCGGCGCTCAAGCGGGCTCCCGGTCATGCGGAAGAGCAGATTGTTGGCCCAGGGATAAGACATGATCACACCCGTAAGCACGACCCAGAAGAGCGGGACGGACGACCAGAAGCCAATCACGTTATGCCAGTTCCAATCGCGAGCGCGCCCGCCCAACCCGCCGCGAAACAGCGTGATCGCCTTGAGGTGGCGCGGCGTCCAATGTTTCGGCCACCAGAGGAAGAAGCCAGAGACCACCAAGAAGAGGAAGGCCAGGTTACAGGCGCCGGTAATCGCGCGGCCGATGGCCATGTTCTCGCGCTTGGCGCCCAGCCAGCGATGCAGGCCGGTCACGGTAGCAAAAAACGCCCGGGCCCCGGCGGAACCTTCCCCCAGCACCGCCCCGGTGTACGGATTGACGAACAACACCTGTTCGCGTCCGAAGCCTACTTCCACCGGCGCCTGCGAGTCCGAGCGCAACGTGACGGACCCGGGCGCGCCCGGACGCACCTCGCCCACCTTGGCCAGCAGCGCATCCATCGGAAGGCGCGCGGTGTTCGGAGAGGGAGGAGCGGAGCGATATCCGCGATTTGCCCAGTCCAAGATCTGGCGCTCATAAGCCAGTAGCACGCCCGTAACCGACATGATCAGGATTACCAGTCCGGCAACCGCGCCGGCACACAAATGCATCCAGAACAGGACTCGTCTCACCAAATCAGACCTCCGCCCAGCAACGCAACAGGTTGTGATAGACACCGGTCAACGGAACCGTCGAATTCTGCTCGCCGAGATCCTGATTGAGCCGTTGAATGGCCATATCGAGATCGAACAGCAGAGTGCGGTGGCCGTCGTCACGCACCATGCTTTGAATCCAGAAAAATGAGGCCAAGCGCGCGCCGCGGGTCACGGGCCGCACGTGGTGCAGGCTGGTGGAGGGATAGAGCACCATGTGGCCAGCCGGCAGCTTCACCTGATGCGTGCCATAGGTGTCCTCGACCACCAACTCGCCGCCGTCGTATTCCTCCGGCGAGGCGAGGAACAATGTGGCGGAGAGATCCGTGCGGATCCGGTGTGGGGTCCCGGGCACCTGGCGGATCGCATTATCCACATGAGTTCCGAACGACTGGCCGCCCTGGTAGAGATTGAACAGCGGCGGAAAAACTCTGGAAGGCAGCGCGGCGGAAATGAACAACGCATTTCGCCCGAGCGCGTCCAGGATCATCTCTCCCAGATCGCGCGCCGCCGGATGCTCCTCCGGCAACTGCATGTTGTTTTTGGCCAGGGCGGACTGGGGGCCTGCGGTCACCTTGCCATCCACCCAATCCGCCTGATCCAGCACCTGACGGGCATGCACCACCTCCTGGGCAGTAAGCACGTCAGGAATAGCTAATAACATTGCGTTTCGTGTCTCCCTTGGTTGTCAAAATTTGAATCTGGCCCCCATCATCACCGCGCGCCCCGGCCCAGGCACGATGTGGCCCGGATGAAGCTGGTCGTAGTAGTAGCGGTTCGTAAGGTTGAAGGCGTTGAGCTGAAGATCCAGGTGCTGCGCCACGGGGTAGCGGGCCATGGCGTGGAAAACCCAGTAGCTGGGAACTTCCTTAGTCAATCCGGTAGCCGGATCGATCGGGGCCGTGGAGCTGGCAGTGCGCGTGTCCACGAACTGGCCTCCGCCACCGAGCGTAAAATGCCACGGCAAGTCGATGTTGTTCCACAGGCTGAACGTGTTGCGAGGTACGTTGGCCAGACGGCTGCCGATAGCCGAGGTGTAATATTGCGACCTGGTCAACCGGCTGTCCATCAGGGCGTAACTGCCCATGACCTGCCAGTGATTGGTCATCCTTCCAGTGGCTTCGAATTCCATGCCCTGCACACGCTGGCTCCCAGCCAGAACGTTGAGCAGAGCGTTGTTCGGATCCGGTTCGCGAGCGTTGGTTTTCTCGGTTCGGAACAGCGACCCACGCAATGCAAGGCGCCCGGAAGAGATATCCCACTTGCTGCCCAGCTCGAAGGTCCGGTTCTTCTCCGGAGCGAGATCGGATGTGCTGGAACTGAGCGAGAGGGCCTCGGCGGAGGGGTTGAACGACGTGCCGTAGTCGAAATAGATACTTCCGTTGGCGCACGGCTTGTAAACCGCAGCTCCGCGCCAACTGGTCATATTGTCGACCCTTTGAAAGGCGGAGAGGGGCGCGACCCATTGCCGGTAGTCAGCATCGAAGCGGTCCCAGCGGACTCCTCCGGAGAACTCCCAATGCTCGCCGAGCTTCATGGTGTCGAGCAGGTAAGCACCGACACTTTTGGCGCCGGTATGAACGCGCGAAGTGATGGCCGAAACACCAGAGAACGGCTGGCTGGTGTCAGGGCTGAGCAGGCTGGTAGCGGGCACGTTGGAGAAAGTGGGCCGGGTGGGATCCGAGGTTTCGCGAGCCGCCTCCACGCCGCTCACGATGGTATGGCGCACAAAGCCGGTGCGCGCCCGCGCGGTGGCATCGAACTGGTTCACCAGGAATGTCTCCGCGCTTTTCACGGCGATCTGCCCGCGATTCACCAGAATGCTGGCAAGGGGAGTGGACGGAGTCACGGTGCCGAGGACACGCGCCTCGGTAATCCGCACATCGCGCTGGTAATTGGCGTAGCGCGCCTGGTTGCGTATGGTAATGGAGCCCTCGAAATCGTGCTCATAGCGAACCGTACCGATATCGGCGTTGGTTCGCAGATAATTGCCATCTTCGAAGCCGTAGTAGTTGGCCCGATTGACCGGAGCCGGCCCGTTGAGCAGCCAGGGAATTCCGTAGTCCGGAATATCATCCTGAGACTGGTGGAAGTAGCTGAGGATCAGACGGGTGCGCGAGCCCAAACCGAGAGCCAGAGAGGGGGCCAGGCCGAAGCGCCGGTTTTCGGCAACGTCGCGCCCGGCCACATCGGAATCGTGGCCCATGAGGTTCAGGCGGAAAGCCGCTCCGTTACCCAACGACGGCAGGGCCTGGTTGAGATCGGCAGTCACACGGCGCGTGCGGTCGGTGCCGAAATCGATATCGCCGCGAAGGAACCGGTTCGTTTGCGGGGTCTTGCTGGCCTGATTCAGGACGCCACCGGTCGTACCACGTCCAAAAACCACGGATGACGGCCCTTTCAGCACTTCTACTTCTTCCAGGTTGAAGGGATCCCGGTAGTAGCTGCCAAAGTCCCGCATTCCGTCATTGAAGATGTCATTGCGCGCGGTGAATCCCCGGATGGTGAGATTGTCGCCTTGGGCGCCGCCTTCGCCGGCGGCCAGGCTGATTCCCGCGACGTTGCGCAGCGTGTCGCGCAGGGTGGTCACACCCTGGTCCTGCATGAGCTGTTGCGAGACCACGCTAACGGACTGCGGGGTGTCGCGCAGAGGTTCGGTGTACTTGGGAGAGGTCACCGCGGCGATTCGCTCGGTAACTTCGATGCTGGTAGCGCGGCTTTCCAGTTCCACGCGCACAGCGGCCGGAGCCGTGAACCGGTAGGTCAGCCCCGTGTTGGCCAGCATCTGCTTGAGCGCCGCCTGGGGCGTGGCCAGTCCTGAGACTCCCGGCGAGGGGAGGGTGCCCATATTTTTCTCCGCCAGCACGACGCGGATTCCAGTCAACTGCTCAAACTTCGGCAGGACCTCATCCAGAGGGCCGGGCGGAATATCGAACCGGCTGCTGCGCCCGGCCACATCCGGACGGCTGGCCGCCGCGTTTGGAAGCTGTTGCGCCTGCGCCACCGATATCGTTCTGGTACCTACCGCCGTGTACATCACCAAAGTGCCCATCGCAATCCAGCGGTAGGCAACCGGCCATGCCGCGCCTCCGCGTGAATGCTGCTTTCGTCTAGCCTTTCTCCATACGCTGTGTGCCGGTTGACCCGCTACCGGCTGCTGGTTCGCCACGTCTCCCTCCGCTATTTACCTGATTGAAATGCGAGACCAGCGACCATACAATTCAATAGTCGCCAGCCCGAACGGTTGTCGAATCCTCCGGGTTCTTCTGTCACTCCGCCAAAAGATAGACAGAAGAATCCGGATGCTTCTGTTACTCAAGAAAGTCCCAGGCGCCCCGAAGCGGCAGTTGCCGCCAGACACACCGGGCACAAGCCTCCTACTTCAAACCGGCTGACCTTCACCTGAAAGCCTCGCGCTTCGGCAATCTCTGTGATCAACGCCGTGTAAAGGGAACTGGTAAACTCCTCAATCCGGCCGCAATGGAAACAGGCCAAATGGAGATGTTCCCTGCCGGTGTGCGCTTCGTAGTAATGCTTCTCGCCATTCAGATGCATCAAGTCGAGTTCATCCACCAGCCCCTGCTTCTTGAGCATCTCCAAGGTGCGGTAGACCGTAGCGCGATCCAGGCGCGGGTTGCGCCGCCGGGCCTGATCGAGCAAAGTGGCTGCATCTAAATGCCCTTCGGCCTCCTGAATGGTCTCAATCAAAGCCCTGCGCTGCGCGGTGATACGCACTCCGCTTCGACGAAGATTTTCCAACAGGGATCGACGTGGAACCGGCTTTGGGACCATGGGGAACACTATTTGCGATTGATTCGCAACTGACAGCGGCGACCTACACGTTATTAGATTCTAAGCTGCAACTCGCTGTCAACTGAAAAATTGCAGCGGGGTATCGCTTCGGAAGGCAGTCAGCGGCAGCGGGGCGGGATAGCGCGCGTTCCACGCGTGTGAGGCACGGCTAACCGACAAAGATGCAAAGCACTAACGAGATCGTGGCGAAGGCTGGCAGCAGCGAAGGGCTGCGGCCCACGCACGGGGCCAGGCAGGATGCGGAGGGGGCGGGAGGCGGTTGAAC
>CAZMRK010000734.1:0-3793 GCA_964568355.1 uncultured Solibacteraceae bacterium | reverse complement strand
CGCTCGAACCACGTCCCGAAATATTCGTGGCCGCGATAGCGCAGGCTGTGGATGACGCCCGACCAGTCGAAGCGTGTCCCGCGATAATAGCCCTGCTCGGGATCAGGCAAGTAGAGCTTGGCCTGAATGGTCCCGTTGGAGATCTCGGCCTCCGGCGGACCGGCGAACAGAAGGGGCGAAAGAGTCCAGAGAGACAGAATCAGGGTCAGGGCGCCGGTTTGCCGGGTCATCGCAGTCCTCCGTTTGAGTCTCTACCATAGACCCCTGCGGCAGGCCTGGTCAAGACACAGCGGGCGCGCCGCCGCCGAGCAACTCATCCACCAACTGCAGCAATTCCTCGGGTGCGAACGGCTTGGATAGCGTGGGATACGATAGACCGTATTCTGAACCCTGCTCCAGCGCTCCCGACATGAGAATGCACTTCAGCTCCGGATTCAACCCCCGCCCCTCCTCGATGAGTTCGACGCCCCCGATCCCGCCCGGCAGGTACGCATCCGACAGCAGAAGATGGATGCGCTGGGACCGCAGCACGCCCAGGGCCTCCTCCGCCGAAGCGGCTGCCACAACCTCGTAGCCCTGTGATGCAAGAATCGTGTGAATGATCCGCAAGAGCGCGGGTGCGTCGTCAACAACCAGGATCACGGGCATAGTTTGTTGATGATTTCAGTAGCATCTGATTGTGCTGAGTATATCGCGTCGGAAGGTTGCGACGCGTCTGCCTTCAACCTTGCCGCGAATGTGGGGCAGACACTTCAGTCTGCCGTAGCTTCAGCCCCGCTCTGGCTCAGCGCACTAGTCCTCGAGAACAGTGCGGACCAGCGCCAACAGCTGCGATGGATCCACGGGCTTGCGAATGGTGGCCGTAACGCCCAGCAGCGAGGCCGTCTCCTGGTAATTGCCTCCGAAGGCGCCGGACATGGCGATCACCTTGATCGCCGGCTGCGCGTGACGCAGCTCCCGCAGATCCTCAAGGCCCTTCGATCCGGGCGTAGCGATGTCGGCCAGCACCAGGTCAATGGGACATCCTCGTCCCCGCGCTACTGTGCCTGGGTGACAGCCGGCCTGGACCAGGTATCCGGCCGGTTCCAGAATCTCCCGCAGAAGGCTGCAAATGCTCTCGTCGCTATCCAGTACCAGAATGGAGCGGCGAGCCCCGTCAGAACCAGGGACGGCGCGTCGCATCTCCTCCCCATCGCTGAGAAACTGCGCGGTCCCCTTCGCCTCATTCGCCTGCCGCTCGGTGTGGGGCAGATAGATCCGGAAGACGCTGCCCTTCCCCGGCTCGCTCTCCACGCCGATATATCCTCGACTTTGCCGGACGATGCCGTAGACCGTGGAGAGCCCCAACCCGGTACCGGCCCCTTCTTCCTTGGTCGTGAAAAAAGGCTCGAAGATATGCTGGCGAACCTCCTCGTTCATGCCGATGCCGGTGTCCGAGACCGAAAGCAGCACGTACGAGCCGCACGCCACGCCGGGATGCGCCGCCGCGTAACCCTCGTCCACATCGGCATTGGCCGTTTCGATGGTGAGCTCGCCGCCGCGCGGCATGGCATCGCGGGCATTGACGGCGAGATTCATCAGCACCTGGTGCATCTGACCGACGTCTACTACCACCGGCCGCAGCGGGCAGTGCAGGCGCGTCAGCAGCCGGACGTTTTCGCCCAACAAACGGCCCAGCATCTTTTCTACATCGGCCACCACCCGGTTGAGATCCAGCACCTCCGGCGCAATCACCTGCTTCCGGCTGAAGGAGAGCAACTGGCGCGTAAGCGCGGCGGCGCGCTCGCCGGCAGCCTGGATTTCGGCGATGTGTTCGCGGATAGGATCGGCGGAATCCACGCGATTCAGTAGCAGCGATGCATAGCCGTTGATGACGGTCAGGTGATTGTTGAAGTCGTGAGCCACTCCTCCGGCGAGCCGGCCGATGCTCTCCAATTTTTGGGCCTGAAGAAACTCCTCCTCCAGGCGTTTGCGCTCGGTGATATCGGTATGCGTTCCCACCAGGCGCGTCGGCTTTCCATCGGCATCACGGCCCACCACTTTGCCCTGGCTCAAAATCCAGGCGTAGACACCGGATTTCGAGCGCATGCGGAATTCCACCGAATACGGCTCCGCGCTGCCCGCGATAAAATCCCGCACGGCACGCTCGACCCGCCCGCGGTCCTCGGGGTGAATGAGCGAATACCACTCCGCGGTACCGGATTTCAGCTCTCCCGGAACATAACCCAGCATGGTGTTGTAACGCGGGCTCAGGTAGGAGCTGTCATCGGTCAGGCACCAGTCCCACAATCCCTCATTGGCGGCATCCAGAGCCATTTCCAGGCGCTCCCGGCTGGCCAGCAGCTCCGCTTCGACATGCTTGCGCCGGCGCTCCTGCTCCAGGCTATCCATGGCGTAAGAGACGCTACATGCGACCTCCACGGCGAGGGCCACCTGCTCCTCGTTGAAAAATCCAGCCTTGCTGGAGTAGAGGGCAAGGATTCCGACAATCTTTCCGCCGAGACGCAGCGGCAACGCGGTCAGAGAGTGCAACTTCCACCGCCGGGCGGCATCGTGCCAGAGCGTCATCGCCGCGTCGGTCTCAATCTCGTTGCAGATGGCCGGCCGGCCGGAGCGAATAGAAGAGCCAACCGGACCCTGTGCCTCCGGACCCTGGTAGGCCGAGATGGTGATCTCCCGCAGATAGGGCACCGACTCGCCCGCCGAGGCTACCGGGTTGACGCGATTCGTCTTCGCGTCGATCATCCCCACCCAGGCCAGGGCGAATCCTCCGAGTTCGACCGAAAGACGGCAGACCTGCTGGAAGAGTTCCACCTCCGAGCGCGCGTGGACCATCACCTGGCTGCATCCGCTGAGCACGGCATACAGGCGGTTCAGGCTCCGGATGCGGGTTTCGGCCTGCTTTCTTTCGCTGATGTCGCGGATGATGCTCTGCCGGTATTTGCGGCCGTCGATCTCGATCAGCCGTGTGCTCACTTCCACCGGGAACTCGCCGCCGTCCCGGCGCAGATGCAGAGTCTCGAAAAGCAGTCCTTTCTGTTCCTCGACGCTGCTCCACTGCTTCTGTAACTGCGCCAGTGTGGAAGGCGCCCGCAGCCGCGAGATGGTGCTTTTCAGCAATTCTTCCCGCGAATACCCGTACGTGTCGACGGCGCGGTCATTGGCCTCCACGATCCGCCCGCCTTCATCCATGAGCAGAATGACGTCGTTGGCATAGCGCGTGAGGTAGTCGTAGTGCCCCAGCAGCGCGCGCCGCTCCATTTCGCCCTCATATTTCTGGCGATAGAAGCGCGCGGACTGATTGCGCCAGATCCAACCCACCATCGCGGCGCTGCCGAGGATGAGCAACGCTACCAGAACCGCGAAGATCAAAGAATCCTGCCGCAGGGGCGCATAGACTTCTTCCGCGTCCACCTTGGCCACCAGGCTCCAGGGCGTATCCGGAACATGTCGCAGGCAGGCCACCACCTTCATCCCCCGGTAGTCGGTGCCCTCCACGATTCCTTCCCGTCCGAGCACCGCCTGCACGGCCGGGAGCCATCGCTGACTCAACGGCTCGCTCCGCAGTTGGCGGCCGGCCAGATGGCGGAGATCGCTCAGAACAAGGACACGGTCGCCGGCGCGCTGCATCAGAATGACCTCGGCGGTCCGGCTTTGCGTGGGCCACTCGCGCAGCGTCGGATAGAGGGCCGCGCGCGGATCGACACCGATCAGCAGCGCGCCGGAGCGCGAGATATCCACGGAAGAACGGATAGGGATGTGCAGGCCCAGATGCAGAGGACCCTGGGTGCCG
>CAZMRK010000733.1:0-12411 GCA_964568355.1 uncultured Solibacteraceae bacterium | reverse complement strand
CTGGCGATGATCCCATATGGCATGGGGGCCTATTACCTGGGCCGCCTTGGCACCTCCGTAGGATGGGCCATCAGCATTGCCTCTTCTCTCCTTGTGGCCAATATTTTTGGTTTTATTACCGGCGAATGGAAAGGGGCGCCCCGCACGGCCATCCTCCTGTTGTCCGTCGGATTGGGGCTTCTGGTCGCGGCTATGGCCGTGCTTGGCCTCGGCAACTCAATGCTGATGGCGTATTGATTGTGCGAGGCCGATTTCCTGATGCCCGGAGGATTGCCCGCGAGCATCGGTTATAGCACGGCGCGCACGCCGGTGACCGGTGGGACCCGCTGCTCGCTCCCCGCGACCGGCCCCACGGACTCCCGCAGCAACAGCCTGACAGGCAACAGGAGATTCTGGGGTAGCAAGTACTTGCCGTCCATGACGCCGAGCAGCAGATCGAACGCCTGCTTGCCGATCTCGTACATGGGAGTGGCGACCGTCGAAAGACTGGGAGATGTGAATTCTGAGACGGCGGTACCGTCAAAACCAACCACTGACACCTCTCCCGGCACATCCACCCCTTGCTCGCGCAAAAAACGGAGCACTCCCACGGCAACGGAGTCGCTGAAGGCAACCATGGCCGTAGGCTTCCGCCGAAGTGAACTCCACAACCGCCTGGCGGCATCGTATCCGGCGCCGTAATGGAGCGGGCTGGTTTCGAATAGCTCTCCATCCAGGTCGAAGCCGTACTTTCGGGCGTACCGTCGAAATGCTGTAATTCTCTGACGGATCGGCAGCACCGCCGGCGAACCCGATATGTATGCGACACGGCGGTGCCCCATCGAGGCCAGAGCCTCCACCACCATGCGTACGCCTGACGGGTAGTCGGCCGCGACTTGGTGGAACATGGGTGGGTTCAATTGCCGGTTAATGAGAACAAACGCGAAGCGGCTTTCCAGCAACTCCTCCCAGAATCGCGGCAGGCGAGGTCTCTCCGACGTGAACGGAGGAGCGGCGATAATGCCGCCGATTCGCAATCCCATCATCTCTTTGACCCGGGTGGCGTATCCTTCCAGGTCATACGATCCGTTACTCAACAAAACATGGCAATTGGCTGCTCGGGCCGCATCTTCAATACCCTTAAAGACCTTGGCGTAATATTGGTCACTGCTGTTGGGCACGATGACCCCGATGAGATTGGAGCGCCCCATTACGAGAGCCCGAGCGACCATGTCCGGTTCGTATTTCAATTCGCGAATCTGATCCCGAACCTTCTGCTTGGTGGCTTCGGAAATGCGCGGATGATCACGCAAGGCCAACGAGACCGTGGTTGCGGACAACCCTAACTTCTTCCCAATGTCCTGTAAAGTGGTCTTACGCTTCAACGCGGCTCCAAACTGAAGATTCCTCGATTGTACTCCTAATTTCAAGCACGTTCATAGGCAGATGGCTGCAAGGAATTGCGCCCCGTGCGCCTGCGCCCGGCCACGACCGGCCTGGTCGGTTCAGGATGCCCATCTCCTTGCCAACCTTTCTTGACAAGCCAGGCGCCAGGCTACACCATGACTTAGCTGGTAACCAGTACGCTGTGGACCGGTCCGCTATCATCTGACGGCCGGATTTGTAATCTTTTGGTTGAGATCTGAAAGAGAACGTTCTACAATGCCGTTTTGTTTAACGTTAAACCATGGCAAGAAGAGCCGGGCCGAGCAAGCCGTTCATTCAGGTTTCGCCGTCATTCGAAACGGGTGAGCCGCATCCACACGAACGCAGGTTTCTATGATGATGATCAAGCACGACTGCTTGCTTGAATTCACGCGCAGTGTGTTCTTGGCCTGCGGCGCCCCAGAGGAGGAAGCCGCTATCGTGGCCAGCCATCTGGTAACGGCCAACCTCATGGGCTATGACACTCACGGGATTATGCGCATTCCGCAGTACGTGGAAGACATCCGCAAAGGTGCGATCCTGCCTGGTGCGCCAATTCTCCTTGAGAAGGAAACCGAAACCACGGCGGTGCTGGATTGCGGCTGGAACTTCGGACAGGTAGGTGGACTGCGAGCCGTTAATGCGGCGATCGCCAAGGCACGTCGATTTCACACGGCTACTGTAGTAGCTCGACGCTGCAATCACGCCGGCCGCCTCGGGACCTTCACACAACATGCGGCGGAACAAGGCTTTCTTGCCCTGGGCGTCTGCAATTCTCCTCGGCACGGCCATTTCGTCCTTCCATGGGGCGGACGGGAGGGGCGTCTGGCGACCAACCCGATCTCCTTTTCCGTGCCGTGTGATTCAGGGCCGGTTCTCCTGGCTGACTTTTCGACTGCAGAAACATCAGAAGGATTTATCCGCATGCACCGCGAGACCGGCAGATCTCTGGCTCCAGGAACAATCGTGGATGCGGAAGGTTTGCCTACCACCGATCCGGCCAAGTTCTATGGACCGCCCCGCGGGGCGATACTCCCTTTCGGAGCTTCAAAGGGCTACCGTGGCTACGCACTTGCGCTGCTGGTGGAGATTCTGGGAGCCCTCCTGGCTGGTTCCAGCGTCCTTCAGGTACAGCCGGGCAATGGGCTCGCGTTCATTGTGATCGACGTGTCGGCCTTTCTCCCGGTGGAACAATTCTCTGTCTTAATGGAGGAACTGCGTGCGTATATCAAGTCCTCGCCGCCCGCTCCCGGCTATGACGAAGTGATGCTGCCCGGGGAACCGGACTTCCGCTGCCGTACCGAACGCCTGCGCGACGGGATACCCGTTCCGGAAGGCATATGGTCACAGATTTGTTCCGCGGCGGCGTCCGTCGGAGTACGGTCACCCCAAGAACCGGCAAAGCCTTCCGAAAACACTTTCCGGTAACAAGAAGCGCCGATGACAGGAGGCTATGATCCATGCGAGGAAGCACAATCACTCTAGAAGACTATCCGGCTGAGGAAGCGCTCAGACTATTCCGCTCCGCCGGTTTCGACAGCCTGGAGCTGTGGAAGCATCACCTGAAACGCGCCAAGACCGCCGAATTGCAAGGCAGATTCGCCCAGTTCGCCCGGGAGATGGGAATCACGATGGGCGGCTTCAATGCGGTGGGGGAGAACTATTTCCAGCCTTTTGGTACAGACCGGGAGTTTGCAGCAACGATCGAAGGTGTCAAAGCCGACACAAACATTGCGCTTGCCTTGGGGTCTCGAGATGTGCTGCTGTGGGAAGGGCGCGCGCCTGAGGGCACATCGGAGGCGGAGTGGCTAGGCAGGCTTCTCCCTCGCCTGATCGAACTATTCCAGGAAATTGTCGCTTATGCGAAACCACTCGGTGCGCGCATTCTGGTCGAGCCACATCCATTCACGGTGGGTATGAGCGATCCGTTTCTGATCGGCCTCTGCGACGCGTTCGACCCCGCAGCGTTTGGGGTTACGTACGACTTTTGCCACTACGGTGTAGGCCGTCGCTATGATTATATCCAGGCGATTCGCAAACTTGGGCACCGCATTGGCCACCTGCACTTTTCCGATTCCGATCAGCAATCATCCGAGTTGCATTTCCCGCCCGGCCAAGGGTGCCTGGACCTTTCCGGTATTTTGACAGCACTGAAAGAAACCGGTTTCCAGGGCACCGCGACGCTCGATCTCTACGGGTATCCTCTGCCCATACAGGCTTTGGTGCCGAGCGCCGCCCGCATGCGGGAAGCCTGCGATTTTCTGGGTATCGAAGAAGGTGCGCAGGCTGCTCGCGCTTAGGCCTCGGTCGCCGTTACCCGGCTGAGGATGTCTTTTTTCAATTCCGCGATGGCATCCCGGTAGCCTTCGAACAGAACCGTTACGTCGTTCGAGTAGAGCAGGAAGCGAACACCTCGCTTCTGCGCCTCTCGGAAGATCCATTTGTCACCGGTCTGCAAGCCCGCCGCAATTCCATTTCGCTCACAAGCCGCCACGACCCGGTCTACGGCGCTCCAAAACGTTCTCTCACGAAACTGCTCGGCGATGCCCATCGAAATAGTGAGGTCATACGGCCCCACGAACAGAACATCCAGCCCCGGCGTGCCTGCGATCTCCTCCACATGATCCAGCCCTGCTTGACTCTCGATTTGCACGACCGTCAGAGTCTCATGATTGGCCGAGGCCATCTCATCCTCCGCGTTGGTCCACTGGAAGTCCGTAATGATTCCCCGCATACCGAAACCGCGGGTGCCTTCCGGCGGGTACTTCATTGCGTCGACTACGGTGCGCGCTTGTGCCGCGGAATGCACGCGTGGCACCACAATGCCCATTGCGCCCACGTCCAGGGCACGGGTGATGAGAAACGGAACAGTGTCCGTCACTCGCACCATCGGGATGATGCCCGCCCCGCGAGCGGCGCGGCAGAGCCCCTGAATGTCGTGATAGTCCGCCGTGGAGTGCTCCGTGTCCGTAAAGAAGAAGTCCAGGCCGGCTGCCTTCAGCAGGATCGCGATTTCGGCGTCAAAACATTCGGTCAGAGAACTTCCGTATACGATCTCTCCCGCCTTCAGTTTTTCTTTGGCCGTGTTCTTTTGCATGCAATTACGCACCTACCGTGGCGGGCTTGGCGGCCAGTCCGGAGATCCGCCGCGCTTCTTCCGGAGAGGCGATCTCCCGCCCCAACTCCCGCGCAATCCTGATGATCTTTTCGACCAGTTCGGCATTGTTTCGGGCCAGGGTCCCTTTCGTATCCACGTAAGGATTGTCTTCCATGCCGACGCGCACATGGCCACCCAGCAGAATGGCCTGCGTCAGCACTTGCCACTGTGTACTCGGGTCCATGACGCTTACGCTGTAGTTGAAATTGTCCGGCTTGTGGTCATGCATATATTGCATCGCTTTTACTGTGGGAGGCGTCCAGCACCCGCCCGGCCAACCCAGAAAAAATGTGGTCCACACAGGCGTTGCCAGCAGACCCATGTTGATGAAGCGCTGGGCGTTCCACACCGCCCCATAATGGAACGATTCCACCTCCGGCTTGATACCGTGCTCTTTCGTGTGGCGGCAATACTTCTCCAATTCTTCGCGATCGTGAATTCCGTACAATTCCACGGGTGGATAGTTCCGGTCCGGCTGAAAACACTCGTCGTGAGCATTGAAGCAGATCGACATCATGTCGGGCCTCTGTTTCATTAGCTCTACGCGCTGCGGGAACTTTCCGTTCGCGATGCCGTACTGGATGACCGGATGTGTCTTCGCTTCGATCAGGTCTCGCAATCTTTGCCAGCCCGGCAGATCGAGGTCCGACAGCTTGGTGCCGTCCGCTTGAATCTTTTCGTCGAGTGTATAAGGCCCGTGCAAATGACAGATCGCTGCACCGGCATTGACGCTGCGCACGTAGTCTTCGGCCAGTGCCTCGACACCCTGCGGATTATAGGGATTCCGCGGATACGACATCGTGGAATCGCATGTCACCGTGACAATCAGCTTATCCATAGTTCGTCTCCTGAATGACTCCAAATCACTCTCTCACCATGACCACCACGCGTCCCGGCGATCCCTCCCGCGTGGCGGCTATCGCGGCGTTGATCTCGGCGAGCGGAAACCGGGCTGCGATAAAAGGTTTCACGGCGCCCGTTTCCATCAGCCGGACCGCGTCTGCTGTATCCTGCCGCGTTCCATTCCGTGAACCGATGATTTCCAGCTCCCGTTGCGCGATCTGGATGGTATCGATCTCGGGAAACTGGGGCTCCTCACCGATCACCACGATTCTCCCGCCACGCATTACATATTCTGCAGCACTTCGCATCGACTGCGCGGTTCCCACGCAGTCGAACGCGCACTGTGCTCCGCCGTTTGTGTAGTCCTGGATCGTATTCCTGGCCTCCGCGTCAGAAGTGTGCAAGGCCAGGGCTGCACCCATTTCTTTTGCGATACGTAGCTTATCGGGCGTTCGCGCGGTGGCGACGACGCGAACACCCGAAGCAGTCAGGAGCTGCGTCAGGATCTGTCCGATCCCGCCTGCTCCAATGATCACGGCTGTGTCGCCCAGTTCCAGATGGGCGCGCTTCATCGCGTGAACAGCGGTAACGACGGCATCTGCAATCAGTCCGCCTGAATCGAACGGAACGCTGTCCGGCAGTCGGAACAGGTTCGTGGCCGGTGCTTTGAAGTATTCGGCAAAAGCCCCGGGACAAAGTACGCCGAGAATCCCTCTCAGGTTCGTGCATTGCTGCTGTCGCCCAACCCGGCAGTAATAGCAGCTTCCGCAGTTGAAAAAGAGGTGCGGCACAACCCGGTCTCCCGGGCGCACATTGCTCACCCTCTCCCCTACATCGACCACCACGCCGGCCGGTTCATGGCCCAAAATATGCGGAAGCGCCGGAACATACCCATGGCCCGCGAGAATGTGCAAGTCGGTACCGCAAATGCCGCTACTGCGGGTTTCTACTAAAGCTTCCGCCGGGCCGATCCGTGGGACCGCCACGTCTTCTATGGCAAGCGGCTGGCCCACCGCCCGCATCACCGCCGCCTTCATGTTTCCGCACCTCCTCCGGTGCTCCCGGGTGCCAACGCCGATTGTATCCATGCCGTAGGTTCAGGTCAAGTCGAATTGCCGTAATTTTCTTTTAGTTGATCGATAAACCAATGAGAGGATCGAACGCGATTTGATCTTGCCCGCGCGATGGGCCGTTGTCGGGATCCGTCAGCGGCTGGAAGACGGGACCTGGCCCTCCAGGCACTCTCCCAATTCACGTGCGCGGTTCACCTCGGTTATTCCTTCTGAATGGCCGCCCCGCAACAAAGCCTTACCGAGCGCGCAATGCGCTAGCCCGTCCAGGGGGTTGAGTTCCACCGCTCTCCGGAACTCCCTGATGGCCTCGCCAGCCTTGCCCGTCTGCCAGAGAGAGATCCCGAAATTATAGTGAATCTCCGCACTTTGCGGTCTCCTCTCCAGGGCTGCTTGGAATGCCCGTCGGCTTCCTTCGGCGTCTCTTGACTGAGCCAGAGCGATGGCCAGGTAATACCAGCCTTCCACGTAGTCCGACTTATCCGCCACGGCTTTGCGCAATTTCTCCGCCGCGCCTGCCGGATTGCCCGCCCGCAAATCGGCAATTCCGTTAGCGGTCAGTAGTCCGGCCTGTTCGAATGCCAATTTGTCTCGCTGGAGCGCCGCCGCCTTCCGGAACTCCCGGGCTGCCTCCTCTTTCCGGCCCGCCGCTTGCAGCAATCTGGCCAGAACGTAGTGCATGGAGCCATCTGTGGCATTCTGCCGCAGAGCGGTTTGGATGTGAGCGGTTGCCTCTTGTAAACGCCCCTGATTCACCAGCACGAGCGCCAGCTCGCTGCGGAACGTCGGGGTGTCGGGGCTCAATCTCACTGCGATGGAAAGTGCCTGGAACGCGCCCATCATGTCGCCGGTCTGCCGCAGCGCTTGGCCGAGGTAATAGTGGCCAATGGCCAGGTTGGGTGAAAGCTGGACGGCCCTTCGGAGTTCCTGTTTGGCTTCCTCGGTGCGCTCATTCCAGAAGAGTGCATGACCCAACAAAGCGCGGGCCGGCCCGGAGTTGGGGTTCTGCTCTACGGCGCCGCGCCGCTCCTCGAGCGCGGCTTCTTTCTGACCGCGCAGTTGGATCGTCGAGCCGAGGTTTAGCTGAGCAGTGACCAGGTGTGGGTTAAGAGCCACTGCCCGCTCGTAAGCGTGCACTGCCTCGTTCAGATTGAGTTCCTTCGCCAACGCTGTGCCGAGATTGTTGAACGCCTGAGCGGATTCAGGTTCGGCCTTCACTGCTTCCCGAAACTCCTGAGTGGCCGCATGGAAATCGCCAATTTCCTGGTAGAGCCAGCCCATCAGATTGTGCAAGTTCGGCAATGAGGGGTTTAGCCGAGAGGCGCGCCGGAGAGCCGAAAATGCCCGGTCCAGATCGGACCGGTAACTCACTGCTACCGGACCCGCCTGCCGAGCCCTCTTGATGTAGGTCGTGCTCAAGTTATAGTAGGCATCGGCATAGTTGCTGTTAAGACGTAAGGCGGTCTCCAGTTCGCGCAACGCCCCGGAAAGATCTCCGGATTGTCCCAGCGCTGCTCCCAATTCCCCATGGGCTTCCGCCGACCTCGGCATTCGCTGCACGGCATCAAGAAGTTCCCGGAGGCTAAGTGATTTTTGCGGTGTCTCTTCCGCAGGTGATCCCAGGACGACCAGCGCGAGCACCGCGACCTTTGCGGACGCCTTCGCCACAGCGCGACGTAGAGAACCTCGACAACTCATCCGTGTGCCGGCTTCATCTTAATATCCGCTGCGATAGCTTGCAACATGGAAAAGGGCCTTGCTGTATTGTTTTTTTCGAACGCTTGCAAAACGGTCAGATTGGCAGTTTTTCGTTTAGTTTATCGATAAACTTTTTTCTTGACAGTGCCCAGGCCCTCTTGTACAATCACTCCGAAATCTGGGTCGAGGAGCAGCCTGAAGGTGTCTGGTGATGCGATCCGGCAATCGGATTGTGTGATCAACGGGCATCGATGTGTGGTAGCCACACCCACTTTCCATGTTCGGCAACCTGGGCAATCGGAACGCCGGTTTCGATGAGCCCCAGCGTGCAGCCAGGAGGGATCTCTGATGCAGTTAGCGAGTCAGTTTCATACTCATGCCAGGGCCGGCCAGCGTCTGACCGCCCTCATTTACGAATCGTTACGAACCGTTTCATTCTTGGCGTTGCTCGCCATCTGCGGTCTGCCCACCCTGTGGGCACAAGGCACGGCCTACCTCACCGGCTTTGTCCGGGATGTAACGGGAGCAGCCGTGGTCGGCGCCAGCGTCGCCATCCAGAATGAGAACACCGGAGCCCGCTGGGATTTGAAGACCACCGACGACGGGGTCTATCGCTCTCCCGCTCTGAGTCCCGGCAATTACCAGGTCACCATCACCGCTGCCGGGTTCCAGGAGTCGGTTGCAAAGGGTGTGTCCGTTTTACTTGGCCAGTCGCGGAACCTGGACTTCTCTTTACAGGTCGGCACCATTAGTCAGAGCGTGGAGGTGCAAGCTGCCGGTGTTCTTCTCAAGACCGAAGATCCGGGACTCGGGCAGAATATCGAGTACAAGCAGGTTTCCACTCTGCCCTACTTCAATCGCTCGGCGGGCGTACTGCTTTCTCTGGCACCCACTGTCCGTTATACGGGAGAAGACGTGATCTCCTATGGAGCATCGCGCTACAACGTTGGCGGCTTTACAAATGTCAACGTGATGGTTGACGGAGCTTCTGTAAATGGCGATCGCACTGACGTCGCGCAAATGGTTTACAACCCCTCCGTCGAGGCTCTCCAGGAAGTGAAGGTCTCTACCAACCAGTACAGCGCCGAATTTGGAAAGGACGTAGGTGCCCTCGTTCAGATGCAAGCGAAGTCTGGAAGCAATTCATATCATGGCGGCGTTTACGAGTATTTCCGGAACGAAGCGCTCGACACCATGAATGCTTTTTCTCGTACCACTCCCGTTGACCGTCAGCACATGTTTGGGGGCACGATCGGTGGACCGATTAAGAAGGACAAGTTGCTTTTCTTCTCCAGCCTGGAGGTTCAAAAATCGATTGCGCCGGCTGGTGTGGCCCTCACGGTTCCCACAGCGGCTATGAAGAGCGGGGACTTCAGCGCCCTGGGCCGGACCATTTACGATCCCCGCACAACTCGGACGGATCCCACCACGAATCAGATCATCCGCGATCCCTTCCCCGGGAATGCGATTCCTTCCAATATGTTCGACCCGGCCGCGCTGAAGGCCCTGGCCTATATTCCTGACCCCAGCATCGCGGGCACGCTGAGTGCCAATCTCACCGCAAGCACGGGGACCCGCCTCACCAAGTATCGGAATGTGAATCGCGTGGATTGGAACATCAGTGACAACGACCATCTGTACGGCGATTTCATGTTCGACCACACTCTGAACGAGAACCTCGGTGTGCCGGTGTACAACCGAATCAGTCCGGCTGCCAGTCCAACCCTTTCCGGTTTCGGCTTTCGCTTCATGACTCAGACTTACAACTTCACGGAGATGCACACCTTCTCACCTTCTTTTTTCATGACGAACCGCGTGGTCTATCGGCCGCGCTATATCGAGAGGGTGAACCCTGCTGTAGATCCGAGCAAGCAATGGGCCACTACTCTGGGCATCAAGAACTTTGCCGGTGCGCGCCTGCCTGAGTCTTTGGGTGGCGATTTGGGGTTTCCGACTTACAGCTTCAGCGGGTACACGGGCCTTGGCCCGGGATCTTTACTCTTTCAGGAAAAGCCCATCAAGGAGATCTCATACGATCTGGACCTGAATTACGTGCACGGTAGGCACACCTTCAAGTTCGGTTATCAGTTGGAGTTTGGTCAGCATGGCGCCCCGGACCAAAGCCTGCCGACCGGTAGTTTCGGTTTCGGACCTATCGAAACCGGCTTGCCCGGCAGCGCCAATACGGGAGATGCTTTCGCGTCGTTCCTCTTGGGCGCAGTGGATAGCGCCAGTACCACGCTCGGTCCTGCTCTGACGTGGCACAACTTCTATTACGGGTTCTACCTTCAGGATGACTGGAAAATCACTCCATCTCTGACCATCAACCTGGGCCTCCGTTGGGACATTGATGGTCCTGTGTACGAATCTGAATTCAGGGGCAATGCATTCGATTCTTACGAGATCAATCCGGTTTCTGGCACGCCCGGCGTAGTAAAGTTCCTGAATCGTCCGGGCTATCCGGCCAGGGATTTCTACAATACCGACTACAAGCGCTTTGCCCCGCGCATCGGCTTTGCCTGGCAGGCGATTCCGAAGACAGTGATCCGTGGTGGTTATGGGATTTTCAACACGAACCCGACCCTTGGAGCCAATCGCAGAGCGCCCAGCCTGGGGTTCACGACGAGCGCGAACTTTAGCTCGCCTGACGGCGGCATCACCCCGGCATTCACACTCGCGAACGGATTTCCTGATTATCCGCTTGGTGGCGACCTGCGCCTTCTGACCGAGGGTTTCGGCGCCGTAAAGCCAGGCCAGGTTCCGACTACGTCACCCACATTTGTCGATCCCAACTGGCACTTCGGTTATGTGCAGAACTTCAATCTGTCCATCCAAAGAGAATTGCCGCTCAACATACTGGTTGAGGTTGCTGGACAGGGATCCTTGGGCCGTAAGCTCTCCATCTCCCGGAACTGGAACGAAGTGCCTCCGCAGTTCTGGGGAATCACAGGCGCCAATAACATTCGACGTCCTTTTCCACAGTATGGCAACGTCACGCAGATCAAACAGGCCGTGGGGGTCACGAACTACTACAACGGGTACATCCGGCTCGAAAAGCGATTCTCCAAGGGGCTGACCCTGATCTCAAATTACTCTTACGGCCGCAACCTTGGGTTCCTCGGTGGATCCATCTACTATCCGCAGTTGAGCCGCGGCCCGGTGGTGTTCGACGAGGCTAATGGAGCCACCTCGATTCCATACCAGACCGCTCTGGTCAGTTGGTCGTATGATCTTCCATGGGGACCTGGAAGGCCCTTCCTGAATACCGGAATCGCTTCCAGGATTCTCGGAGGTTGGAACATGGGTGGAGTTCTCACATTGCAGGGAGGGGTCCCTTTTACTATCACTTCGGGAGGCGACTCCCTGAATGGCAATAGTCCGCTCGGCGGCCGCGTGGACATCATCGGGGATCCCACCGCCGTCAGCAACCGGAGCCCTGACCGGTGGTTCAACACGGCGGCGTTTGCCCAACCCGCGTTCGGCAAGATCGGGAACTATGGAGGATTCCTGCTCGGTCCGGCCAACCGAAAGCTCGATTTCTCCCTTCGTAAGGAGACGATCATCCGGGAGAGTATCCGCTTCACACTGGTCGGTGAGTTCTTCAATTTCACCAACACACCCCAGTTTGGCCCGCCGGATGGCAACCTCCGTAGCCCCACCTTCGGACGGACACTCGGTCCCGGCGGTGGCTTAGGAGCGAATACACTCGGTCCGTGGGGAGCACGACAGGTCCAGATTGGCGCTCGGGTAGACTTCTAGCCATGCAGCGCTTTTGACTGCTCCGATGACGACCAGGGGACGATTGTCAGCGCAAACGGACTGACCAATCGTCCCTTTTCGGGAACTCCATCCGCCCGTTGTACGTGTTTCGCGACCCGCCAGAGGAAGAGTGTGGTGCAATGACCGTGTTCGTAGCGGTCAGCCAGTTTTCTCCGGACGGAATGCCCTACGCGCTGCGCACTGCGGGTGATCCGCTGAGGTTTGTTCAGAGCGTGCATGAGATCGTGCGGGAGGCAGATTCCCGCATACCCGTGACCAACGTGCGTTGAGCGCGTCGCAGTTGGTCAAATCGTTTCTGTTCGAGACCCAGCCCAATGATCCGGGAACCTTGGCGCTGGCGGGCATCGTCCTTCTCGGCGCCACAATTCTCGCTGGCTATGCGCCGGCAAGGCGAGCGTCCCGAATTGACCCGCTGGCGGCTCTGCGGAACGAATAGGGTGTGGGTTACCGCGCGGCGCT
>CAZMRK010000732.1:0-6590 GCA_964568355.1 uncultured Solibacteraceae bacterium | reverse complement strand
GGCAGAAGCTGGAAGAGAATCCCCGCTTTCCGGAGTTCTTCCTCACGCTGCGCGGCCTTGGCTATAAATTCGCCGGCTGAGAGCTGCTGAAAACCTGCGCCTGGAATACGGACAGCCGGGCCCCCCGCGCCCGGTAGGCATGGGTGGAGAGGCCGGCCTTCCGCGAAAGGTTCTCCAGGAACTGTTCGCGTGTCCAGTCGCGGCCGCAAGCCACTTGTGGCAGTAGCAGCGCGGCGTGGCCCTCTTTGCGTAGAAAGGCGCCGTCGATTCCCAGACGAAACTCCGCAGGGTCGGCGATCGCGTGCATGGGGGAGAGGACCGAGATTTCGATATCGATAGGACCCTTCGCGCGCTCGACGGCGGCATGAAATCGCGGATCGTCGAGCGCGGCCGCCAGCGTCATCTCCGGCACCGCTTCGGCCAGCGGCAGGTGCCGCGTATGCATACCCACGCAGCCCAACAGACTTTCGCCCTGGTGCAGCGAAACAAAGACAGCGGTCTTGCGGGTGAGCGCCGTGGAGAGATTCGCGGGCGGCACGGCCGCTCGTTCGCCGGTCTGTCGGAAGCGCTCCAGCGTCTGTCGCGCGCTTTTGAGCAGCAACATGCGATCCTCGGCACTGATCTCGAAAGATGCAGCCGGAAAATAGCCCAGCGCCGCGTAGCTCACCGAATGACGATAGTTGCCGACAATTTCGCCCGAGGTCTGGTAATCCAGCGTCTCCTGCGTCAGGCCGCCGAGCAGGCGCGCAGTACTGAGCCAGAGCGCGATGGGCGTGCGCCCGCAAACGGTGGCCCCGGTCTCCGCCAGACGCTCCAGGAACAGCCCGGCATCCAGGCCGCCGGATGCCTCGATCACCGACATGTCCAAAGCCTCCAGACGTTCGGCGGTCCATTCGTCGGTAGCAAAGGGACGATAGCCGAACTCCGGTCCATAGTGGGTGAAATCGGAGCTGACCAGAAAGACCGTCTCCGGCCCGGCGATGGCCGCCAGCTTTTGCGCTCCGTCGGCACGTGTCTCGGGGTCCAGATCGCCCGTATAAAGCGGAATGACCGGCACGCCGGGCGCAGCGTGTTGTAGAAGCGGGAGCTGGATCTCCACCGAGTGATCGCAGACCCGGTCCTCCGGCACCAGGTGGAACGCCGGGGAGGCCGCGAGATCCTCCATCGCGGCCCGGTCCACCGGGACGCACCCCAGCGGTGTTTTGAAGCCGCAAATATCGGGAATGGCAATGGTGTGCGGCCCTCCGCGATGACAAAATCCGAGCAGCACGACGCGTTCGGGCGGATTTTCGCGGAGATGGCGATATGCCGCGGCTGCCACCACGCCGGAGTACATCAAACCCGCATGAGGAACCACAAAACCCGCGGCGCGGGAAAGCAGATATGGTCCGGTCCGCTGGAGTGATTTCTCGAAGAGATCATCGAGCAGCGAACGCAGCTCGTGCGGCTGGTCGGGATACCACTGACCACCAAACGGCGAGATGTGGACTGCGGCCATGTGTTATCCGCAGCGGCGGTAGAGCCACAACTCCGAGTCGCGCGGAAGCGGCGGAGTCTCCGCGTGCCAGATGCCCGGGACCGGCCGGGAGCAGTCCGGACAGAGCCCATCCGCGCCGATGCGATTGCGCCTGACAACAAAACCCTCGCGCTCCACCAACAGGCCGCCACAGCCGGGACAGCGCGTGTTCTCGGCATCGTGCAGTTTCCCTGGCAGATTGCCGGCATAAACAAAGCGCAGCCCGGCGGCTTTCCCGATTTCCGCGGCACGTGCCAGCGTAGCCGCGCCGGTCCACTGCGAACCGCCCATTTTGTAGTCCGGATGAAAGGCCGTCACGTGCCACGGGATGTCGCGGGATACGCCGGCCAGAAACTTGGCCAGCGCACTCAACTCTGCGTCGGAATCGTTGAAGCCGGGCACTACCAGGGTGACCACTTCCAGCCAGAAGCCGAGACTGTGAATGCGTTCGATCGAATCCAGAATTGGCGCCAGGCGGGCGCCCAACTCGTGATACCGGCGGTCGTCGAAGCTCTTCAAATCCACCTTGTAAAGATCTACCCACGGGCGCAGATAATCCAGGACGCCTGGCGTCGCATTGCCGTTGGAGACGAAGCCGGTGCGCAGCCCGGCCTTGCGCGCCTCGCGAAAAATCGCCACCGCCCATTCACTGGTAATCAGCGGTTCGTTGTAGGTGCTGATCACCGCCGCCGTCCGCTGCTCCAGGGCCCAATGAACGATCTGACGCGGCTCCATGGAATGGAATTCGAGTGAGGAGCGAAAATCGCGCAAGGCTTGCGACGTAACCCAGTTTTGGCAATAGCCGCAATGCAGATCGCAGCCCAGCATCCCGAAGCTCAGGGTTTGTGCTCCCGGCAGGACGTGAAAGAACGGCTTCTTTTCGATCGGATCCACCTGTGCGCCCTGCACGTAGCCATAGGGCGCATAGAGCTTGCCCTCGCGATTGAATCGTACTTTGCAGACGCCGGCGAAGCCTGCGGGAATGGGGCAGTTGTGGCCGCACGCATAGCAGCGCACGCGGTTGCCCTCCAATCGCTCGTATAAGTCGGCCTCGCGGGTCCTCGCGCCGAGCTCTTCGGCCAGCGTAGGCATGCGGGGAATGACTCCTTGCTTCTATTTTACCGTGCGGGTGGCATGGCTGTGCCTCACTCGATATCGAGTGAGGCCAGAATGCCTTCAATATCGGCGGTTCGCACGTGGATCTCCTGCTTCATCATCTCCGGCTGGGGCCGTTCGTCGAAGGCCTGGAACAATGCCATCTTGACGATGGCATAGCGTTCGGTGGAGTTCAGTTCGCGATGGTGCGCCGTCTCCCATGCGCCCACCGCCTGGTCGCCCAGCAAGACGGAGACGGCCAGCGACTTTTTACGGTCGGGTGAGACTTCAAATACGTGCTCCATGCCGCCTCCTTCCGGCCGGCCGTAAGGGCGGTGGCCCGCATAGAAATACTGGTAGACATAGCCGCTCTGCGCGGAATAGGTCTTCTGCCGGCGTACCACGGGGGCGCCGGTGAGAGGCGCGGATTTAGGAGCGAACCAGCGGCGGAACACGGGCTACCCGGGACCGTGTTGGGAGGGGCGATGGGCCTAGTCCCCCCCTGGTCCCGTCCCTATTATGCGAGTACCTTTAGACCATTGACAAGATAGTGGAGTGGAGCCAAACTGAAGTTGGAACCAGCCAGTGAAGGTTCCGACACCCGATGAGACGAGCTGGCTGAAAACAGCCGGCGGGGAGGTGAGTCCAATAGAACCGGGCCAGAAAGAGGGCGGTTGGATCCTGGCAAGCGGACAGGCGGTACCCAAGGCTGCGAACGGTCGGACTCCATCGCGTTTCTATGAGAAACGCCGGCGCTCGTGCGCATAGGGATGACCGGCAACGCTGATCTTGAGCCTGCAAGCCAGGGGGCGGCCGCCCTTTTCGTTTTTCCTCTCTGCTTCTCTTCTTTTCGTTCCTCCCTTTTAGCATGTGATCCCGTGTAAACTGGTGGGAGCTTTCCTTTGTCTATGACATCTTCTGCTCCCCGGGAAATCGTCAGCGCCCATAGTCCGGATTCTGACGACGCGTTTATGTTTTACGGACTGGCCACGAAAAAGGTGCGGTCCTCAAAGGTGACATTCCGCCACATTCTGGAGGATATCGAGTCGCTCAATCGTAAGGCAGTGGAGGGTCTCTATGACCTCAGCGCGATCTCCTATCACGCCTATCCTTACGTTGCCGACAAATACGTGCTCATGGCCAGCGGTTCCAGCATCGGCGATGGGTACGGGCCCATGGTGATCTCCGGACGTCCCATGGAGGTGGAGGACTTGAAGGGAAAAAAGATCGCGATTCCCGGCAAGATGACATCCGCCTATCTCACGCTGAAATTGTTTCAGCCCGATTTCGAACCAGTAGTCACACCTTTCGATCGAATTCTGGAGGCGGTGCGCGAGCGCTCCGCCGACGCCGGCCTGATCATTCATGAAGCGCAGTTGACCTACGACCGCGAGGGATTCCACCGGGTAATCGACTTGGGCAAATGGTGGAAGACCACGTACCGCTTGCCGCTTCCCTTGGGCGGAAATGTCCTGTTGCGCTCCCTGCCCGCTGATATTCAGAGCGAATGCTGCCGCCTGATGCGCGAGAGCATTCAGTACGCGCTGGACAATCACGACGAAGCGCTGACCTACGCCATGCAGTTCGCGCGCGATATGGAGCATCGCCTGGCGGAGAAGTTCGTGGGCATGTACGTGAATCATTACACCCTGGATGCCGGCGAACAGGTGCCGCTGGCGGTTCAGAAGTTGCTCGACATGGGCTTCGAGGCGGGCCTGATCCCCAAACAGGTGAAGGTGGAGTTCGTGCGCTGACCGGTGGTGGCTCTGTGGTACGGCTCACATGCGGCAGTACGATAAAGTAATACTATGTACGCGCATCGAGCCGCCGTATTGGGAATTGTTCTGCTCCTGGCAATCGCGGCCCAGGAAACCGTTCGCCCCAAAGACGTACGCGAGATCGCAAAGGCTGGCGCTGCCGCCATGCCCAAGCTCCAGGCTTTCCTGAAGAACCCGGACGTAGAAGTGCGCTTGGAAGCGGTCAAGCAGATCGTACAGATTGGCACGCAATACAGTCTCGATCCGCTGATCCAGGCCACCATGGACAATGATCCGGAAGTGCAGATCCGCGCCACCGACGGCCTGGTCAACTTCTACTACCCGGACTACGTGAAGACAGGCCTGACCGCCTCCATCCGCCGCGTGGGCACCAGCCTGCGCAGCAAATTCAGCGACACCAACGATCAGATCATTCCGCCGTTCGTGACCGTTCGTCCTGACGTGATTTCCGCATTAGGAAAACTGGCTCGCGGCGGAGCGGATATGGATGTGCGCGCCAACGCCGCCCGCGCAGTGGGAGTGCTGCGCGGCAAAGGAGCAGTGGAGGATCTGCTGCAGGCGGTGCGCTCCAAAAACACCAATGTCATTTACGAATCTCTGATTGCCTTACAGAAGATCCGTGACAAGTCCGCCGCTCCGGGCATTACCTTCCTGCTGCGGGACCTCGACAGCAAGGTGCAGATCGCCGCGGTTGAGACAGTCGGCTTGCTCCAGACTGCCGAGGCACTTCCCCAGTTAGTGGACGTTCTGAACCGGACCGGAGATAAGAATGTGCGCCGCAAGGCTCTGACGGCGATCGCGATGATTCCCGAAGCCAGCAGCCACTCCATCTACGCCCGGTACCTGAACGATAAGGACGACCAACTGCGCGCAGCGGCGGCCGAGGGCTATGCACGCCTCAAGAATTCTGCCGACCTGCCGGCCATCGAGAAGGCATACCAGGAAGAAAGCAAGACTCAACCGCGTATGTCGCTTGCCTTTGCCCTGGTGATGCTGGGGAGAACCGAGCTCTCGGAGATGAGTCCCCTGCAATATCTGGTGAACCAGTTGAATTCCGCTTCCTATAGCGGCATCGCCCAGCCGTTTCTCGTGGAATTGGCGCGCAACCCTGCGATTCGGGCGTCGCTCTATCATCCCCTGGTGAACGGAACGAAGGACGAAAAGATCAAGCTGGCGGAAGTGATGGGGAGGAGTGGAGATCAGACCAGCGTGCCTCAGCTTCAAAGGCTGAGCAACGATACAGACCCGGAAATTGCTGCGGCCGGATTGCGGGCCTTGCGTTCCCTGCAGGCCCGCCTGTAGGAGAAACTTACTTCGCCTTCTTCTGCTTCTGCTGACCGACGCGAACCTTGAAGTGCAGCACTTTGGATTCCTGGAAGGCTTTGTGATCGTGGCGCGCCACGGCGTCGGCGAGGTAAGCATCGACGTTGGCGTCCTTGGGCAGCACGGCCATCAGGGTGAAGTTTTCGTTGCAGGTGGGGCAGAAGGGCCGAAACCGCTTCACATTGGGAATTGCCATAACATTTGGATTTTAGCAGAAATGGCCCGCCGCCCGCTTGCCGGGTCATGCCCGTCAGGAAGCGGTTTCCGCCGCATTTTTCTTTCCTACACCACCGTTCGGAGGGCTTCGGCGATCTCCGGATGCTGGAAGCGGAAGCCGGCAGCCTCGGCCGCGCGCGGCAGTACTCGCTGGCTGGCCAGCATCACCTGCGCCATCTCTCCGAACAAGAGCTTCAAAGCCACGCCCGGAACAGGAAAAACAGCCGGCCGGTGGAGCGCCTGACCCAGGGCCTTGGTGAACTCGGCATTCGTCACCGGCTGCGGGGCCGTTCCGTTCACGGCACCGCTGAGGGAATTTTCTACAGCAAAGCGCAGTAGCGCGGTCAGGTCGTCTACGTGGATCCACGACATCCACTGCCGGCCCGATCCCAGCCGCCCACCGAGCCCCACCCGGAACGGCGGCAGCATTTTCGCCAATGCGCCCCCGTTCGGCCCCAGCACCGTCCCGGTACGGATCTTTACCACCCTCAGTCCCAGGGATTCGGCCAGGTCCGCCTGGGCCTCCCAGGCCTTGCAGATATCCGCCAGGAAATCGCTCCCCGGCGGAGAGCTTTCGGTTAAAACCTCTTCTCCTCGGTCGCCGTAAATTCCTACAGCGGAAGAGCTTACCAGTACGGCCGGGCGGCGAGACAGGGTCGATA
>CAZMRK010000731.1:0-6094 GCA_964568355.1 uncultured Solibacteraceae bacterium | reverse complement strand
TGCGTGGAGGGGTGCTGGGGACCCATGTTGAGGGTCATGCTCCGGGGCTTCGCGACTTGGTCGGTACTCACGTCAGGAGTTGCTGTGTCACTCACGATATGTCCCTGTTTTCAGACCCGGTTCCCGGTAACGGGATAGTCTTTGCGCAACGGATACCCTTCCCAGTCCTCCGGCATCATGATGCGCCGCAGGTCCGGGTGGTTCTGGAATTGAATGCCAAACAGGTCGAAGGTCTCGCGCTCATACCAGTTCGCGGAGCGCCACACCGAGGTCACCGATTCGATGACCGGACGATCGCCCGGCAGCCGGCACTTCAGCCGCAGGCGCTCATTGCGCTCCAGCGAATGCAGGTGGTAAACCACCTCGAAACGCGGTTCAGAGGGATAGCGGTCCACGCCTGTGACGGTGCTCAGGCGCACGAATTGCTGATCGTATTTCAGAAACCCGCAAACACTGACGATCTTTTCCGGCGCGATCTCGAGCGTAAGTTCTTGCCGGTCAAACTTCCCCCCCACCAGCGCGTCCGCGTCGAACTGCTCTACCGCGGCCGCAACGGCATGTCCTTGTAGACTTTCAGAAAGCATGCAATCTCGCTAACGCTTCCGGATCAGCCGGTCCCCGGTTTCTCCCCAGTCCAGGGCCCCCTTCTTCCAGATGTAGAAAAACCCCGACAGGATCAAAATGATGAAAACCAGCATCTCCAGAAACGCGAACAACCTCAACTCCCGGTATACCACCGCCCAGGGGTAAAGGAAGATGGCTTCAATGTCGAACAGGATGAAGAGCATCCCCACCAGGTAAAACTTCACACTGAAACGCTCGCGGGCCGATCCGGTGGGAGCAATGCCGCATTCGTACGGCATGTCTTTTACACGGTTCCGCACCTTTTTGCCCAAAATATACGAGAGCCCCAACATCAGAGCGGCTACCGCCGCGGCAATCACGCCCTGCAGCAGCACAGGGAAGTAGGTTTCAGCGTATGATGTTGGCATCCAATTCTTTACCGGGACCGAGAGGAGCTATAAATTTGACTATAATGGTTGACAAATCAGGGTGTCAACCGACCCAATAGACCTATGTCCAGGGAACAAACAACGATCGCGATCGTGGTCAATGGCGAACCTCGCGAGGTTTCACCCGAGTTGACCGTCCTGGGCCTGCTCCACTCGTTAGGACTGGATCCCGGCCGCGTGGCCGTCGAGTTGGACCGGCGCATCGTGCGCCAGGCGGAGTGGCCCCATACCCCGCTGCACACGGGCTCAAACCTGGAGATCGTGCAATTCGTCGGAGGAGGCTAGCAGGGAGCCTGACCGCTTGCGCGGTCAGGCGTGAGGCTAACTGAAGCTGCGAACCGCGCTGGCTTCGTCTTCATGCACATCGAAAACCGTGTACAGCTTGGTGATCTGAAGGAGATCCTTCACCCGCTTGGTGAGATGGAGCAGTTTCAACTGCCCGCCCTGATTTGTAACCGTCGTGAAACCCGATACCAATTCCCCGATACCCGAACTGTCGATGTAGGAAACCTCGCCGAGGTTCAACAGAATCTTTTTTTGGTTCTTAGCGACCATCTCGCGCAAGGTGTCACGCAAGGCGCTCGATCCCTCGCCCAGCGTGATCCGTCCCGCTACGTCCACCACGGTGACGTCACCCACTTGCCGTGTACTCAACTTTACGCTCACTGGATTATGCCTCCTGGCTCTTCACTCACTCGAACTGGAAATCTGCGTTATCGTGCCGCCCGATATTTGACCAACGTCACTTCGATGCCAGTCGGACTCAGCCGCCGGATCGCGAATTCGTCCATGAAAGCCCGCATCAGAAATATGCCGCGCCCGGAATTCCGCAGCAGATTCTCCTCCGCCAAGGGGTCTGGAAGATTTTCGTAGTCGAAGCCCTCCCCTTCATCCCCGACCTTCACCAGCAGCCGGTCCGCTTCCTTCGAAACGGATAAATGCACCCGCTTGCGCGCGTTGTACCGATTGCCGTGGACTACCGCGTTGACCATCGACTCACGCACGGCCATGGCGATCTTATTCAGATCATCTTCTTCGAACCCTGCTTTCCGGGCCACCTGGATCGCAAGTTCTTCGGCGCTATCCACGCTTTCCAGTGTCGAATCCAGAAACTGATCGACAGTTTCGGTTTCGCCGCGCGCGTTGTTCCCCATAGTTAAACCGGCCTAAGGCGTGGCCAAACGAACCGCTAGAATAAAAAACCCGCGCTGCGAAAGTCAAGAAGCACAGCTCGATGAAGGATTTGTCCCCTCACCCCATCTATCGGCGGGAACCGGCGTCTATCGGCGGGAACCGGCGTCCATCGGCGGTTTCTTTTATTGCTCGCTGGTCTTGGCGCTCGGATTGGAAAGCTTTTCCAGTTCGACCAACTGCTTCTTCACCGTCTCCGCATCCTGCGCGTCCGGAGAGAACTTCAAATAGCTGCGCATCTGCTCGACCGCGGCCGGGTAGTCCCGCTTCTCGGCCAGAATCACGCCTAGCACATGGTTGATCTTGGGATAGCGATGCTCCGTGTCCAGTTTCTGGGCCTCGCGGGCGCTCTTCTCGGCGGCGTCCATACGCCGCAGATAGTAGTTCGCCACCGAGTTGAAAAAGTAGGCCTGTGGAAAGTCCACCGGATCCAGCTTGACCGCGCGATTGGTGGTCTCCACCACTTCCTCCCACTTCTTCTCCTGCACCGCAAGCATCGAGAGTTGCAGATAAGGCAGGATCAGCCGGCTGTCGGCGGCCAGCGCCTGCTGGTAGGATTTCCGCGCGTCTTCCGGCTTCTGGCTCTTCTGCTGCAATACCCCCAGCTCATACCAGGCCACCGCGTACTTCGGATACAGATCCACGGCTTTCTGGAAGTGCTTCTCCGCTTCTTCCGCTTTGTTTTTCTTCAGGGCGTCTTTGCCCTTTTGGTAGGCTTTCTTGGCATCCTTCGGCGCCTGCAGGCTGGTCGCGCTGATCGTGGTGCCCTCTACATTGCCCAGGCGATGCAGCACGATCGTCCCCACATTTGGATCATCCAGCGACCGGTGGTTGGCCAGGTTTACCGTGTCGGACCGGAAGCCCGGCAGCACCGCGCGCAGTTCGCACATCGAAAGATCGCGTCCCAGCCCCATGTCGCCCATCGAGCCCATGCCCTGGTTGCGGCTGCCGGCTGTCATGCCCCTGCCCCCGGGGATGCCGGGCGTTCCATAGCCGCTCGAGCCCATTCCGTCATAGCTGGCATCGGCCATCATGGCCGTGTTCTGCCCCACCTGGAAACTGAACCGGCCTTTTGTATCGGTGTAGCCTTCCGGACGAGGCCGGCCGTTGCACACCCGCTCGATCACCACCGGTTCCTGCGGGGGAGTGCCGTCGTCGAGCACCACCTTGCCGGAAAGAAAAATCGGCCGCGGCATCTGCGGATACTGCTGCGCGCCCGGCTGGGTCTGCCCCTGCTGGCCGGGAAACGGCACGTTCCCCGGTGTGTTGCGGCCCCCGGGAATGCCGGGAGTACCGGTGTTGTTGCCTGGCCCCGGCGCTGGCGTGGTCGTGGATGGAGGAGTTTGATTCCCCCGCTGTTGGCTGAATGCCGCTCCCGGAGTAATGGCGATCCCCACCGCCAGCCCCATAACCATGGAAATGCGAATGCTCGGGAACATCGAATTACCTCCCGTTTCAGCTAGCTCATTATGGCACGCACCGGGAACGTTCGCTAGAATGGAGTGCGCAGGACGCCATTTCTATGAAAAAGTTCACGCTCTTTACAGCCTGTGCCTGTTTCCTGGTCCTTGCTGGCTGCAGTTCCGACGTCCCCCGGCAGGCGGCAAAGAAGGCCGAGGAAAAGCCGGCGGAGCCGGTGAGCGGGCTGCATGCTCTCTACCAGATGTACACTGCCGCACGGGGATGGTCCGCGGACATCCAGCCGGTGCGCATGAACAGCATCATCCTCCCCGAAGTAAAAGCGGAACCTGGGAAGGCTGCCGCCTGGCAGGTCACATTCGTCTCCCAGCGCTTGGCCAAGGCTCGCAGCTATACCTATTCCGTCATCGAGGCTCAAGGCAATCTCCACAAAGGAGTCTTCGCCGGTCTGGATCAAAGCTGGTCCGGGTCTTCCAACACAAAGTCGTTCCTGATGGCCGCCGCCAAAATCGATACCGATGCCGCCTATCAGACCGCTTTGAAAAAGGGTGGCGCGGACTACGAAAAGAAAACCCCGGGCAAGCCCATCACCTTCCTCCTGGAGAAAACCGACAAGCACCCCAATCCCGCCTGGCGCGTGATCTGGGGAGAATCCGTAGGAACCAGCAACTTCTCCGTCTACGTCGACGCCAGCACCGGAGACTACCTGGAAACCATGCGCTAAAGCCCAGCGTGGCGCCCGCACGTGGCGCCCGCTTCAGCGGGCAGCGTCGACTTCAGTCGACGGCCACCCCCCTCACCGCAAAATATTGTGCTTCTTCAAAAACGGCCAGATCTGCTGCTCATACAGCTCCGCCATCTTCTCCTTCGGAAATCCATGCCGGCCGCCCGGCACCGTCACCAATTCCGCGTCCGCCCCCGCATCCCGTAAAGCCTTGGTCAGGTGAACGCCGTGTTCATACGGCACCGTCTGATCCGCATCGCCATGCAGCGTCAGAATCTCCGGAACATTCTTGCGGACATACGTCATCGGAGAAACACGCTTGGCCAGTTCCATCCGCCCCGGCTGTTCAGGCAGCCAGGTCACCGCGTATTGGCGCCGGTTCGGCCCGTCCAACTGGTCCGCGACATCCGTGATGCCGTAAAAGTTCACCACGGCCGCCACATGCGCCTCGGGGCCGAGCTTGGCCGATTTCGGCGTCAGTCCCACCATCAGCGCCAGGTGGCCCCCTGCCGAACCACCCGTCACCACGATGCGTTTGCTGTCGACGTTGTATTTCTTGGCATTCTTCGAGAACCAGCGCGCCGCGTTCAGCGAATCGGTGACCGCCGCCGGAGCCGGAGCCACCTTGGCCAGCCGGTATTCGACGTTCGCGCACACGAATCCCTTCTCGACATAAGGAAGACAGAAGTTCTGAAACACCCCTTCCTTGGTTCCGTTCACCCACCCCCCGCCATGGATGACCAGCACGCCCGGACGTTTCTCCTTCCCGGCCTCTTTCGGCTGGACGATATCCAGCACCGTTTCCGGATAGTGGTCGTAGGGGATGTTCTTCTCGATGGTTACGTTGTCGGGAATCGGGGGCGCCGGAGTTTGCCCGAAGCAGCCCGCTGCCAGCACCAGAAAAGCGAGAAATCTCTGCAAGCGCATGTCCGACAGTATAGTAGAGGAAGAATGAAGAGTCTCCTGTTATTCCTGCTCGCTGCCGCGTTCCTTCAGGCTGAAGGCTCGGGTGTAATCCTGAGCCATTACGCCAAAGCCGACTTCGCCCTGACCACCGACCCCAACGCCAAACCGTGGAAGGGGATCCAGGGCGTGATTGCCGATAAGAGCTCGCTCGGGGCCTCCCTGCCGGCCTATCGCACCGAAATCCGCTCCCGCTGGACCGATAAGAATCTCTACCTGCTGTTCATCTGCCCCTACGAAAATCTGCATCTGCACCCCAGCCCCTCCACCACAACCGAAACCAACAACCTGTGGAACTGGGATGTGGCCGAGTTGTTCATCGGCTCCGACTTTCAAAATATCCTGCACTATAAGGAATTCGAGATCTCTCCTCAGGCCGAGTGGGTCGACCTGGATATCCACAAGGATCAGCCCAACCTCGGCAACGGCATCAAGTGGGATTCCGGATTCAAGGCCGCCGCTCGCATCGACGAGAAGAAAAAGATCTGGTACGGCGTCATGCAGATTCCCCTCTCTTCGATTGACTCCCGCACCCCGGCCAACGGTCTCGAAATGCGGGCCAACCTCTACCGCTGCCAGGATGCCGACCCCAACCGCAGGTACATCGCCTGGCAGCCTACCAATTCCCGTTCGTTCCACGAGCCGGAGGCTTTCGGGCGCCTGAGGCTCACTGGCAAATGACGGATACCAGCCGTTCCCTGCGCATCTCCCACGTGGGACTGCGGGGGGTGGTGGGCACCGCCCTTACGGCGTCCCACGTCCTGGACTTTGCTTCAGCCTTCGG
>CAZMRK010000730.1:0-12332 GCA_964568355.1 uncultured Solibacteraceae bacterium | reverse complement strand
GCCCTCCAGCGTGCCCGAGCCGAAGACGTCCGGAGGTGCGCTCGACGATCAGGCGGTCACGGCTCTCCGCAAGGTGCACTCCCGCGATCTGGTAGTCGAAGCCCTGGATGCACCCAAGGCAGAATCCCTTCACGATCACGGCGTTTATGTAGTGAATCGCCAAACCGGCAAGGCGAAGGATCTGGTCGTAGTGGATTTGAAACTCCAGCACCGCTAGTGCGCACGCCGCTTCGTGTCGGAAAACCGAAACGGTAGTTTCGGTTTTTTCGAGCGCGATCCAATAAAATGAAGCACTTGTGGCGCCAGAACCGAAACGGTCGTTTCGGCTTTCTTCACCGCTCTTGCCCGAATAGCCACGGCCGCGCGCATTACGCTATGATCGTGCGCAACGAGTCTCATGTCCCTGGAACAAGCCCGTGAGTGGCTTCGAACTGCGTCCTCCGTGGCGGTGTTGACCGGCGCGGGGATCTCTGCCGAAAGCGGCGTCCCCACGTTTCGCGGCTCGGGCGGTCTCTGGCGTAACTACCGGCCCGAGGATCTGGCCACCCCCGAGGCCTTCGCGCGCGATCCGCTGCTGGTATGGGAATGGTATAACTGGCGGCGGGAAATTGTCGCCCGGGCCAAGCCCAATCCAGGCCACCTGGCGCTGGTTCGCCTGGAAGCGTCCAAGCCGCATTTCACCCTGATCACGCAGAATATCGACGGATTACACGACCTGGCGGGTAGCGGGCGCGTTCTGAAACTGCACGGCGACCTCTGGCGTATGCGCTGCACGACCTGCGGAAGCAACTGGCCGGACCGGCGCGTGCCGCTGCCCAAGCTGCCGCCTCATTGCGGCTGTGGGGGGCTGGCGCGTCCCGCTATCGTCTGGTTCGGCGAATCGCTGCCCGAAGGGATGATGCCGGAAGCCGAGCACGCGGTTCGTAAGGCCGAGGTGGTGCTGGTGGTGGGGACCTCCGCGGTGGTCTATCCGGCCGCCGGGCTGATTCCCATGGCCAAAGAATCCGGCGCTCACGTTATTGAGGTCAACCTGGAGGCTACCCACTATTCACCACTCGTGGACTGCGCCCTGCACGGTCCGGCCGGCGATCTGTTGCCGCAACTGATTCCGTAGATCCCGCTAGCGGGCGCAGCAGGCCTGCGTCGCGTAGAGATCGGGGGCATCCGTCCGGCGTACCCCGGCGAAGAAGTTCTGCTCCGCGAGGTTCTTGTAAACGGCGCCGGCGACTCCCGCCGCCACCGGGCCATTTACCGATTTCCCGCCCGTCAGCAGCACTACCACGACAAGCCGGTGCTGGCTGGCATCGTTGAACGATCCGAACCAGCCCAGATGGGTCATGGCCCGGTAATCGGTGCAGGTGCCGGTCTTGCCCATGATGGGTTCGTTGGGATCGTAGTTCGCCCGATGGCCGGTGCCCGAATCGACCACCGCCCGCATCCCTGTCTTCACATCGTTGACCCAGGGCAGGATGTCCAGCTTGCGCTTGATCTGCGGCGTCAGCGCGGCGATCTCCTGCTGAGAACGGGGGTATTGCAGGTAGTAGAGTGTGCCTCCGTTGGAGATGGCGCACAGCAGGCCGGCCAGTTCGAGCGGCGTCAGCGTGATCCCCTCGCCGAAACTGGTCATCATGGCGACGCCGCCGTTGGCCGGCTCTTCCGAGGGAAGGGTGCCCGGCTTTTCCTCTTCCAGGTCCAGCGCCGCCTTCTCGCCCAGCCCAAACAGGCTGGCATAGCGCGCAACCCTTTCGAAGCCCAGTTTCTTGCCCAGCAGCGCGAAATAGACGTTATTGGAGTGGCAGAGCGCGCCGGTGAGATCCAGTTTGACGTAGCGGCTGAGGCGGAGCGAGGTGCTGCTTTCGACGATGCCCTCCCGCAAGGCGGCGAACGCGGTTACCAGCTTGATGGTGGAGCAGGGCTGAAAACCGCTCTGGTAGGCCAGGCGCTGATTGACGATGGTCAGGATGCGGCCGGTCTCCGGATCCGCTACCACCACGCTGCCATTGAGCCGTCCCAGGGCCGTCACTGCGGCGTGGCGGACCTCCAGATCATCGCCGTCCACGTTATCGCCGGCGGTGGAATCGGCAAACGTCGGCACACGCCAAGGTCCGGACCTGGCACTCTTGCGCGCGCCCTTTCGAGCGGGCTTGCGCTGGCTGGCCGGCGCCGCCCAGAGGATACTGTGGCAAAGCGCCACCGTCAGCAGGTAGGTCCAGATCCGCAACATATTAACGAAGAATTGTAGTCCTTCTGATATAGTCCAATCTAGGGAAATGATTCTCTACATAACTGTTTCCCTGTAGCTCGATCTGGGTAGGATCGGGTCCCTGGCCCCTTGGGGCCATCTCGCCATAGCCGCTATACAGGCTGCCGATCACGTCCATCCCCGAAATCACCCGTCCGAACGGAGCAAAGCCCTGGCCGTCCAGGTCCTTGTTGTCCCGCATATTGACAAAGATCTGCGTGGTCCGGCTGGCGGGACCCCGGCGGGCATAGGTGACGGTTCCCTTTTTGTTGCTTTCCTTGACGGGATCGTCCGGAATGCTCATGGAGGACCACAGGCGCGAAGTTTGCGGATCGCCGTTCACGCCGAACTGCACGACATAGCGGGGCAGCACCCGGTAGAAACGGTTGCCGTCGTAGTAGCCGGTCTTCACCAGCTCATAAAAATGATCCACTCCGCGAGGCGCCCAGGCGCGCGTTGCCTCCACAACGAAGTCTCCCTTGCTGGTCTCGAATTTGACCTGAACGACCTCCGGCGTCGGTTCGGGAGCGGCGGCCTTCTTCACCGGAGCCGGTGCGGGCTTTTCGGAGGAGCATCCCAGCAGGAGCAGGCATGCCAGTCCGGTCAGAATCGCGATCTCACTGCGTGAGGACATTTAGTGCCATTACGTATCAACCTTCGCGGCGGCTGTCAACTTCCGCCCTGCTCCGCGGGGCCCTAGTTTGATAGACTGTCGGCAGGGAGGGGCGGCGTGAAGTTGCCTGTTTTGTTGTTGCTGTGTTCGCTTTCCGCGATGGCGGCCGAACCGGCGAACGCGAACGAGTTTTTCGAGCTGAAGATTCGCCCCCTGCTGGTCAAAAATTGCCTCTCCTGCCATGCTTCGGCCCGCATGGGGGGCCTGCAACTGGACTCCAGGGACCACCTGGCGAAAGGCGGCGAGCACGGGCCGGTCGTCATAGCCGGCCATGCCGATCAAAGCGTTCTCTTCCAGGCGGTGGCCCGGACGCACCCGAAGTTCAAGATGCCGCCCTCGGGACCGCTCCCCGGCGATGACGTTGCGGCCATCAAGACCTGGATCGATGGCGGCGCGGTTTGGCCCGACACCGGCAAGGTCATTGCCCCGAAATCGCAGTACGTCATCACCACCGAACAGCGGAAGTTCTGGTCGTTCCAACCGGTCGGCAACCCGGCCCCTCCCGCCGTGCGGAACAGCGCCTGGGTGAAGAATCCCATCGATCAGTTCATCCTGGCCAAGCTGGAGGCTAAGGGGCTGCAACCGGCCCGTCCGGCCGACCGGCGGACCTTGATCCGCCGCGCCACCTATGACCTGATCGGTTTGCCGCCCACCCCACAGGAAGTGGATGCCTTCCTCAGCGACCGCTCGCCGGATGCCTGGGCCAAGGTGGTGGACCGCCTCCTGGCCTCGCCGCACTACGGAGAGCGCTGGGGCCGCTACTGGCTGGACGTGGCCCGCTACTCCGATGACAAGCTGAATTCCACCAAGGACGATCCCTACCCGAACTCCTTCCGTTACCGGGATTGGGTGATCCAGGCATTCAACCGGGACATGCCCTACGATCAGTTCGTCAAGGCGCAGATCGCGGGCGACCTGATGCCTGCCAAGGATCGTCTGCAATACGAGCCCGGTCTGGGATTCTATGCGCTCAGCCCGGAGTTTCAGGATGATCGCGTGGACGCCACGACGCGCGGGTTCCTGGGACTGACCGTGGCCTGCGCGCAATGCCACGACCACAAGTACGATCCCATTCCGACCCAGGATTACTATTCGCTGCTCGGCATCTTCGCCAATACCGAGCTGCATGAATATCCGCTGGCGCCGGAAAAGGAAGTCGAGGCCTGGCAGAAACAAAAAAAGAGGATCGACAAGAAGGAAGCCGAGATCAAGGAGTTCGTGGATAAGCAAAGCAGCCAGCTTGCCGATATCCTGGCTACCAAGACGGCCCGCTTTCTGCTGGCGGCCCAGGGAATTGAGCCGGCCGGCGATCTCGACTCGCAGACGCTGCGCGGTTGGAAGCGCTACCTAGCCCGGAAGCAAAGAGAGCATCCTTTCCTGAAAAACTGGGACAGCCTGGTCGGTAGCGGAGCGGCGCCGGACGAATTGCGCAAAGCGGCGCAGGAGTTCCAGGACCTGGTGCTTGCCGTCAACGCCGAGAAAAAACTGGTTGATGAAAAGAACCACATCACGCTGGGCCTCAACCCCAGCCGCGAAGACCTGAGCAAGGCCAGCCTGGTTTCGCTCGACCGCGACAAATACGTTCTCTGGCGCGACCTGTTTCAAACCCGCGGCGTGCTGCGCCCGAGCAAGGACGAGATCGAGTGCTACCTGAGCGGAGAATGGAAGCAGTACCTGGAGACGATGGACTACGACCTGGCGGCCTTGCGCAAGGAACTGCCCCCTCAGTATCCCTTCCTCCAGGTGATCCAGGATCACAAGAAAATCGCCAAACAGCGCGTCTGGATACGCGGAGATCGCAATAACCCGGGCGATGACGCTCCCCCGCGCTTCCTGGCCATCCTCGCGCAGGGCGAACGCAAGGTCTTCACCCAGGGCAGCGGACGCCTGGAACTGGCCGAGGCGATCGCCGACCGCAACAACCCGCTGACCGCCCGCGTGATGGTCAACCGCATCTGGCAGCATCATTTCGGCCAGGGAATCGTGCGTACGCCGAGCAACTTCGGAGAACTCGGCGACCGCCCCAGCCATCCGGAGTTGCTCGACCACCTGGCGAGCTGGTTCACGGACCACAACTGGTCGATGAAGGCGCTGCACCGCCAGATCATGCTCTCTGCCGCATATCAGGAGAGCGCGGAATATTCCGAAAAGAGTTTTGCTGCCGATCCGGAAAATCGCCTGCTCTGGCGGGCCAACCGGCGGCGGCTGGATATTGAAGCGCTGCGCGACTCCCTGCTGTTCGTCTCCGGAAATCTGGATCTTACCGAAGGCGGCAAAGCCGTTCCCTTCGGCGACGAGAATTCGCGCCGCACCGTCTACGGATTCGTGAGCCGGCGCAAGCTGGACCGTATGCTGGCCCTGTTCGATTTTCCCAACGCCAACAACACCAGCGAGCAGCGCATGAGCACCAACGTCCCGCTGCAACGGCTGTTCTATATGAACGGCAGCCTGGTGGCGCAGGAGGCGCAAAAGCTGGCCGCGCGTCTGGCGGACGAGCCCGACGATCGCGCCCGCATCCGCAAAGCGTACCGGTGGTTGTTCGACCGCGATCCGGACCACGCCGAGGTGGATCTTGGCCTGCAATTTCTGCGGGAAAGCCGGGAGGCCTGGCCCCAATATACGCAGGTGCTGTTGAGTTCGAACGAGTTTATTTTTGTCGAATAGAGGAAGGGTGAAGATGACACGCCGCGAAATGTTGCGCACTGTGGGGACCGGGTTCCCCATGCTCGGCCTGGCCAATCTGTTAAACGGAGAGACGGCGCGCTCGCCTCTGGAACCCAAATCGCCGCATTTTCCGGCCAAGGCCAAGCGGGTCATCTTCCTGTTCCTGAATGGCGGCCCTTCCCAGGTGGACACGTTCGATCCCAAGCCGATGCTGGCGAAGTATGCCCACCAGCCCATGCCCACCGGCAATCTCAAGACGGAACGGAAGACCGGCAATCTGCTGCCTTCGCCGTTCGCGTTCCGGCGATGCGGCAAAAGCGGCATCGAAGTCAGCGAGATCTTCCCCCGGCTGGGAGAATGCATTGACGATATCTGTGTGGTCCGCTCCATGCACACCGAGCGGCCCAATCATGAGCCCTCCCTGTTCATGTTCAATTGCGGCATTCTGCTGCCTGGGCGGCCCTCGCTCGGTTCCTGGCTGACCTACGGGCTGGGCACCGAAAATCAGAATCTGCCGGGCTTCGTGGTGATGTGCCCCGGGCTGCCCGTGGTCGGTCCGCAGTTGTGGACCTCCTCGTTCCTCCCGGCGGTCTATCAGGGCACCTACATCCCCAACAACGAGACGGAACCGGAAAAGCTGATCCCTTACATCCGCAACCCCAAGCTGTCGGCCTCCGACCAGCGCCGGCAACTGGACCTGCTGGGCCGCCTGAATCGCATGGGCCTGGAAAAGGCTGGTCCCGATCCGGAGCTGGAGGCGACCATCCAATCCGCAGAGATCGCCTTTCGGATGCAGGCCGAGGCGCCTGACGTCTTCGACGTCCGGCAGGAGAGCGAGGCTACGCGAGCGCGCTATGGCGAAGGCGATTTCGCCCGCGGCTGCCTGATCGCCCGGCGCCTGATCGAACGGGGCGTCCGCATGGTGCAGGTGTACTTCGGCAACGGGCAGCCCTGGGATAACCACGACGACATCCTGATTCATCGCAAGCTGGCGGCCCAGTCGGACCAGCCCATGGCCGCGCTGCTGCACGACCTGAAATCGAGCGGTCTTCTGGAGGAGACCGTCGTGGTGATCACCGGCGAGTTCGGCCGTACGCCCGTGGTTGAGATCAGCGGGCTGGTCAACGTGCAGAACGGCCGCGATCATAACAGCCACGGTTTCTCCACGCTGGTGGCGGGCGGGGGATTCAAGGGTGGCATCGCCTATGGCGCCACCGACGACTTCGGCTTTAAGGCGGTCGAGAAGCCGGTGCACGTCCACGATTTGCAGGCCACCATCCTGCACCAGTTGGGCCTGGACCATACCAAGCTGACTTATCGCTACAGCGGCCGGGATTTCCGCTTGACCGATGTGGAGGGCGAGGTGGTTAAGGATCTGCTGGCGTGAGGAGAGCTTTTGGCTTTCTCAGATTTTGCGGGATCGGCGCGCGTCTCGGTGATTTTGAAAAGATCCGGAACGTCGACGAGAGCGTCGACGCGGCACGCTGAAGCGTGCGCTACGCTGGTTCGCTGGCAAGGATCCGCTTCGGGTGCTGGCGGCGCCACCAGAGTTGGAACCGGTCCAGATAGATGTAAACCACGGGGGTGGTGTAGAGCGTCAGCATCTGGCTGACGACCAGGCCGCCGATAATCGTGATCCCCAGGGGGCGGCGGAGTTCGGCACCGATGCCGCGGCCGAGAGCCAGCGGCAAGGCCCCTAAAATGGCCGCCATGGTCGTCATGAGAATCGGCCGGAACCGCAGCAGGCACGCCTCGTAGATGGCGTCGCGCGAGTTTTTGCCTTCGCTTCGCTCGGCCGCCAGGGCGAAATCGATCATCATGATGGCGTTCTTCTTCACGATGCCGATCAGCAGAATGATGCCGATCATGGCGATGATGCTCAGCTCCGTGCGGCACAGCAGGAGAGCCAGCAGCGCGCCGACGCCGGCCGACGGCAGCGTGGAGAGGATCGTAACGGGATGGATGTAGCTTTCGTAGAGGATTCCCAGGACGATGTATACGGTGGCCAGCGCCGCGGCGATGAGCAGAGGCTGGTTGCCCAGCGAATCCTGGTAGGCCTGCGCCGTTCCGGCGAAGGTCGTGTGGATGGTCGAAGGCAGGCCGACCAGCCTGGACTTTTCTTCAATCGCTTCCACCGCATCGCCTAACGGAATACCGGGAGCCAGGTTGAACGAGATTGTCACCGCCGGAAACAGGCCCTGGTGATTCACGGCGAGCGGGGCGGTGGCCGGAGCATAGCGGGCTACCGCGCTCAGCGGAACCTGCTGCCCGCGCGGCGAGCGCACATAGACCTGGTTGAGAATCTGCGGATCCTGCCAGTATCGCGGCGCCACCTCCATCACCACGTGGTACTGATTGAGCGCGGTGTACATGGTGGAGACCTGGCGCTGCCCGAAGGCATCGTAGAGCGTGTTGTCCAGTAACTGCGGCGAGATGCCGAACCGCGAGGCGGTAGCCCGGTCGTATTGCACTACCGATTGCAGGCCGTTGTTCTGCTGGTCAGTGCTCACGTCGACGATCTCCGGAACGGTGCGCAGCGCCTCCAGCATGCGAGGTCCGAAAGCTACCAGATCCTGGAGATTGTCGCCCCGCATGGTGTACTGGTACTGCGCGTTGGCCATGCGGGCGCCTACGCGCAGGTCCTGCGATGCCTGCAGATAGAGCGTCGCGCCGGGCATGGTGGCCAGCTTGGGGCGCAGGCGCGCGATCACCTCGTCCACCGACACTTTGCGCTCTTCGAGCGGTTTCAACGCGACGAACATGCGCGCCGTATTCGTGGTGGAGCCCCAGGTGCCGCCGGTGAAGGCGTCCAGGGTCCCGACGGCCGGGTCGGCGCGCACAATCTCGATCGTCCGCCGCAGCATCCGCTCCATCGACTGGAACGAGGTGTCCTGGTCGGCCAGGATGACTCCCATCATGCGGCCGTTGTCCTGCTGGGGGAAAAAACCCTTCGGCACGCGGACGAACAGGTAGACGTTGAGCCCGATGGTGGCCAGCAGCGCGGCCAGGGTGATGGCCGGGTGGCGCAACACGCGCGACAGCGTCTTGCCGTAGAGCGCCACCACCCACTGAAAAGCCCGCTCGCTGGCATGATAGGCCCAGCCGTGCTCGCGGTGCCGGCGCAGCATGTGGGCGCACATCATGGGCGTGGTACTCAGAGAGACCAGCAGGGAGACCGCGATGGCGACCGACATGGTGACGGCGAACTCGCGAAACAGCCGGCCCACCACGCCGCCCATCAGCAGTAGTGGAATGAACACGGCTACCAGCGAGACGCTGATCGTCAGAACGGTAAAGCCGATTTCCCGGGAGCCCCGCAGCGCGGCTTCCAGGGGACGCATGCCCTGTTCCAGATAGCGGGTGATGTTCTCGATCACGACAATGGCATCGTCCACCACGAAACCGGTGGAGATGGTGAGCGCCATCAGCGACAGGTTATCGATGCTGTAGCCGAGCAAATACATGATCCCGAAGGTCCCCAGCAGGGAGACTGGAACCGCCACGCTGGGGATGACCGTGGTGCGCACGTCTTTTAGAAACAGAAAGACAACCAGGATTACCAGGATTACGGCAATGATCAGGGTCACTTGCACATCGTGGACCGAGGCCCGGATGGTGACGGTCTGATCCATGGCTACGTGCATGCGGATCGCTTGCGGAATGGCCGCCTTGAGCTGGGGCATGGCCTCGCGGATGTGATCGACCGTGTCGATGATGTTGGCGCCCGGCTGGCGAAAGATGATCAGCAGAACGGAGGGATCGGAGCCGGAATAGCCGGCATTGCGCAGATCTTCCACCGAATCGACGGCGGAGCCCACGTCGGCGATGCGGACGGCGTTGCCGTTGCGATAGGCCACGATCAGCGGCTTGTAGTCGACAGCCTGGAATAACTGATCGTTGGCGCCCACCTCCCAGATGCGCTGTCCGTTGGCGAAGTGTCCCTTGGGAACATTGGCGTTGGCCGCTGCCAGGGTGCTGCGAACATCCTCCAGGCCGATGCCGTACTTGTTGAGCGCCATCGGGTTCAGTTCGATGCGCACCGCCGGCAGCGCGCTGCCGCCCACGATGACCTGGCCGACGCCCTTGACCTGCGAAAGCTTTTGGGCCATGACCGAGGAGGCCGCGTCGTACATTTGCCCCTTATCGAGCACATCCGAGGTCAGCGCGAGAATAAAAATCGGCGAATCGGCCGAATTGACTTTGCGATAGCTCGGATTCCGGGGCAGATTGGCCGGCAGGTATCCGCGCGCCGCGTTAATGGCCGCCTGGACGTCGCGCGCCGCCGCATCGATATTGCGGTTGAGATCGAACTGAAGCGTGATGTTGGTGCTGCCCAGGTAGCTGGCCGAGGTCATCTCCGTGACGCCGGCGATGCGGCCGAACTGCCGCTCCAGGGGAGTTGCGACGGAAGAGGCCATGGTCTCCGGGCTGGCTCCGGGGAGCGCCGCGCCCACCGAGATGGTGGGAAAGTCCACTTGCGGCAACGGAGAAACCGGAAGGAAGCGATAGACGCCGGCTCCCGCCATAGCTACAGCGAGAGTGAGCAACGTGGTAGCGATAGGTCTGCGAATGAAAGGCTGCGAAATATTCATCGGTAGCCGCCGGGCTTGGCCAGCCTGTCCGGAATCGTTGCCGATAGGCCGCTTGAGTGCGGAGAGAGCGACCGCGTTTATCGATTCTAACATGCGCCAGGGCCGCGCCCGCGGCGGGTGATGCCAGGCGGTATCATAAGAGGGAATGTTGACCAAAACGCTCCGATCCCGGTTCAGTCATGAAGTGGGTGAAAAAGTCGAAGGCTTCACGATTCTGGAAAAGCGCGTCATCATCCCGCCGGACCCGGTGGAGCGGCGCTTGGGTGTCTACGACTACCTCGTGGAGGTGCCGCCGGAAGCGGAGAAACCGAAGAGTGTGCGGAAACCGGCTCGCCAGGTGCCTGTCTCCGAGCCACCCTCGGTAACACGCGCCACGCCGGAGGAGATGGGAGCCACCATGATCCGCCGGTTCTCTCCGCGTTAGCGCTACTGCGTTACAAAGTGGGGCGGGTTTCAGCCTGCGCGCTGGTTTGAACCGGCGCATGGTTTGCCGGACTGAAGTCCGGCGCCGGCCCCACAAGGCTGGGTTCCGGCGCTGAAGCACCAGAAAAAAGGAATCGATCTTGCGGCCAGGCCGATGAGACCGCAGCCCGGGGGGGGACTGCGCCACGGGTTGGGTTTGTGGTTGTAATAGAGGAATGCTCAGCCGCCGTCATTTCCTGACCACCCTGGGTGCGACCAGCGCACAGGCCTATGCCGCCGCAACCCGTGGCTTGCCGCCTCTCAAAATTACGAACGTCAAAGTCATCCTGACCAATCCACCGGTTACCTCGGCCGCGCCCGTCAGCAGCATGGGACGCCTGGTGATCGCCAAGGTGGAAACCAGCGAGCCGGGCCTGTACGGTCTTGGTTGCGCTTCGTTTGTCTTCCGCCCCGGCGCGGTTGCCTCCGTCATCGAGAATCAGCTCAAGCCGTTTGTCATCGGCCGCGATCCCGAGATGGTGGAAGATCTCTATAAAGCCATGAACGTGAGCGCTCTCTGGCGCACGGGGCCGGTGGAGAATTACGCGGTGAGCGGCATCGATATGGCTCTGTGGGACATCAAGGCCAAGCGCGCCAATATGCCGCTCTATCAATTGCTGGGGGGCAAGACGCGCTCGGCCGTCCAGGTCTATGGCGACGCTGGTGGCCGCGATGGCGCCGAGATGGCGGAAAGCGTCCAAAAGGCCGTGGAGAAGGGCTACCGGCACGTCCGACTCAATTACGCAGAGGCGACGCTGCCCCCATCGCCCGCCGTCGAGGGGATGCCCGCGCCGCATCCGGTGGCTCCCGGAGCGGCGCCTAGTTTTGGGCCTGTTGTGATCGATCCGGAAGCCTGGTCCCGCGAGATCCCGCGCATCTGGGAGCATGTGCGGCAGAAATGCGGCGACAAGGTGGAACTGATGCAGCATCTGCATGGGGAATTGCCGCCAGTGATTACGATCGGCATCGCCAAGCGCCTGGAGCCCTACCGTCCCTACTTCTTCGAGGACCCCTTTTTTCCCGAAGACGTCGGCTACATGAAAAATCTGCGCCAGCAGACCACCGTGCCCATCGCGATCGGCGAGAAGTTCGTCTCGGACCACGAATATGTAGGATTGGTGACGGAAAGGCTGATCGATTTCATCCGCGTCCATATCCCCGCCATCGGAGGGCTCACCAAGGCGCGCAAGCTCACCACGCTTTGCGAGTGGTACGCAGTCCGCACCGCCTGGCATGCGCCGGGAGATCTCTCCCCGGTCGGCCATGCCGCCAACGCCCACCTGGACCTGGCCTCCCCCAATTTCGGCATTCAGGAAGGCTCGGTGATCCACGGGGATGAGATCCGCGAGGTTTTTCCCGGCACGCCGGTCATCAAGAAAGGCTTTCTCTACGTCAACGAAGCGCCCGGGTTGGGAATCGATATCAATGAGAAAGTAGCCGCGAAATATCCCTGCTCGCTCGAGGGCGGCAACTTCGGTCCCAAGCGCAGCGTGAACGGATCGATCATTGGGAATTAGAGCTTCGAGCCGTGCGGCGGCGTCCGCTCCACAGGATTTGTCTCCGATTTCGCTACACTGATCGCATATGACAAAGCGCGTACTCGGTCTGGCTGTCTGTCTGGCATTTGGGCTTTTGGCCCACGAAGGTCACGATGCCCACCACGGCAAGACGGCCTCCTTTACCGGAACCGTTGTCGATA
>CAZMRK010000729.1:0-8666 GCA_964568355.1 uncultured Solibacteraceae bacterium | reverse complement strand
ATCTTCGGCACGAAGGGCTTCTAGAACGAAGCCGTGTTGAGCCAGACGCAACTGGGTCCGGGCTCGGTGCTCGAGTCCTATGCGCGCCTGATCAACCAGGTGGGCGTCAGCACGCAGGTGGGGCTGTTCGGCAACTCCTACGTGGAAGGCAACATCGGTTATCTGCAGAGCCACGGACAGGCGGACCGGCCGGGCGGGATGCTGCGCTATGTGCATCCCATTTCGGATGAATTCGCGTTCACCGTGGAGGCGGGCTTGAACGAAACGTTCCTCAACACGAAGAATAGCGGACGAGTGGTGTTCGGCTTCCAGTTCGGCAATTTCATGCGGCCTAAGGAATTCGCCGGCCTCAAGAGCCCGGTTCCGGTGGACATCCCCCGCATCCGGTATGAAATTCTGACGCGCAAGGTAGGCCACAGCGCTCCGGTCGCCGATGCGGGACCGGACCAAATCGGCGTGGCAGCCGGCCAGGTGGTGTTGGACGGCTCGGGTTCGTACTCTCCGGATGGCGATACGCTGACCTACGCGTGGACGCAGATCGGCGGACCGGCAGTCGGCCTGTCCGGCGCCAACACGGTGAGGGCGACGTTTGAAGCCGCCGCCGGCCAGACCTACTCGTTCCGGCTGATCGTACACAATCCCTACGGGCAGCAGTCGGCAGCGCGGGTGACGGTCTCGACGACCTCGGCAGGGAGCAACCTGCACATCGGCAGCTTTACGGCTTCGCCCACAACGGTTGTCGCGGGCGGCAGATCGACGCTGTCGTGGCAGGTGGATAACGCCGAGCAGGTGAGCATCAGCCCGTCGGTCGGCTCAGTCGACGCCAAATCGGGCAGCGTGGACGTCATGCCGACGCAAACCACACAGTACACCTTGACGGCTACCGCCGGGGGCAAGTCGATCAGCTCGACAGCGGTGGTGACGGTCTCCTCCTCGGCACCGCAGATCCTGCGGTTTGACGCTACGCCGACGCAGATCAACCAGGGCGAGTCCTCGACGTTGACCTGGAACACGCAAGGCGCGCAGACGGTGCAGATCAGCGGCATCGGTATGGTGCCGGCGAGCGGCAGCCAGACGGTCACGCCGACTGCGAGCACCACCTACACCTTGACGGCAACCAGCGCGGATGGCACGCAGACGACCACAACCGTGTCCGTCACCGTGCGGAGTTCGAGTTCGAACGCGCTGCGAATCGCCTCGTTCACGTCCAGCCCAGAGTACTCGCCGGCTGCCGGGTCACCGGTGGTCCTGAGCTGGAGGACGGAGAACGCTACTTCCGTCACGATCACGGGCAACGGAGTTCCCTCCAGTCCGCTCGATCCGAGCGGAAGTATCACGGTGTACCCGTCAACCAATAGCACCTACACGCTGACCGCGCACTCGGCAGACGGCCGATCGACGTCGGTAGTGCTATCGGTCTTTGTCCGATAAAAGCAGACCCTACTTAGAGGGTTGGGGCGGCCTTCCGGGCCGCCCCTTTTTTTTGCCACGATCAACAAGTAACCTGACAATTGAAACTGCGTCTTTCCGGAGCTATTCTGAGGATGGACGCGCAGAACGGCCGGCAGCCTCGCCACCCGATCTCGCGACAGTGCGGCATATTGAGCCAATCAGCAACGCATCCTGCCGCAGTGCCCCACTTGTAATGTGGCGCAGAAGCATGAAGCAGTGTGTAAGGACAGCTAAGGCTGTGATCAGACCATTCAGTGACCGGACGTTGAGTTTCCATGAGGGGACGGGGCTCCAGTGCTTTCCACACGCGTTCATACCTATTTCCGCTGCTTACTCTCCTCGCGGCTGTTCTCATATCCCATAGGGCGGTGCTGTTTCTACTCACGTGTACTTTTCCCTGGGACTTCCGAGGATATAGCCTCCCTCAGGCATTCCTGACCGCCCGGGCGATTCAACACGGAGAATGGCCGCTGTGGAATCCTTTCATCTATTGTGGACACCCTTTTGCCGCCAATATTCAGGCCGCGCTTTTTTACCCGCCAAGAATCATTACCGTTTGTATCGCCTCCATCACAGGCATTCACCACTTACCCGCACTGATGGAGTGGGAGTTAGTATTGCACGTGCTCGCCGCGGCGGTCTTTGCGTTCTGGTGCGGAAGGCGATGGGAGTTGAACGCCGAGGCAGCCTCACTAACTGGAATCCTCTTTGCTCTTGGCGCGTACTTCGCATCACAGGCAGAGCACATCGGCGCCGTTGAGACTGCAGCGTGGCTGCCGGTGATGGCCGGCGGCCTTGCCTACTGCCAACACGGCAGGCCACTACGCGCATTCCTGGAGATCGGTGGAGCCCTGGCGATGGCAACACTGGCTGGCTTTACCCCTCTTCTCCTGGTGCTCTATTTTGCCCTGGCCGGGCTTACAGCGCTGCTGGTGATTTCCCGGATACTTTCTCCGCGAGCATTGCTGGTTGTGGCAGGCGCCATGGTCTTTTCCTGGTTCCTAAGTGCGGTCATTCTGGTTCCCGGTGTCCAGTTGGCCGGATTGAGTGTTGGACAGTTCCGCGCAGATTGGCGCGGAACTGGTGGTGGGATTCCCATTGCCGGATTGCCGTCGCTTGTCTGGCCCAACCTGTTTCACATCCTGGAGCCGGGAAAGTATTCCGGGCGCTTTGAAATCACCTTCATGTACCTGTACTCCGGGTTGATCGGAATCGTTCTGGCCTTAGTGGCTATCTTCGCGATCAGGACAAAACTTAACGCGGTCCTGACAGTGTTGCTGGTTATTTCCGGGGTGGCGATGATGGGCGATTCGACCGCGATCGGCAGGCAATTCTTTCTTTTGCTGCCACCGCAGATCCGAGGGCCATTGTATCCGCAGCACTGGCTCGCCGTCTTCGTGCTGAGCATTGCACTGCTGGCGGGTTTTGGCCTGCAGCGGTTCCGGCTGCGGCCAACGCTTGCCATGGGAGTGGTAATTGCAGCGGCGATCGAACTGATCGCCGTCAGCTCTGGCCGCCCCTTCAATGCGCAGTCGATAGCGGCCGAGCCAGGCGTCACGGCGGGAGCATTCGACGGCAACGCGGAATTGCTTCAGGAGGTGCGACGTGCCTCCCTTGCCGCCTACCCTCCGTACCGGATCGATACGTACCGCGATTCGTTGGATTGGGTGGAGAGCGCCCCGGTCACGGGGATTCCAACAAGCGGCGGTTATGATCCCCTCGCATTGACTTACTATATGCAAACGCGGCTTGCTTTTTGCCGGGGCGAGCGATGGGGTGCATATTATCAGGTCGACGATCCGGCCGCTCCGATGCTGTCAGCGTTAAATGTGCGCTACTTACTCTCGCGCATTCCCATCCCTGCCGGCCTTTTAGCCGATAGCGGGTTCCGCCTTGCAAGAGAGCTGCCCGGGCATCTCTTGTATGAAAATCCCCATGCGCTGCCGCGGTTCTACTTTGTGCCGCGAGCAGAGCCGGCGAGTTCGCTTGCCCGAGCACAGGCATGGATCCGCAAACCATCCTGGCATCCGGCGGACGAGGCGATTGTGCAGGCCCCCCGCGGGGCTTTGCCAGAACCAGGAGGCTCCGGCTCCGTTCAGGTGGTAGCGTACCAATTCAATCGCGTCGAGCTTGCGGTTGATGTCCATTCACCAGCGCTTTTAGCATCTTCCGAAATGCACTATCCCGGCTGGCGCGCGTTTATCGATGGGCGGGAGGTGCCGATTTATCTTTGCAACGGAGCTTTTCGGAGTATTGTTGTGCCGGGAGGGAAGCATATCGTACGATTCCGGTTTATGCCGTCCCTCCTGATCGGCAGCGGCGTGACGTCTCTGGGAGCATGGCTCCTTTGGGCAATTCTTTGGTTTTTCTCCGGTCTTCGCGGGCACGCCTCACTATCTTAACGATCTCCCTATTCGTTGCTCCTCGGATAGCCAGCTTTTCGAAGACCGAACGATGTTACTCCCTGCACATAAACTAGTGCTTTGACCGGATAATTCCGTTTGTCCACTTGCTTACGCGCACGGCTCGGTTCCGGCACTAAACCACAAGCGGAAAGGAATAGATTTTGCGGTCAGAGCACTTAGTGCTTTGACCGTGAAGTCCGCTCCCTGACGGTCGCGGTTCAGTGGCCGAACGGAACCGCGCGCGACAGCAAGCGGGCGAACCGCACCACTCGGTCAGAGCCCCAGAAGCAGTTTCAGGCATCGTCGCGTGCTGCAGCTCATTTTGCGCTACCTTCAGGCTCGACAGCGACCCGCGGCATGACGTCGACGGGAGCGTCGACGCGGCACGCTGGGAGCGTGCGCTACGGGTTAGTTGCGCTTTTCGCTGGAGGGAGGGACGATGCCTTTCAGCCGCATGTAGGTGACCAGGTTGCCGTAGTGTTCGTTGGAGTGGCTGGTATTGAAGGACAGAACACCCAGGCGGACGCGGTCGGCGCCGAAGAACTTGACCGTTTGCGCGGCGTTGGCGTCGGTGAGAGCGGCGTAGGCCTTGTCGCAATAGCTGAAGGCGGCTTCAAGCGCGGCGACCAGATCGGCTTTGGAGGTCTTGGTCTTTTCCACAGCCGGCTTGGGATTCTCCTGGCCCAGGGCTGCCGAGCAGAACAAGTACTGGGCGTCGGCAACATGGCCAAGCAATTGCCCGAACGACCGCACCTCGGGGGTGGGCTTAAAGGAATAGTCGGACTCCGGCACTTTCTGAGCCGAACGCAGAATGACGTTCTTCACCTGGTTCTGCAAGGCCCGGGCGTGGCCGCTCAAAGTTTTCAGGTCGGGGCTTTGCGCGAAAGCCGCCGACGCCAGCAACAAGGCAAAAGTGGAAGTTTTCATAAGCTCCTCGCAAGGTAGCACAGAAGCGTCTTCGCGGTAAGCCTGCTCCCGGCAGCTTACCGTAAGCAGGTCACGGTAACACTAACCCCATGTCACTCCTCGGATGGGCCTTTCCACGCGCATGCTCGATACATGCAGAACACGAGGATCGGTTTACGCGTGGTTCTGGGCCTGACCCTGGGGGTTACGGCCCTGTTGGCACAAGAGACGACCTGGCGCGAGAACCTGGAGAACGGCTCGCGGCTGCGGAAACAGGGACAGTATCGCCAAGCCGGCAGCGCCCTGGCGGCAGCGAAGGCGGAACTCGAACGAAGCGCTCCGGGGAGCGCGGAACTGGGCCGATGTCTGAATGAACTGGGCCTGGTGGACCAGATGCTGGGCCGCTACACGGCGGCGGAGGGTGAATTGAAGGAGGCACTGGCGATCTGGCGGGAGAAGTTCGGACCGGAAAGCGTGGAGACGGCCGCGGTGCTGAACAACCTGGCGCAACTGGACCGGGTAAACGGGCACAGCGCCGAGGCGGAGCCCCTGCTGCAGCAGGCGCTGGCCATCTGGAACAAGAATCGCGGGCCGCTTGATCCGAACGTGGCCATCGCGTTGAACAACCTGGCGCAATACTATCGGGCCGAGAAGAGGCCGGACGTGGAGCCGCTCTACCGGCGCGCGCTGGCCATCTGGGAGCGGGCCTATGGACCGGAAAGCCCGCAGGTGGCCGCGGCGCTCAATAACCTGGCAGCGTACTATTTCGAACAACGCCGCTACGATGATGCCCTGCCGCTCGATGAGCGAGCCCTGGCGATCCGCGAAAAGGTGCTGGGGCCGCACCATCCGGACGTAGCCCAGAGCCTGAACAATCTGGCCGATGTGTATCGCGAGAAGGGCTGGCACGCGAAGGCCGAGGCGTTTGACCGGCGCGCGCTGGAGGTTCTGGAAGCGGTTTACGGGGCGGACGATCCGCACCTGCTGCCGACGCTGGACAACCTGGCCTATCTATACCGGATCGAGCACCGGCGGAGCGAGGCGGAGAAGCTCTACCGGCGGTCGCTCGAGATCGCGGTACGCGCCTGGGGAGCGGATAGCGCGCAGGCAAGCGAACGGGCGGAGGAGTTGGCGGTTCTGTACCGGGCGGATGGGAGGACGCGGTCGGCCAGAGAGATTGAGAATTCTTTCCGCGCGGATTTGCGGGGACGCTGACTTGCGCTTTGCGGCGAAGGGCAGGAGACTGACGAGATGGATGAATTGAAATTCCCCGTCGGAAAGTTTCAGTTCCCTGCCCAAATCGGTGAGGAGCAGCGGCTGCTGTGGATCGACCAGGTCGCCACGGCGCCCGCCAGGCTGCGCGAGGCGGTAGCCGGACTGACGCCGGAGCAACTGGACACGCCGTACCGGCCAGGCGGCTGGACGGTGCGGCAGGTGGTGCATCACGTGGCGGACAGCCACATCAATTGTTACATTCGTTTCCGAATGGCGCTGACCGAAGATACGCCCACGATCAAGACTTATTCGGAGGACCAGTGGGCGCAGTTAGCGGATGCGCGCACGGCGCCGGTGGAAAGCTCGCTCGTCCTGTTGGATTCTTTGCACACGCGCTGGGTGACGCTGATGCATTCTCTCGGCGCGCCGGAGTTTGCGCGGCAGTTCCATCACCCCGAACTCGGCAAACTCAGCCTGGAAGTCACCCTGGCCATTTACGCATGGCATGGGCGACACCACGTGGCCCACATCACTTCGCTGTCGGAACGGCAGGGCTGGCGATAGCCTTGGCGGAAACAGGGATCATGGGCAGCCCCATGCGCCGCAGCAGGGCGTGATAGCGCGGATCGGACCGCAGGCAGTCGTAAGTGGGATAGACCCCAAGCAGCAGAATGGGGCCTTCGCGCTCATCGGCTGACTTTTCCAGCAGGGCGAACGCCTCATCAAAATCGCCCAGCCCGATGGCGATCAGGGCGAAGCTGCTGGAGGGCACGTAGCGCCACCTGGCGGTGCGCCGCAGTTCGCGCTGGAGCTTTTCGGCCTGCTTCCGCTGGCCGGCCAAAGCATAAGCATGGGCCATGATGGCGGTGATGTAAGGCAGGTCGCCGCTTAGCGAACGCGCCTTCTGAAATGTCTCAATGGCGGCATCGTACATCCCCTTCTGGGTATAGGCCCGGCCGAGCGAGGTGTAGATCTTGTAATAGTTGGGATCCATCTCCAGAAGCCGCCGGCACTCTTCGATGGCCTGGTCGTACTCGCGCCGCATGATATAGATGGTGACCAGGTTGCACGCCGTGATAATCGAGAGCGGATCGAGTTCCACGGCCTTGCGCGTGTGGGCGTAGGCCTCATCGAGGCGCCCCTGCTGGGCCAGGAAATCGCAGCCGTAGAAGAAGTGGGCGTCCACATAGCCCGGGCTCAGCTCGAGCGCGCGCAGATAGTGCTCCTCGGCCTTTTCCCAGGACCATTCATAGAGAGCTTCCACGAAGGCCAGCGACATGTGGGCTTCGGCAAGCGTGGGGTCGAGTTCCAGAGCGCGGCGGGCGCTGGTGCGCGCTTTTTCCATCACCTCGCGGGGGTGGATCATGCCGTAGATGCCAAGAGCCGCATAGGAGTGAGCCATGCCGGCGAAGCACCGTGCGCAGCCAGGATCGAGGACGATGGCCTGCTGGTAAAACTCGATGCTGCGGGTGAGGCCGTCCTCGGTGCGCAGGTTGTACTGATGGCGCCCTTTCAGATAGAGGTTGTAGGCCTCCACATTGGCGCTGGAGGGCGCGGCAAGCAGGGCGTGCTGCTCGCCGGCAAGCTGGATACGCAGCTTGGCCACGATGGTGCGGGCGATCTCCTCCTGGATGGCGAACAGGTCCTGCATCTGGCGGTCGTAGGTCTCCGACCAGAGATAGTGGCTGTTGGCGGCATCGATCAACTGAACGGTGATGCGCAGCCGGCTACCGGATTTGCGGACGCTGCCTTCGAGCACGGAGCGGACTTTGAGCCGCTCGCCGATCGCACGGAAGTCGTACGGCTTGCCTTTCAACTGCATCACCGAGGAGGCTGCCACCACGCGCAGGCACTCAACCTTGGTGAGGGCGTGAATCAGCTCTTCGGTCAGGCCGTCGGAGAAGTACTCGTTTTCCGGATCGGAGCTGAGGTTGGCGAAGGGCAGCACCACAATGGTTTCCAGCGAGGCGCCGACCGTGGTCTCGCGCGGCGGGGGTGGCAGGGGCGGCGCGCCATCGGTGCGGAATCGCGGCACGTAGGATCCCGTGGGAAATTCGATCCAGACGGCATCGCCGGCGCCCTCGGCCTCGTAATACGCGCGCAGCTTGGCCCGCAGGCGGCGGGCTTCCACGCGGACGATCGGGTCGATGCGGGGGTCGTAGGAGGCGGGACGGTCGAAAACTTCCACACCCAGGACGGATTCCTTGAGCTGATCTTCCCGGCCGGCCAGCGCCTGCTCCACGCAAAAGCGCAAAAAGCGGCTCAGTCGCTCCGATTTGACGAAAAATCGGCTCGCCAGAATCTTGCCCAGTTGCTCGATAATGCGCGTGTCCACCGGTTTCTACTATCTTAGACCGGAATCGGGCCGGGACAACCAGAAAAGAGAAGAATAAGCGAAAGTACGGGTCCTGGGCCGGGCTGCGGCCGGGAAGGACCGCAACCCCAGGACCGACGACCGATTTTCAGGCTAAGTCTAAGGTACTAAAGAAATAATGCAGCTCGGTCCGGGCCGTCTCCGGACCATCGGAACCGTGGATCGCGTTGCGCTCGATATTTTCGGCGAAGCGCTTGCGGATGGTACCTTCGGCAGCGTTAGCCGGATTGGTCGCGCCCATCAATTCGCGCAGTTTGGCGATCGCCTCTTCCCGCTCGAGAGCCATGACGATGATGGGGCCTTCGGTCATAAAC
>CAZMRK010000728.1:0-3297 GCA_964568355.1 uncultured Solibacteraceae bacterium | reverse complement strand
AAAACGCGGCGCCGCTGGCGCTCGACCAGGCCTGGATCTTTGATTATCCGGAACTGGCTGCGGGACCGCTTCCGGGGAGTGGACAGGCCGCCGATTTTCTGCGCGCCTTACCGCGAATCCTGCAGAGAGGCTGACGATGGCACAAGCAGGCAAGACGGCCGCAGCTAAGGTGATTACGCTTTTGACCGCACCGGCGGGATTGAATGACAGCGTAGCGGCGCTGGCCGACGCCGAGGGATTGGCGCTGCCGGCGGTGGCGGCAGCCCAAATCACCGCGCAGAACGTAGCGATCGAGCTGGCCGAGCGCAGCACGGAGATCCGGTACCCGACGCTGAATATCTACTGCGAAAAGCTCTCCAACACGCTGCGTGAAAAATTCCGGAGTTTTTCCGGCACCGCCTCGATGGTGATCGAGGTCAGGCTCTCCCAAGACCGACTGGAGGGGCTCGAGACGAAGTTGCAGGTCTACCTGGACGCCGTGACACAGATTCTGGATCAGAGCCGGGGGGATTGGGGCTCCGGGATGTTCTACGGAGGCGGATACGAAGCGGTGATTCAGCCGGTCAAGCGAGGCGGGCGCCACTTCATTCAAGTGGCCAAGGTGACTTTCGACGTGGGAGTGAGCAATTAGCCCTATGGGATCGTATATTTCATCGAATGCAAACCGGTTCTACACCGGCCTGGAAAATGCCTATGGGCAAGTTCCGAACATCACCGATCACAACCGGATTCCGGCGGTCTCGCTCTCGATCCGGCAGCAACTGGAAAAACGCGAACGGAAAGATAAGACCGGCACACGCACATTTCCGGGGTTACCACCCGGCGGCCGGCGCCGGACGACGTTCGAGTTGACCACCTACCTGACAAACTGGGACCGTTCGACGGCCGCTCCGGCATACGGACCGCTGGTAGAGGCCTGTCTGGGGGGAGGGCCGCTGCAGTTCAGCGGCGGCACGGTGGCACCTGGTTCGACGGATTCACGCGTGGTTTTCCTGTCGCCTCACGGCCTGTCGGTGGGACAGGCGGTCACGTGCGCCGGCGAGATCCGGTTTGTCGCCGCAGTGATCAGCCCGACGACGGTGCAGTTGAACGCGGCGTTTTCGAATGCAGCGCCGGGTTCGGCTGTCGGCGGCACGATCACCTATATACCGGCGCTCGATTTACCCAGTGTCAGCCTGTTTGATTATTGGTCGCCGAGCACCGCGGTCCAGCGAGTGCTTTGCGGGGCCGCGGTGAACCAGATGACGGTGCAGGCCAACGGCGATTTTCACGAATTGCAGTTCAGCGGGTTCGCACAGGATGTCATCGATAGCGCCAGCTTCGATGGCGAGATCGGACAGATTTCGGCGTTTCCTCCGGAGCCGGTGATCGGGGATTTCGATTATTCGATTGTGCCGGGAAATCTGGGGCAGGTATGGCTGGGCAGCACGCCGGATCGTTTCGTAACCATCACCAGCGCATCGATCGTAATCGACAACGGCCTGGAACTGCGGGCGAAGGAGTTCGGATCGAACGTACCGCTGGGAATTTCACCGGGGATTCGGAACGTGTCGCTGGGATTCACTCTCTATCAGCGCGACGAGGCGGCAACCAAAGGACTGTACCAGGCCGCGCGGCAGCAATCGCCGATCAGCGTGATGTTTCAGATGGGCCAGCAGGACGGCCAACTGATGGGCGTGTATCTCAAGAGCGTGCTTCCCGAGGTTCCGGAATTCGATGACGGCGATGCACAGTTGCAGTGGCGCTTCCAGGGAGCACGGGCCCAGGGCATCGGCGACGATGAAGCGATCGTGGCCTTCGGATAGCACATGCATTACGAAAGCACGGTCACGGTACAGGCAAAGTCAGCGCCCGGAGTGACGCTGCGAATCCGGCGGATGTCGTTTGGCAGGCGCCTGGAGCTGATGCGCCGAATCCGGGAGCTGACCCGGCGGGCGGCCGCGCTGGAGGAGACCGCAGATGAAGCGGAGGAAAAGATGGAGGCGGCGCTGCTGGCTTTCGAGATGGATCGGATCTATCTGACCTGGGGAGTGGAAGAAATTCGGGGGTTGGAAGTGGACGGAATGGCGGCAACGGCGGAGAGTCTGGCCGAAGCCGGGCCGGAGCCGCTGTTTCGGGAGGCCCTGGCGTTGGTGAAGGGAGCCTGCGGGCTGGGCGGAGGACAGCATGGCTAATTCGGCGACGAATTCGCTTCTGGTGACGTTTCAGCAGGCGGCGGGAGCACAGATCGATTCGGCGGCGCTGGTCTCGCAGTTGGATGCGCTGCGTTCGGTGAGCGAGACACAGGTCGAGGCCATCAGCTCCAATACGGCTGCGGTGGATCAGAATACCAGTTCGCGAAGCATCGGCGACACGGCGGCCAGCGTGGCCGGATCCCTGGCCAAGAATGCGTTGAGCATGCTTCCGCTGGTGGGGATGTTTGCGAGTCTGTTCGGAGGCGGCGGAGGCTCGACGGAGACCGCGGCGCCGGTGAAATATACGGCTCCGGCCCCGATTCAGTTCGAAGGGAGCACGTCGGTGACTTATGCGGCGCCGCCGAGTAGCGCCTCTACACCGGTTGCTTCGACGAGCAGCAGCACGGCGGGTCCGCAGGTGACGATCCAGGTGCAGGCGATGGATAGCCGCTCGTTTCTGGACCATAGTGCGGAGATCGCCCAGGCGGTGCGCGAAGCGATGTTGAACCTGCACCCGTTGAACGATGTGGTGAGCGACCTCTGATATGGCGACGTTTCCCAAGCTGAAGACCGGCGCCGTGATGCAGTATCCGGCGACGCGGAACCTGAGCTTTTCGCACGATCGGGTGCAGTTCCTGGACGGCAGCGAGCAGCGCTATCGGGACTGCTCGTCGGTTTTGCGGCAGTGGACGATCCGGCTGGATCAGGTGGAGGAGGGCGAACTGGCCGCTCTCGAGGGTTTCTTTCTGGAAAACCAGGGGGCTTTCGCTAGCTTTGCTTTTGTGGATCCGTGGAGTGGGGTGGAGTACGCGGATTGCAGCCTGGACTCGGACCGGTTTGAATTCCGGCTGGAGGATGGGATTCGCGGTCGGACGAGTTTGGTGGTGAGGCAGAACAGGGGATAGCCGGACCGGCCTACAACGTCGACGAGAGCGTCGACGCTGCACGCTGAAGCGCGCGCTACGGAGGGTCGGAGACAGAAGGATACGATGCTGTATTTTCCACAACTCGCAAGCGGGGCTACCGGGCAATATCCGATTCGGAAACGGCGTTCGGTGCGGACGGTCTTGAATGACTGCCTGGACGGGCGGTCGGTCAAATGGGCCGATCCGGCAGGGCCGGT
>CAZMRK010000727.1:0-17552 GCA_964568355.1 uncultured Solibacteraceae bacterium | reverse complement strand
TTGGCGTGCATATCGATCTCGACCTTGCGCCCGCACGTGGCCACGCCTTCGAAGACCGTCTTCCAGAAGTCAAAGCTTCCTTCCTCCACGCCGCTTTCCCCATGGATCCGGAAGGTGATGCCGCTGATCGCCGGACATTGCTGTAGCAGCAGCCGCACCGCATCCCGGCAATACGGCCCATGGTTTTCGGCGTTCAGCCCCTCGATGGTGTAGTTCGGATGCGGGCTATTGAGCCACCGGTAGCCATGCATCCATAACCCCAGTTGAAACTCCATGCCCCTGGCCGAGGTCTGCTCGCTAATCGATCGCAGCATGGCCAGGTTGCGCTCGCGTTCCGCGTCGGCGAGCGGCGCCGCCTTCACCTGGTAACCAGGTACGGCCAGCAGAAACGGATAAGCAAATAGAAAATAGGCATCCGTAACGTTTTGCAGAAAGTCGTAGCCAATTCCGAAGCTCAGGTTGAAGCGATTGAAACGGTTCGTCGCCAGCAGGTCAAGATATCGCGGCCACATCTCGCGGTCATAGAACCACGGCTTGTCGTGCACCTCGCTGGTGAACAGGCGCGCGATGCTGCGGATGCGCACAGCGGGCTGCTCCCGCCGGTTCGCTCCGCGCAGGGCGGCCACCGGATCCTCGGCGTGCCGCACCCGGTCGGCCAGTTCCAACACCGCGTAAGTCAACCCGCGGCTGTCTGCTCCGGAAGCGACGATCTGCGCCCCGGCATCCTCGCTTCCGATCGCCAGGCTCTCCGCCGCGCCGTTTCCCGGCCGCGTCACAATCAGAAGCGTGCCCGCGGGCACGTCCCGCTTCCGCCTGTACCGGCGCACTTTCACGCCGTGCGCGCTGAGCGCGCCTTCCAGCTCTCGCAGGGCCCACCCCACCGGCCCGGCAGAAGACTCCTGTACAATGCCGACCGGCGTCGTCGCTGCGCCGGCCTTGGAGTGGAGGGCGCCTGCCGCTCCCATCATCCGGACAAACGCTCTTCGGTTCATGACAGTTCTCGGCCTGGGGGCGAACTCACATCGGCCCTCTGCTAAGCACTATACTTCACGGCTCGCCCCGGCGGGTCAAACGCTTGAGACCACCGTCACCAAACCGGAATATGCTGTCATAGCGCCGATACTCCGCCGGAAGCACCGGCGTAATCTTCGCCCGGTCCACCTGAACTGTCAGATCGTCGTAAAACAGGCGTGTCACGAACACCAGAAAGTACGAATCCCGGGGACACGGATCGTCGACGAATAGCACTTTGCCGCCTCGCCGCAACTTCGGTTGCAGATTCGTCAGGACGTCCACCACTTCGCGGGAAGGAGGCTGCACACTTTGATACAGTGCGAGTGTCCGGCGCGTCTCGCGGATGTGTTGCGGAGCCACGAAGGCCGCCAGGCCTGTCATCAGCAGTGCCTGCGAGACGCGCACCCACATTGGCGAGGCGCGCGCCAGCCCCACCAGCCAGCGCCGGATTGCGACCAATGCCGATCCCAGGTAGAGCACCCATCCCACGCAAGGCAGATACTCGAAAAACGCCGCATAGTGCCCGATAAATGCCACCGGCAGCAGCGTGACCAGCAGCCACCACCAGGCCAACAGCAGGACGCGCGACCGCCTCCATAGTCCCAACAGCAGCATCGCAAGCACGAGTTGGACCGTATTCGAATCGTGAAACCGGTTCTCCTGGTAAAAGAGCGGATTGAGATAAAGATGAAACGCATCCAGATAGCGTCCCGCGGAGAAGTGTGGGGTATACGAAGGAACTAAGGCGAGGCTGTCCGGTCCCGTCAGCTTCCCCGCGATGTACACCGCTGTGATTGCGGTGGTGATCCAAACAGCCGGCGCGTCGCGCGTCACCCGCGCGAGCCACGTGCGCCCCGGCCTGCCGGGAAACAGGCATTCATACGCCGCCAGCACTACGGGGAAGCTCACCGCCATCTCCTTGGCATCGAGCGCCAGCACATATAGACCGGCCACGCCTGCTAGTTCCCAACCAGTCAACGCCCGGCCGCGTGAACGCGCTCGCATATAAAGCAGCAGCGCGCCCAGATACAGCCCGTAGCAAAGAAGCTCATAAATCGTGCCGGCGCTATAATACAAATCGATAAACCACGCGTGGTAGCTGCCCAGAAACGTGGCTACCAGTGCCACCTCCCGTAATCCGGTAAGGCCGAGAATCAACCGGTAGAGCAGCAGCAGATTGCATCCCAGCAGAGCGAAACACACGAGCCGGTAAGGCAGCGAATTCAGGCCGAAGATCCGATAGATCGGCACATAAAACCACGCGCCCAATGGCCGGTAAGCCGTAGACCAAAACCGCAACGGATCGAGCACCAGTGCTCCCGAGGGTTTCTCCACATATTTGTAGAGATTCATCAGGTCGTCGCCGGAAAGCGCAGCACCTAGACCGTCATGCGCAAAAGCCAAAAACCAGGCAGCGATTCCACCGGTTGCTGCCAGCCCAAAGGCTCTCCTGGATAACCAGCCCCACAGCCTGCCCACCGGATCTAAGACCGCTCATCCGCGCTATCGCACTACACAGGTATCCTGCGAACAAACCTCATCGAAAATCGCACATAGTGAATGAGATGAGGGAATGGGCGGATCGAGAGTTGGTACAACTGGCGCAGCAGGGCGACAAAGGCGCGATTGGCGACCTATTCTCGCGATATTGGCGTGCGGCTCGCGCCGCCGCCTTCGGAGTCACTGGAGAACTCTATCGCCTGCCGGAACGGCTCAAGCCCGAATGACGGCTGAACGGGAAATGCGGGAATCGCTTTAGCCCATCCATTCCGGATGGTTGGCGGTGCCGTCAAACCGGGTGCTGGTCTTAAACCTTTCGTAGTTTCCCGTCATGGCCGCTTCGCGCGTCTTGGCGACCAGGGCCGTCACCTGCTCGCCGGTCAAGGGCTTGAAGCTACGCGCCGCTTCAAAAGCCTGATCCAGCCGCTCCATGCTGTCGCATCCGTTGATCACCACCGAAGTCGGCAGGCTTAGCGCATAGTGCAGGCACTCGATCGCAGTCGCGAGATTGTTTTGTGGAATCGTACCGCTCGCCATCGGTTTCATGCCCAGCACCCCGATGCCTTGCTCAACCAGCTTGGGCACCACCTGCTGCGAGAAACTGCGGAAGCTGGCATCCAGAATGTTCAGCGGCATTTGCGCCGTATCGAAATGGAACTTGTGCTGCGCGGCTACCTCCAGCATCCTCAGGTGCACCACGGGGTCCTTGTGGCCGGTGAAGCCGATATACCGGATCTTGCCGGCCTTCTTCGCCTCCAGAAGCGCTTCAAGCGGCCCGTCCGGCGCAAAGAAACGATCCGGATCCTCCATGCGGATGTTTTCGTGATACTGCATCAGGTCCACGTGGTCCGTCTGGAGCCGCTGTAGCGATTCGTCGATCTGTTTCGCCGTAGCGGCCTTGGTCCGGCCATCGAACTTGGTCATCAGGAAGACCTTCTGCCGGTAGCCGTCCCGCAGGGCCTTGCCCATCCAGACTTCACACTTGCCATTGGCGTAGTCCCAGCAGTTATCCAGGAACGTAATGCCGCGATCGACGGCCGTCCGTACAATCCGGATGCCGTCCTGCTCGTCCTTGGGCCGCCCGATGTGCGATCCCCCCAGTCCAATCGCCGACACGCGTTCGCCGGTTTTGCCCAGCGTGCGGTAGATCATATCGCCGGAACGGGTCTGGCAGCCCAAGACGCCGGCAGACAACGTTCCCACCAGAACTTCCAAGAATTCACGCCGTTCCTGATTCATCGGTACGCTCCGTGTCTGCCAAAATCTTATCATCCGGTCGTAGCGTGCGCTTCAGCGCGCGGCGTCGACGCTCTCGTCGACGTTGACTACCGCACAGCGAACACGTAGCGCCGCCCTTTCGGAAGCGGCCGGAATTGCCACCACCCGTTGGTAAGGGACGTCACTTCCACCCGCCCCAGGCTGGCGCCACCGGCATCGTACGCTTCCAGCACTCCCGGGCCTTTAGCCTGGAACGCGATGCGATCGTTGCCGTAGATGTCGATCAGTTCCCACCCCCCGGGCCCGTGCGGCCGCAGCGCCACGCTGCCGCTCGCGCCCAGATTTCCGCGCTGGGTCCACTGCCCCCTCCCATCGAGAAATTCGAACTCGCGCGCCTGCACATGGTCGATTCGCCGGCCACCCACGTTAGCCGAAAGCTCGTAGAAATTCTCCGCCTGCTGGAAGGCGAGCCATCCGGAAACCGGCAATTCTACATGATTACCGCTGCCGTCTTTCACCGTCCAGTTTCCCGCGGTCCCCCGATTCACATAAACCTCCGTACCGTTCTCGTAGACCACGTGCAAGCGGGAATCCTGGATCGCCCCCGCCGCCAGCGCTTGCGACGGCGTAAGGAAATTGCCCTGCCGGTCGGCATATTCGATCCTGGCTGGCCGCACGAAGGCATACTGCTGCTGCAACTGCTGCATCATGTAATACGATCGCGCCATCGCCTCCGCGCCAAAAGTGCCCGTCTCCCCGGATGGCTGCTCCTCCCGGAACTCCCGCACCAGCCACCCCATGTTGCCATAGGCGATCGTGGTCGCCAGAAACAGATCCACATACTCCCGGCGCTTGGGCGACTTGAGCCAATCCTTGTCGATCTTCTCCAGATAATAATGCGTGTACCCCATGCCGTAATCGCATTGCAGAGGATGAATCTTGTTCAACTGGAAAGCGACATTCACCGGCTCTGTCAGCAGATTCACATCCGTATAGACCCAGCCATAGCTTCCGGATTCCAGCCCCGCATAAAGCCACTGATAAGTCGCTTCGGATTGCGTCGGACCATAGACCCGCTGATCGTTCAGCAGAAGCTGGCCGTAAGCATAGAAGGTGGCGGCAAGCGTCCCGGCGCCCGGCACCCTGGCATCGAAATCGTTGTAGCGCCAGGGAGCCACGGCGGTGTGCACATCCGTGTAGGACATCCGGATGCCGTACTTCTCCTTGATTCTCTTGGCGTAGTATTCGTCGAATTCCACCGCCTTGGCCGGCTTCAATGCGTAGCTGCGGGCCCAGGCCCGGCGCCATTCGCCGCTGCTCTCGCGCTGCACGTGATCGGGGCTCCAGTTCGTGTTGGTCGGAATGAAATCGGTGTAGTTGCTGTAGGTGCCCTGTAGCCAGCCCATCTCGTTCTGCGCCCGGATATACCACTGCAGCTTGGCATCTCCGCCCTTCTGCGGCGCGGCCCGCAGGCGCATCGTGAAACTATCCCCTTCATCCCGCCAGGTCACCTCGTGGCTATGCTGCATGATCTTGTCCATCCCGTACGCGCGGATCGCAAGCGACTGCCGGTGATCCTGCTCGAACGTCTCCGGCGCCGTCACCGTCCAGATCACCTGCTTGCCCTCTTCCTGCCGCAGCGAGGGCGGATTCGCGATCGTGGGCAGCGTCTCCTCGTAAATCGGAGAGCTCGTGACAAAGATCCTCTCGTAGAGCGGATTGCGTTGCCCGTCCGTCTTGGGCAGATAGCGCATGCCTCCGTTGATCTCCGCCGTAGAATCGGTCACCTTCGGCTCTTTACTCGCATACGGCTCGGATGCGTTCGAGCGATACCAGTCAAACCACACTGAGGTAAACACGGGCTTGGTCTCGCTGCCCCAAAGCAATACCCGCGGATTGGTGCCGCCGTAAGTCAGGTATGGAACCGTAACCAGCCTGGGATGCGCCACACCGGCCACCTGTCCGAAACTCAATTCGCCGGCGTCGCAGCCTTCGCACCGCACATCCAGCACCAGCGATTTCTGCCACAATCGCAGCTCGTATTCCACCATCTGCGTGCCCACTCGAAAGCGGGCCTCCACCGCTCCGTCCGCCACCGCCGCCGCAACCAGTTCTCCTTCGGCCACAGAGCTTTTCCCGGCCAGCTTCACGCCGCCCCCGTCCAGCGGGCGAAAAGCCGCGGCGCCGTTAACACTGGCGGTAATCTCGCCCAACGTTCCCCGCTGTGGCCGATACTCATACGTCACCGTGGCATCGCGTCCCTGGTAACGCAGCTCAAAACGGTTCGGACCCGTCTGCTTCACCGTTGTCTGAAAATTCTTCTCCACATTTGTGGGCAGAATCGTCTCTTCCCTCGTGGGAAACGGCAGCGTTCCCTCACCTGTATTGAGTCCCGCAATCATTCCTCGATACGGCCGCAGATTCCGCTTTGGCTGGGTCTTGAGCGTCAGCGGCTTCAGTTCCTCGACGGAGAAGGCCAGCGAATCGCAGAAAAAGTATCGTTCCTGCGAACGCTTCATCTTGGATATCTCGATGCCGGAGAAGCTGGCCGGCAGCACAATTCCCTTCAAAACATCCGCCGGAATACGCCGGTGGATCAGCCACCACTGCTTCCAGCCCACATCCGTAATGGGAATCGAAACTTCTTTGCCCGCCGCATCGGTCACCCGAATGGAGATGGTCACCGCCGGCGTGCTCTCGTCTCTTGTCCATCCCCAGCGGTTGCCATAGCCCCACATCTCGATAGAGTCGAAGCGGCCGGGAATCGGAATCGGCTTCGGCGGACGCGCGATCACCCGGCTGTCCTCACCCGCGCCGGCATAGAGAAATCGGCCTATATATTGACCCCACATCTGCTGCTGGCGGCTGCGTCGAAATTCGCCCTGCGCCCCGCCGTACAGTTCCAGAGTCCAGCCCTTCAGATCTTCGAAATCCACCAGCGTGTGCGGATCCTGCTCCCGCTGGGTCCAGGTGAATTCATAGGGCTGCTGCCCGACCTGCTGCCAGGGCTCGATTTCATTGATCGCCGGCATCACCTTGTCCGGCATCGCACCCGACACGTCCGCCGCGATGAGAAAACAGCCCAGGATCGCTGCACTGCGCACCATGTTCCGCATAAGCTCATATCCATGATAATCTCATCCGATTTTCCGAGTGCGCACGCGATCATCCGGGCAGCGCGATTTTAGTACGATAGATGCACTCGCATGAAGAGGGCGCTGGCCGCACTGCTGCTTTTCCTGACCACACCCGCCATCCGCGCGGCCGCCGGTCAGCCGGACTTCGAAACCGACATTTTGCCCCTGCTCCGCACCCATTGCTTCGCCTGCCATGGTGCTGCCAATCCTCAGGCTGGCCTGGATCTGCGCACGCGCGAATCCATCCTGAAAGGCGGCCGTTCCGGCCCGGCGATCCACCCCGGATCCGCGGACCGGAGCCTGCTCATCGAAAAGCTCGTTTCCCGCTCCATGCCTCCGGCCGGGCCGAAACTCAGCGCTCCTCAAGTCGAACTCATCCGGCGCTGGGTCGACCAGCAGCACGCCGCGCCCAAGCTGGTCACGGAAAAAGATGTGCTGCCCATCTTTCAAATGCGCTGCGTGGTCTGCCATGGCAAGCGCAGGCAGGAAGGCGGCCTCGATCTCCGCTTCCAGGCCGCCCGCCTGAAAGGCGGCAAGTCAGGCCCCGCGCTGATCCCCGGCAAACCCGAGCAAAGCCTGCTGCTCAAACGCATCCTCGACGGACAGATGCCCCCGCCTAAAAAACTGGTGGAGTTCTTTGTGCGGCCTCCGGCTTCCGAGGAGGTGGAGACGCTGCGGCAGTGGATCGCCGGAGGCGCGCTGCCGGCGCCGCCCGATGCTCCCGAGCCCCGGGAAGATCCTTTGGTCAAGCCCCAGGACCGCCTCTTCTGGTCGTTCCAGCCGCCCAAACGCCCCGCCGTTCCCTCGGTCCGCCACGCGGATCTGGTCCGCAATCCGGTGGACGCGTTCCTCCTGGCCAAACTGGAAGCCAAGGGGCTGTCCTATGCGCCGGAGGCCGGTAAGCTCGCCCTGATGCGCCGTGCCTATTTCGACGCGATCGGACTCCCTCCCGCTCCCGACGAAGTCGAAGCCTATCTCGCCGACAAGCGTCCTGACGCCTACGAGCAACTGGTCGACCGCCTGCTGGCCTCGCCGCGCTATGGAGAGCGCTGGGCCAAGTTCTGGCTCGATGCCGCCGGCTATTCCGATTCCGAAGGCATCATCGATGAAGACCTGATCCGCCCCAACGCCTGGCGCTATCGTGATTACGTCATCCGCTCCCTCAACGAGGACAAGCCCTACGACCGCTTCCTCACGGAACAAATCGCGGGAGACGAACTTGTGCGCTATCACAACGGCCAGGATGCCGACCCCGCCACGATCGAAACCGTTACGGCCACCGGCTTTCTGCGCATGGTCCCGGACGGCACCTATTCGCCGGCCAACGGCTCCATCGCCGAGCGCATGAATGTCATCGCCGACGAGATGGAAGTGCTCGGCTCCTCGGTCATGGGCCTCACCATCGGCTGCGCGCGCTGCCACAATCACAAGTACGATCCCCTGCCCCAGCGGGACTACTACCGGCTGAGCGCCACGCTGCAATCCGCCTACGATCCGTATGATTGGGTCAAGCCCACCGAGCGGCATCTGGATATCGCGCCGGCGGACGAGCGCCGCGAAATCGAGGCTTTCAATTCACCCCTGGAAAAGGAGATCCGGCGCCTCGAAGATACTCTGGCCGCGAAAGCCAAGCCTCTGCGGGAAAAGCTGCTCGAAGAGCGCCTGGCCAAACTGCCGGAAGGAATCCGCGCGGATCTTCGCCAAATCGCCGCCACACCCGAAGACCAGCGTACCGTGACGCAGAAATACCTCGCCGAGCGGTTCGAGGAAACGCTCGAGATCACCGACCAGGCGCTCGACGCCAAGTTTCCCGAGTTCCGCGCCGAAGCCGGTCCCCTTCGCAAGTCCATCGCCGAGACCAAGAAGAAGCTGAAGCCCAAGCCCCAAATCCGCGCGCTTTACGAGATGGGCGGCGAGCCTTCTCCGGCCTACCTGTTGCGGCGGGGCGATGCCCAGCAGATCGGCGAAGCCGTGCGTCCCGGCGTCCCTTCGGTGATCCGGGCCGGCCTCGCCGACTACCGGGTCGAGCCGCCCTGGCCCGGATCGAGCGGGCGCCGCCTGGGACTGGCGCGTTGGCTGACCCAGCCGAATCACCCGCTTACCTCGCGTGTGCTGGTGAACCGCATCTGGATGCGCCACTTCGGCCGCGGCATCGTGGCCAGTCCCGCCAATTTCGGCCGCCTGGGAACTCCACCCTCCCACCCTGAGCTACTGGATTGGCTGGCGACCGAGTTCGTCCGGCGCGGCTGGAGTATAAAGGCGATCCACCGCCTGCTGATGACCTCTACCGCCTACCGCCAGACCTCCGCCGTCACTCCGGATCTACAAAAGGCCGATCCCGAAGACATTCTGCTCTCCCGCATGCCTCTGCGCCGTCTCGACGCGGAACAGCTTCACGACGCCATCCTCAGCGTTTCGCAGGAGCTGGACCTGCGCGCTTTCGGGCCGCCGGTATCGGTCGAAGTGAAGCCTGCCGGCGAAGTACTCGACCAGGGCACTCCGAAACAAGGCTGGCGCCGCGCCATCTACGCCTTACAGCGCCGCACCACGCCGGTGACCCTGCTGGAAGCGTTCGACCTGCCCCCCATGTCGCCCAACTGCATCCAGCGGGCTTACTCCACGGTCTCTATCCAGGCCCTGCAGATGACCAACAGCGCCTTTATCCGCGATCGCGCCCGTTATCTCGCCGGCCGCCGGCTCGATGCCGATCCGGAAAACTCGCAGCGGCAGATCGAGCGGCTCTATCTGCGCGCGCTCGCGCGCCGGCCGGCCGCGGACGAGACCCAGGCAGCCCTGCGCGATCTCGCGTCTCTGGAACGGCATTGGGCCTCTCATTTGCAAAACGAAAAAAGCGCGGCGCCGCGCCAGGGCACCGCCCGCTGGTATGCTCTGGCCGATCTCTGCCACGCCATCCTCATCTCGGCGGATTTCACCTATGTCGACTGACCATATGCCTGCGGCGGTCTCCCGGCGCGATTTCTTCTCGCGCATGGGTTCCGGCCTCCACGGCGCGGCCCTCGCTTCGCTGCTGAGCCGCGACCTGTTGGCCAACGCCGAACCGGCGCTCCCGAGCTACGATCTCACCCCAAAACAGCCCCACTTCCCTGGCAAGGCCAAAGCCGTCATCCATCTCTTCCAAAACGGTGGTCCCAGCCAGGTGGACCTTTTCGACCCGAAGCCGGCGTTACGCAAGTTCGCCGGGACGGCTCCCAGCCGCGATATCCTCAACCAGATCGAATTCGCCGACCAGATCGGCACCGTGCTGCCGTCGCCCTTCCAGTTCGCGCGCCGCGGCAAGTGCGGCATGGAGCTTTCCGAAGTGCTGCCCCACCTCGGCGAGTGTGCCGACGAGATCGCCCTCATCCGCTCCATGTACGGCGAACACTTCAATCACGAGCCCTCGCTCTATCTCATGCATACGGGCCGTACTCTTCCCGGCCGCCCTTCGCTAGGATCCTGGGTGGTCTACGGCCTCGGCACCGAAAATCAGAACCTGCCTGCCTACGTCGTCCTCGATGATCCCAAGAAGCTGCCGGTCAACGGGATCCAGAATTGGCAGGCGGGTTTTCTGCCCCCTATCTATCAGGGCACGCGCTTCCGCTCCGAAGGTCCTCCATTACTCAACCTCAAGCCGCCGGAGGAACTGCCTTCCCCTCTGGTCGAAGCCGAGCGCGCCCTGCTTCACCGGCTGGATGAGGCTCATCGCGCCCGCCATCCCGGCTATCCCGATCTGGATGCACGGATTTCCAGCTATGAACTGGCCGCGCGCATGCAACTCACCGCCACCGACGCGCTGGATCTCTCCCAGGAAAGCGACGCGACCAAGGAGCGCTACGGCCTGAATCAGGAAGCCACCGCTTCCTATGGCCGCCGTTGTCTGATGGCCCGCCGCCTCATCGAGCGTGGGGTCCGTTTTGTCCAGATTTTCATCGAATTTCAGATCTGGGATGCGCACTCCGACCTGGAGCAGAGCCTGCGCTACAGTTGCGGCAAGACCGACAAGCCCACCGCCGCGCTGATCCAGGACCTCAAAAGCCGCGGTCTGCTGGATAGCACCCTAATCGTCTGGGGCGGCGAGTTCGGGCGTATGCCCATCTCGCAAATCCGCCAGGCGGCTGGATCCGCCGGCCGGGATCACGGCCCCGCGGGGTTCAGCATCTGGATGGCCGGGGGCGGCGTAAAAGGCGGCATCGTGCACGGTGCCACCGACGATCTGGGCCATAAGGCTGTGGAAAACCGGGTCAGTGTCCACGATTTCCACGCCACCCTCCTGCACCTGCTCGGCTTTCGCTATCGCGATCTGGTCTTTGAGCGCCAGGGCCTCAAAGAGCGGCTCACCGACCAGGCGCCGGCCCGCATAGTGGCGGAAATCCTGGCCTGACACAATTTCTTTTGGTGTAATTCTTACCCTTGCCGCAGTGCTGGACCCTGCCAAACCGTATGAAAACGCAGCATTTGTGGATTGGCGAGGAATTTGCTTAAACCCTTATGTGCGAAGTAACTCAGATATGTTTTCCAAACTGTTGTGTGCAGCGCTTTTGGTTGTCGCGCTCGGCTGCAATCGCCAGCGCGGCCCCGAGCAGGCCCTGAATAATCCTCCCCAGCAGCAGCCGGCGGTAGGTGCGCAGCCCGCTCCTCCAGTGCCGGATACGGCTCCGCCCCCGCCCGACGGCGCGGCAGCTCCAGCCCCGGAGGCGGCCGGTGCTGAGCCTGTGCAGCCTGCTCCACCTTCTTCTTCGACATATTCCGCTTCGCCGCGACCCTCTCCCATGCGGCCGTCCGCCAGCCCGGCCCCGGAGGCCCAACCCGCGCCGGTGGTTCGCCACGTAACCATCCCGGCTGGAACGGCGATTCGCGTCCGGCTGGATCAGGCTTTGGATACGAAACACAACCGCCCTGGCGACCGCTTTCCGGCCACGTTGGCCAGTCCGATCTCGCTCGGCGACCACATCGTTGTCCCTAAGGGCACCCGTTTTGAGGGCCATGTCACCGAAGCAAAGGCTTCGGGCCGCCTGCGCGGCCGCGGTTATCTCGGCGTGACGCTGGATTCTTTCGTGCTGAATGGAACCCGCTATGAGATCGATACCACCAGTACCAACCGGGTCAGCAAGAACCACAAGAAGCGCAACCTGGCTCTCATTGGCGGAGGTACGGGTGTCGGCGCGGGCATCGGCGCCCTGGCTGGAGGCGGTATTGGCGCGCTGATTGGAGCCGGAGCAGGCGCCGCAGCCGGTACTACCGGAGCGATCATCACCGGTAAGCGCAACGTTAGCATTCCCGCGGAAACGCTCGTCATCTTCTCGCTGCGAGCGCCGGTTCGGATGCGCGCCTGAAGCGGCCCGGCAGACTCATGCGGCTATCGACCAGGCGAGCTTGCGGGATTCTTCTCGGAACGATTTGGTGGGCGGGGTGTTCGGGGCCGGAAAAACCGGCCCCTTCGGCGGCCAGGACCGAATCGCGAAAAGCCGATCCGGCGCGGATTACCCAGCTCTACTTCAGCCCTCCCTCCGTGGCGCGCGGCGAAAAATCGCTGCTCTGCTACGGTGTGGAAAACGCGAAGTCCGTGCGCCTCTCCCCCGGAAACCAGGATCTCTCGCCCAGCATTTCCCGTTGTATCGATATCACGGCAACGGAAACGACAACTTACACCTTAACCGCTCAGGCGGAGGGGGCGGAACCCGTTTCGAAGGACGTGACGCTTACCATCGGTGCGCCTCGTCCAAAAATCCTCGACGTTACGATCAGCGCCCTCACCGCCAAACCCGGAGATCTCCTGAGCATCTGCTATAAGGTCGCCAATACCCGAATGGTTCGTATCGAGCCAATCGGTTACAGCAAAACCTCAAACCCGACCGCAGGCTGTACCACCGACCAGCCCAAGACCACCACCACCTATTCCGTGATTGCCGTGGGCGCCTCCGGCCAGGAGGATCGCGAGAGCGTGACTGTGAAAGTGCAGTAACTCCCCGCGTCGTTCCGCACGGTTTTTAGCGCGTTTTGGGAACCGCGCATGGCTCTCACCCGTTGGAATCAATAGGAGGCTCAGCCGATGTCGATCAGTCCGCTCAATTTAGGGAATGAACCAGCCCGCAGGAAACGCGGTGCCGGCCGGATTGCTGCCTCGCTGCTGGTTCTGTTCCTCCTGCTCGCCGGCGCGGGATGGTTCGTCTGGCAGCGCCTGATGCGCACTGAGGCACAGATGCAGACGCTTTCCGCGCGCCTCGACAATCTGGGCGCCAAACAGGACGGCTTGGCCCAGGACATCCGCCAGGCGATCGAACAGGTGAACACCTCCCGTCGGCAGGCTCAGGAAGCCGAAACGCGCGCCGGACTTTCTGAATCGGCCCGCGCTGAGGCCGCTCATCAGGCCGAGCAGGCTCAGGCTGCGCGGACCCAGGCCGAACAGAAGGCTCGCGCGGCGCAGAACGAACTGTCCGAGGTCCGCAAGGCTCGCGAAGCAGAATTAAACCGAATGCAGGAGGCCCTCTCCAAAGTCGCCTCCACCCGCCGAACCGAAAACGGCATTGTTATCGACCTTAGTAACGACTCTTTCAAATTCGATTTCGATAAATCCACACTGCGGCCCGAAAATCGCGAACTGCTCAGCCGCCTGGCGGGTATTCTTCTGGCTTCCCACGGTTTCAGCCTCTATGTTTACGGCTACACCGACGATATCGGCACCGACGAGTACAATCTGGGGCTCTCCCAGCGCCGCGCGCAAGCCGTTCGCGATTACCTGGTCCACGCCGGTTTGCCATCGGAGATCATCTCGGCCAAAGGTTTCGGGAAATCCAGCCCGCGCGTAAAGGCAAAAACGACAGAAGCTCGCGAGAAGAACCGCCGCGTGGAAGTCGGGATCGTCGACACGGTCATTAAATATACCGGTGAGCCTCAGGCCTAGCGGACTAGAAGAAGGGCGAAATGGATGAAAAGCGCCGTACCCGGGCACGGCGCTGGCTTCCGGGTCGAGGGTCACCAGCCCCGGAATCGCCAAAAACCCTGACGAAGACGCCGGGAAGATGACGTTCGAAGGGCCGGATCCTCCTCCACCCAGCTTGATCGTAATCTACTGTGCACCCCATTGACTATTCGTGCTTTCCCTTAAGGCGCCCTATGGTTCATGCCCGGTGGATTTCAGGTTGAACCCCTGGCCTTGGCCCGCCTTTGCAAAACTTTACAAACGCCCCGCGCTCGTGATACGCCTAACTTTTGTACCTGCGAAACGCGGCCACACGGCGGAGGTCTCGCCTGCCCGTGTGCGATAGCCCCGGGCTACAGTTTCGAATCAGCAGCTTACGCAGAAAGTGGCTCAAAAAAGAGCGAAAATCAAAAAGGCCATGGCTTGCGTCTCCGCCGGCTTCAAGGTCCGGACGGGCTTCTGCCCGGCTGCTCGATAGATATCGAAAGGGAAGAGGAACTCGTGAAGGGAAATCTCGGTAGAGGCCTACTCTACGCTTGTTTTGTGTTGCTGAACCTGACAGGGCGGAGCTTTGCACAGCAGCCTCCGGCGCCCGAGACCACGCAGCCAGCGCCGGTCCCGCCTCCCCAGCCCCCCGTGCTCCGGGAGCAGCAGAATACCGGCGACGGTGTCTTCTCCGTCCAGCTTTACTATTGGCTCACCTCCACCAACCCTTCTCTCCGCGATGGCAAGCTGAAAAATCCGAACGCCAACCCCGGCAACTTCGATTTTCCCGGCAAAGCCACCGGCACCCCCGGCATCGTCCTGAGCTTCCCGGCCGGCGCCCTCAATACCCTGCGTCTCTCCTACTTTCAGACCCAGGGGCGCGGCGACACCTTCGCCACAGGCGACCTGAATATTTTCGCGACCGACCTGAGCAAGGGCGACTATCTCGCAAGCCGCTACAAAATCCAGAACGTCAAGTTGTCTCTGGACTATCTCTCGTTTCCTTTCCCCGTCAAGACTTCCAAGTTGCGCCTGAAGACCCTGTGGGAAATCCAATATACGTCTATTAAACCCAGCGTCGACGGGCCGCTCCGCCCTTACCAGACCGATTCGAGCGGCAACCTGATCTCCAATACCGGTGAAGGTACTGAATGGTTCTTCTATCCCACCTTCGGTCTTGCGCTGGAGCACTCGGTGTCGAAGAACTTTCGCTGGGAGGCGCATGCTTCCGGTTTCGCTTTCCCTCACCGCGCCACGCTGTGGGATGCGGAAGCCTCCATCGCCTATCGTGTGGGCCAGTTCGAAGTCCTGGCTGGAGGAAAAGGTTTCCACTTCAAGACGTCCCCGAAGCATGAGCAGTACCTGTACTCGACGCTCTCCGGCGCCTTCGTGGGCCTGCGCTGGTATCCCAAGTTTTAAAACCGGTGCCCGTAGCGCCCGTTTCAACGGGCAGCAGCGACACTCTCGCGTCGCTGTCCGTCGACCGAAGTCGACGCTGCAAGCTGAAGCTCGTGCTACAGCGGAGCGCAAGCTCTCCGCTTCCGTGCGAACCATTCCACTCGTTTGAGATCTGTTCTGTTCTCTCGGGGTCCATCCCTGGATAATGGGAGGTCATGCGCTTTCTTGCCCTGGCAACCGACTATGACGGCACACTGGCGCACGATGGCGTGGTCAGCCGGAAGACCATCGAAGCAATGGAACGCCTGCGGGCCTCCGGAAGAAAAGTCATTCTTGTAACCGGACGCGACCTGCGCGATTTGCTAGCCATCTTCTCGCGCCTGGACTTGCTTGACCTGGTGGTCGCAGAGAACGGCGCGCTCCTCTATTCGCCTGGCGATCGCAAGGAGCAGCCTCTCTCGGATCCGCCCCCGGAGGCGTTCATTGAAGCCTTGCGCGACCGCGGCGTCGTCCCGCTGGACGTCGGCCGGATTGTCGTAGCCACGTGGGAGAGCCAGTCTCCGAAGGTGCTCGACGCGATTCAGTCCCTCGGCCTCGAGTTGCAGGTAATTTTCAACAAGGGCTCGCTCATGGTGCTTCCATCGGGCGTTAACAAGTCCACCGGCCTGGCTATCGCGCTCAATCGCCTCGGCCTCTCACCCCACAACGTCGTCGGCGTTGGCGATGCCGAGAATGATCACACCTTTCTGGGCTACTGCGAATGTGGCGTGGCGGTCGCCAATGCTTTGCCCGCTTTAAAAGAGCGCGCCGATATCGTCACCACGGGTTCCGACGGCGATGGAGTCGTGGAGTTGATCGATCAGCTCATGCGCGACGACCTGGCCGGAGCCTCGAACCGCCTGGTCCGCCACGACATTCTGCTAGGTTGGCGCGAGGATGGAGCCGAGGTCCGCTTCCCCTCTCACGGCCAGAATCTCCTCGTAGCCGGTGCCTCCGGTTCCGGCAAGTCCGCCCTGACCGGAGGATTCACAGAACGCCTGCTCGACGCCGGATACCAGGTCTGCGTCATCGATCCCGAGGGCGACCATGGAACATTGAAGGACGCCGTCGTGCTCGGAAGTCCGCAGAGCGCGCCCACTGCGGAAGAAGTCCTCACCGTACTGCAGAAGCCGGAGCGTAGCGTCGTGCTCAATCTGGTGGGACTGCGTTTCGAGGATCGGCCGGCCTTCTTCCAAAACCTGCTGGCGCATTTGCGGGAACTGCGCGGGCGGACCGGCCGCCCACACTGGATCATCGTAGACGAAGCCCACCACGTTTTGCCGCTCGATCGCGAAGCTTCTCCTCCGGCCATGCTCCAGGGTTTGGTGAACACGCTGTTCATCACGGTTCGTCCGGAGCACGTTTCGCCCGCCGCGGTGGCCACTGCCCATACCCTGGTGGCCTTCGGTAAGGAGCCCTATGCCGCAGCCCAAAGTTGGTCCCGGGCCGCCGGCTGCCTCGCCGCGCCCGCCGACCCCGAGGAACTCCAGCGCGGCGAAGCCCTGCTCTGGCGGAAAAACGAATCCGCGCCTCCTACCCGTTTTCGCATCGCCCACAGCCGGACCGAACAGGTGCGGCACAAGCGCAAATATGCCGCCGGCGAGCTCTCGCTCGAAGACAGTTTCTACTTCCGCGGCCCGGAGAGCAGGCTCAACCTCCGCGCCCACAATCTCATCACCTTCCTCCAGATCGCCGATGGAGTCGATTCCGATACCTGGCTGCATCATCTCCGCCAGGGCGACTATTCCAAATGGTTCCGTCGCGCCATCCACAGCGATGCCCTGGCCGAAGAAGCCGAGATCATCGAAACCGAACCCGGTCTTTCCGCCGACCGCAGCCGGGCTAGAATCCGCGAAGCAATCGAGCGCCGCTTTACCCTGCCGGCCTAAGCCTTCGTGTAGGTCACCTTTGCAGACATGTTCCGATACGTACCGCGCGATGTAAAATGCACGCCGCACACATCAACCGGGAAGCCGTAAGGCTACTTTCTTACGACGCCCTTCAGCGGATTGGAACCTTGCGGTGTAAGGACCGTTCCCGTGGCGCCATTCTCGGATACCGGCACTCCCACGGGCTCAATATTGAACATATAGTACTTCAGCCCAGGGTCAAAGAGAAGCCTGTAAGACCATTCAGGAGCATTTGGTGACAGTTGATGTACCAAGCGGTTGAGGACGGTAGTCGCCGGCTCGTCTGTTGCAGCCAGTGTAACAATGTTCGCCAACGCCGCGAACGGTGCCGCTCCAATGCCGACTTTAAAACCGCATCCCTGTGATACCTGGCTCAAGATCAGTTGGAGAAAGTCCCCAGCACTTTTCTGCTGCGAAGGAAATCGGATTTTT
>CAZMRK010000726.1:0-8646 GCA_964568355.1 uncultured Solibacteraceae bacterium | reverse complement strand
TGACCTTCAACATCGGCCTGCGTTACGAATACAACGCCACGCCCTTCTACCTCGGCTACCAGGCCGCGCGGTTTGATTTCGTGACCAACAAAATTCAGGTCTCCCGCATGCCCAACGGCCAGATCAACCTGGTCACCCAGCAGGTGGCGCAATACGCCTATCCGCGCTACCAGGACGTCTTCCAGACCCCCGAGGAAGCCGGTCTGCCCAACAACCTGATCTTCACCGACAAGCGCGATTGGGCTCCCCGCATGGGGCTCGCCTGGCGGCCTTTCAGCGACAACAAGACCGTCATCCGCGCCGGGTTCGGTTTGTTCTATATGCTGACCAGCGGCAACAACACGGTCAGCGTCCCCGTCATCAATGCGCCCTTCATCGTAGATGAATCGCTTAACCAGACCGCCGTCGGCGGAGTGCCGCAGCGCCGCGTGGAGAGCTTCTTCGATCCGTTCAGCTCCAACGCCAATTTCACCCCGCCGCTTGCCTTTGGCTTCGATCCGCACATGGTGACGCCGCGCATGACCCAATACAACTTCGCCATCCAGCGGGAGATCCTCCGCGACTTCTCGCTCGAGGTCGCCTACGTGGGCAACCAGTCCCACCACCTGGAGCGCGAAGTGCAGCCGGCCAACTTCCCGCCCATCACTCCCGGTGACACGCGCCCCGTGCAGGAACGCCGGCCCAACCCCCGGTTCTCCGGCGGCAACTATTTCGATACCAGCGGCAATGCCAATTACAACGGCCTCGAAGTCAAGCTCGAAAAGCGCTACTCGAGCGGCTACCAGTTCATGATCGGCTACAGTTGGAGCCGCACCATCGATATGGACAGCAGCGATCAGGGCAGCGGCGGTTCCGACAATCCGTACAACTACCGCACCATGCGCGGGCCCGCGACCACGGATTTCAACCAGCGCTTCGTCAGCAGCTTCGTCATCGAGTTGCCCTTCGGCCGGGGTAAGCCTCTGGCCGGCAGCGTGCGCGGCGTCGCGGATAAGATCATCAGCGGATGGCAGCTTGGCGGCATCGTCACCTTCCAGGGCGGTTTCCCCTTTACTCCCACCCTGGGCTCCGCCGATCCTACCAACACGGGGCGGTCCTACGGCCTGCGTCCCAACGTGGCCGGCACCGGCGCGGTCGCCAACCCGAGCCGCGACCAGTGGTTTAACATTAGCGACTTTCCCGTGCCGGCCATGTACACCATCGGCAACGCCGGCCGCAATATCCTGCGCGGGCCGGGCCTCTCCAACCAGGACCTGTCCCTGCTCAAGGATTTCCACGTCAACGAGCGCGTTTACTTCCAGTTCCGTCTGGAATATTTCAACGCGTTCAATCTGACCAACCTCTCCAATCCCAATACCAGCGTGGACCTGCCAGCGGTCGGAGGCAAAATCTTCGGAACCTCCACCCCCGCCCGCATCGGTCAGCTTGGCCTGAAGCTTTATTTTTAGGCGCCTGCTCCCGTTTCAACCTCCCGGGCCCCGAATCGTCTCTCGGGGCCCTTCTTCTTTCCTGCCGGCCCTCTTCCTTGACAGCAGCGTCAAAACTCCCGTACGATTGACCCAAATATCGCTTTTTGCTGCTCAGGGGAAGAGGAAGGTTAGTCTGTATGTTTTAGTCCACCGAGGCGAGGTGTGCCTTTCCCCGTTTCTGCTGAGCTCCGGCTTTATCCGAATGCACGTGTAGCTGGGCTGAGAGCCCGAGGATTAACCATGAAACGGACAAAATGGCTTCTTGCATCTGCTGCATTCCTCTTTGCCGTCCAGTTAAGCTTTGCCCAACCGGCGGCAACGATTCTTGGCAGGGTTCAGGACACCAGCGGCGCCATCGTCGCCGGCGCGAAGGTGTCCGTCCATAACGTCGATACCGGTCTCGATCGTACGGTAGTCACCGGATCCAATGGCGATTTTGAACTTCCTCTGCTGCCCACTACCGGCAGCTATGTCTTGACCGTCTCCAAGGACGGTTTCCAGGCCCAGGAACTCAAGGGCATTGTCCTGCAGGTCGATCAGCAGGCCCGCTACGATGTGGTGCTCAAAATCGGCAATGTGAGCGAAACCGTCAGCGTCACCGCCGAGGCTCCCGCGCTCAACACCGAGCGAGGCTCCATCGGCCAGGTGATCGGCAACCAGCACATCGTCGACCTGCCGCTCAACGGCCGCGACTTCACGCAGTTGGCTTCGCTTCTGCCCAACGCCATCGTACGTTCCGGAGACAACAGCCCCAGCGTGGCTCATTCCGATACCGTGGCCGTCAGTGGCGGGCGCCTCAGCAAGACCGAATATCTGCTCGACGGCATCAGCATCAACGAACAGCTCTTCGACGGTGTGGCCATTCGTCCCTCTGTCGATGCCATCCAGGAATTCAAGCTCCAGGCCAACTCCTTCGCCGCCGAATACGGGCGCGGCAACGCCGTCATGAACATGACCATGAAGGGCGGCACCAATGACTATCACGGCACCTTGTTCGAGTTCCTGCGCAACGACAAGCTCGACGCCCGCAATCCCTTCCTGGCCGACAAAGCTGCCTATCGCCAGAACCAGTACGGCGTCGCTTTCGGCGGCCCCGTACTCATCCCGAAACTTTACAACGGCAAAGACCGCACCTTTATCTTTCTGAACTGGGAAGGCACCCGTATCCGCCAGGGTCAGGCATTTAACCCGGTGGTTCCCAGCGAGGCTTTCCGCAACGGCGATTTCTCCTCGCTCTCCGCGCCGGTCGTCGATCCTTTGACCCGGCAGCCGTTTCCGGGAAACATCATTCCTTCCAACCGCATCAATCCCTCCACGCAGTACTTCCTCCAATTCATCCCGCTGCCGACCACGGCCGCCGGCACCGCGCCCTATGCGGCGCCCTTTTCGAGTGATTCCGATCAGGGCAATGCCCGCTTTGATCAGCGCATCTCGACCAAGAATTCTCTGTTCGTGCGCTACACCTATAACCGCCGCGAAGACTTCAACCCCGGAAACTACCCGCTGAACGGCGCCTTCACCCAGGACAATCGTGCGCATAACGCCGTCGTCAGCGATACCCACATCTTTACGCCGAACCTGATCAACGAACTGCGCGTCGGCTACACCCGCTTCTACAATGCCAACATCAACCAGGGCCTGGGAACCAACTATACGGCCCTGGCCGGCATCATGGGATTCGAACAGACCAGTCTGAACTTTCCCGGCTTTCCACAGCTTTCGATCTCCGGATACGCCGGTCTGGCCGGCAATTCGTTTCAGCCTCTGATCAACCCCACCAACATGTATGAGATCGTGGACGGCCTTTCCTGGATCAAGGGAGCGCACACCATCAAATACGGCGCCGACCTCCGCGACTATCGCTTCACCTCCACCAACGCGGCCTTCTCGCGCGGCAGTTTCAATTTCACCGGCGCCTGGACCGGCAACGCCTTCGCCGACTATCTCACCGGCTATCCCAACGACGCCAGCCGCGATTTTCCGCGCAACCAGTTCGGACAGTATCAGCGCCAGTATCACTTCTACGTGCAGGACGATTGGAAGGTCACCGGTCGCCTCACTGTTAATCTCGGACTGCGCTACGAGATCAACCGCGTCCCCTTCTGGGTCAACTACCAGGGTGCGCGCTTCGATTTCGACCGCAATAAGGTCCAGGTTCAGACTCAGCCCAACGGCCAGATCAACCTGACCACGCAGCAGGTGGCGCAGTTCGCCTATCCCGTCTTCCAGGATGTGATCGAGTCCCCCTCGGCCGCCGGTTTGCCCAATACTTTGATGCGGCAGCACTGGCGCGATTTTGCTCCGCGCGCCGGTCTCGCCTGGCGTCCGTTCAACGACAACAAGACCGTGATCCGCGCCGGTGGCGGGATCTTCTACATGATGACCAGCGGCAACAATTCCGTCTCTACGCCGATCATCAACGTGCCGTTCATCGTGGACGAATCCCTGCTGCAGCCCACTGTCGGCGGCATCCCGCAGCGCCAGATTCAGAATTATTTCCCGCCGTTCAGCTCCAACGCCAGCTTCACCACGGCCTTGGCCTATGGCTTCAACCCCGATATGGTGACGCCGCGCATGTACCAGTACAACTTCGCGATCCAGCGCGAACTGGCGCACGACCTCGCTCTCGAAGTCGCCTACGTGGGCAACCAGTCGCGGCACCTGGAGATGCAGAATCTTCCGGCCAACTACCCGGCCATCTCGCCCGGCGATACCCGCCCGGTGCAGCAGCGGCGGCCCAATCCGCGTTTCTCCCAGGGCAGCTACTGGGACAACTCCGGCAACGGCAGCTACAACGCCATGGAGGTCAAGCTCGAAAAACGTTTCTCCAAGGGATACCAGTTCCTGATCGGCTACACCTGGGGCCGCTCGCTCGATATGGGAACCCAGGATCAGAGCGGAGGCAGCGTCGACAATCCGTACAACTACCGCACCATGTGGGGACCCTCAGATCTCGACTTCAACCAGCGCCTGGTGGCGAGCTTCCTGCTCGAACTGCCCTTCGGCCGCGGCAAACCGATCGGTGGCAGCGTCCACGGTGTTGCCGACAAGCTGATCAGCGGCTGGCAGTTGGCCGGCATCCTGACCTTCCAGGGAGGCTTCCCCTACACGCCGGCGCTCGGCTCAGCCGATCCTACCGGTACGGGGCGCTCCTACGGCCTGCGGCCCAACGTCGCCGGTACTGGATCGGTCGCCAACCAGACCCGCGACCAATGGTTCAATATCGCCGACTTCCCGGTTCCCGCCATGTACACCATCGGCAACGCCGGCCGCAATATCCTGCGTGGTCCCGGCCTGTCCAACCAGGACCTTTCGGTGCATAAGGATTTCCACTTCAACGAGCGGATCTTCCTGCAGTTCCGCGCTGAATACTTCAACGTATTCAACGTGACCAACCTCAGCAATCCGAATCCGAACGTGGACCTGCCGGCGGTCGGCGGCAAGATTTTCTCCACTTCGCAACCGGCCCGCATCGGCCAGTTCGCGCTGAAATTGTATTTCTGATTGACCGGCCCCGTGAGCGAGTGGTTCCCGGGTACAACCCGGCTTACTGCTTCTCGAGAATCCGCCAGAGCGTGCCGCCGAAGATGTTTTCCTGCGCTTCCGGTGGCACGCCGCAGGCGGCCAGCATCTTCTGATAGCGATCCAGTTCCCGGTCGAACTCTTCCAGGTCGCCGCCAAAAACATCGGAGCCGAACACCAGCTTCTCGAACGCGCTGGGGCCGCCCTTGGGCGTATGCGGGCTGGCCACCCCGGACCACCAGAAAATGGATTTGAAGAAGGTGTAGTCTTCCTGCTTCTTGATCAGCGTGGAGCCGGAGACATCGAAGAACAGGTTCGGATTCCAGCGCCCCATTTCGGCTGCCCAGGCATAGTCCGGATTGCCCAGGTGCGCCGCGATGATCGTCAGCTTCGGAAACTTCCGCGCGATATTGTCCATGGTGGAGACACGCATCCGGTCGGAGCTCACATCCGTGGACACGTCCGGCCGGGGCCGGCTCACGATGCCCGTGTGGAAGAGCAGAACCATGTGGTACTTTTCCGCGCGCTCGTAGATGGGCCAATAGCTCTTGTCGTGGTAGTCTTTGCGCGGCCCGCTGATCTCGCCCAGGCCCCGGAAGCTGGCCTCGTGAAAGCGGTCCACCAGGGCCAGCGCCTGGGGATCGTCCAGCTTGATATCACCCAGTCCGATCAGGCGCCCCGGATGGGCGGCCATGAACTGTTTGACGCTGTCCAGATCCTTCGGCTGAACCAGAAGAAACGCCGCGGCGTCATGCGCGGCGAGCTTTTCTACCAGTTTTTGCAGGAACGCCGGGTCGCCGTTGTGGTGCACATGCGCGTCCAACATGCGCGGGTGCGAGGCCTGGCCCCACCCCAGCGCCGTCAGCAATGGAAGCAGCCAGAGCGCCTTCATCTGGCCTTGGCCGCCTCTGCGCGGAACTGCTCGGCGTTTTCGAGTAGCGCCCTGCCGATCATCGATTGCGGATCCAGTCGTAGCCCCTCCCGTACCTCGGCAATCCCCGCGTCGATCTGGCCCGGGGTATGCATCAGGGCGCTGCCCAGCGTGAAATGCAGGCTGGCTTGGCCCGGCCGGAGTTCGAGCGCCTTTCGAATCTCCGCATTGCCTTCCTGCCAGTGTCCGGAACGGGTCAGCAGCGACCCGAGATTGGCGCGTGCCCCCGCCGATTCGGGCTGAAGCTGCACTGCCTTGCGATACTCGTCAATCGCGGAGGGAATCTCGTTGGCTGCTACGAGTGCCATGCCGAGGTCCTCATGCAACCGCCCATTGTTCGGGTCGGCGTCCAGGGCCTGGCGCAGTTCGATGATCGCTGCTTCCGTGCGGTTGAGGCTCAGAAATTCTTCGCCGGCGCGCGTATGTGCCAGGCACACCGGACTCCGCGCGGGATCGCCCTTTGAAGCAGCGTACAGCTCGTCGAGCTTTTTGGTCAACGCCGCGTCCATGCCGTGAATGCCGGCGACGAAATCGATGTTGCGCGTAAGCGCGATCACTTCCTTCGCCTGAGGACTGAAGTCGAGGGAAGTAGGCTCGCCCGATTCCCAGGAGCCGAACAGCCGCGCCAGTTGCTGCGAGAGAATCGCGGTGTTCTGGGCCTCCGATTTCTGCGGAAAATCGTAGACCACCAGCACCCGGGTGAAAGGAGCCACAAACCCCAGAGATCCATCGGTTGGAGATTGCCCCGCCATGCCAAGCTGGAGCGCCGAGCCGCCCGCCGTCGCGCCGCGCAATGCCGTGTGAAGACGTTCCCCGTTGGCCCCGTTCTCCGATACCCAGGGATTCACCACCGCTACTTTCCAGCGGATGGCGAACTCCTTCTCCCAAACCTGCGAAATAGCTGCTACCCGCCGGCGCAGCACATTTTCCCAGTCTGGACGGGTGCGAAACTCTTCGTCGGCAGCGATCGTCAACTGCATCACCCGTGACCCTGCCTCTTTCCTGGCGGGAGTGGAAGAACAGCCGGTGAGCAGTGCAAGTCCCGCCGCAAGGAACCCGATACGCATGGGACTACCGTAAAACGGAGAGGCGGCGGGACGCAAGCTCCCCGCCGCGATTCGGTGGACTTAACTACAGCCGCTGGTACCACCGCAGTTGCCGCATTTGTAGCAACTGCCGTTACGGGTCATGATGGAGCCGCATTCCGAACACAACGGCGCGTCGGTTATCGTCGCCGTGAAAGGCAGTTCCTGCTGGGGATCGGCTTCTGTCGGCCGTAGCGCAAGCGTTTCGCCGGCCTCGCTCACCCCGTACTCCGGCCCCAGGAACTTGGCGCCGAGCCAGCGGAAGATGTAGTCCATGATGGACTTGGCATAGGGCACCTGGGCGTTGCCAGTCCAGCCGCTGGGTTCGAAACGCACATGCGCGAACTTGTCGACTAGGAACTTGAGAGGTACTCCGTATTGCAGGGCGAAGCTGATCGCGGTGGCGAAGCTGTCCATCAGGCCGGAGATGGTCGATCCTTCTTTCGCCATCGTGATGAAAATCTCACCCGGCATCCCGTCGTCGTACATCCCGACGGTGATGTAACCTTCATGGCCGCCGATCGAGAACTTATGAGTGATGGACCGTCGCTCGTCCGGTAATTTCCGGCGAACGGGACGGAATACCACCTTCTCGGTGGGCGCCACGGTCTGCGCCCCTGCCGCGGCCTTCTTCTCGCTCTTGCTGCCGCTTCCGGAACTCAGCGGTTGGACCTTCTTGGAATTGTCGCGATAGATGGCAACCGCCTTCAGGCCCAGCCGCCAGCTCTCGGTGTACGCCTCCATGATGTCTTCCACCGTGGATTCTTCCGGCATGTTGATGGTCTTCGAAATTGCGCCGGAGATAAACGGCTGCACGGCGGCCATCATGCGAATGTGACCCATGTAGTGGATGGAGCGCGTGCCGTTCTGGGGCCGGAAGCTGCAATCGAAAACCGCCAGGTGTTCGGGCTTCAGATCGGCCGCTCCTTCAATCGTGCCCGTGGAATCGATATGGGATACGATGCGCTCCACCTGGTCCGGCTTGTAGCCCAGTTTGATGAGCGCCTGAGGCACGGTGTTATTGACGATCTTGATCACGCCTCCGCCCACCAGCTTCTTGTACTTCACCAGCGCCAGGTCGGGCTCGATACCGGTGGTGTCACAATCCATCATGAAGCCGATCGTGCCGGTAGGCGCGATCACCGTGACCTGCGCATTACGATAGCCCGCGCGGCGCCCCAGTTCCAGGGCTTCGTCCCAGCAGTGGATGGCTCCCTGAAACAGATCGGTGGAAACATTGCGGCTGTTGATCTGGTTCACCGAATCGCGGTGCATCCGGATCACCTCCAGGAACGGCTGCTGGTTGACCGCATAGCCCGGGAACGGGCCGATGGCTTCCGAGATCCGGGCGCTGGTCAGGTAGGCCTGGCCGCACATCACCGCCGTAATGGCTCCCGCGTAGTCCCGGCCCTGCTCGCTGTCATACGGCACGCCCATCGACATCAGCAGCGCGCCGAGATTGGCGAAGCCGAGGCCGAGCGGGCGGTAGTCGTGCGAGTTCTGGCCGATCTTCTCGGTCGGATAGCTGGCGTTGTCGACGATGATCTCCTGCGCGAGGATCATGGTGTCGACGGCATGGCGGAAGGCTTCGACGTCGAACTGCCCGTCCGGCCCGACGTACTTCATCAGGTTGAGGGAC
>CAZMRK010000725.1:0-13044 GCA_964568355.1 uncultured Solibacteraceae bacterium | reverse complement strand
GGACAGCGTAAGGATGAAATTGGAACCGAACCAGTCGTCTTCCTGCCCCTTATCCAGTACGACCTGCAGCGCGCCGATCCCTAAGGCGAGGTACCCCATGCCCCAGTAATCGATCCGCGAGGAACCGCGCCGGATATAAGGGGGATCGAAGATAAACATGCGGGTCATGACCACCGAAGCGATCCCCACCGGGATGTTGATATAAAACACCCAGCGCCAGCTATAGCTGTCGGTCAGCCATCCGCCCAGCACCGGGCCGAGCATCGGCGCCACCACCACTCCCAGCCCCCAGAAAGCCATCGCTTTGCCCCGGTCCTGGGGCGGGAAGGCCTCCAACATAACGGCTTGGGAAAGCGGCTGGAGCGCCCCGCCGGTAGCCCCCTGCACGACGCGGAAGAAAATCAGCGTGAACAGATTGGGCGCCAGGCCGCAGAGGAAAGATGCCGCCGTGAAGCCGGTAACCGCCGAGATCAGCAGGCGCTTGCGTCCAAAAAAATTCGCCAGCCAGCCCGTCATCGGCAGGACGATGGCATTTGCCACCAGGTAGGAGGTCAGCGCCCAGGTGGCCTCTTCCACGCTGGATGACATACTGCCGGCGATATGCGGCAGCGACACGTTCACTACGGTGGTGTCCAGCACCTCCATGAATGTCGCCAGCATGACCGAGATGGCGATGATCCACGGGTTTACAACCGGATGGGAGGCCGTTTCCTGGGAAGCCATGAGCGCAGCTAACTGCCTTCAGTGTAACTCAGGGCCATCCTTCCCCCGGGGCTACAATAGAAGCAAATGCGATACTGTCTGCTGGTTTTGATGTTTTTTCTGGGTGTGACTGGTTTCGCCGAATCACCGAAATCGGTCTCTGTTCGCGGGAAACTGGTCCAGGCACCCAATCAGCCTCCGGTCCTTCAAACCGCCGGCAATCAACGCATTATCCTGGAAGGTGACGAGGGCACGCAGAAAGTGCTCACCGATAAGCGTCTCAACGGATTTGATCTGGAAGCCAAGGGCCATTTCGTTGGCCCCGATAAGTTTCAGGTGGACCCTCTATTCACCAAGGCCATGTTTGTCCATAAAAATGGTCATCTGAAGGTGATCACCTACTGGTGCGACACCTGCTCCATACGCACCTACGCCCCCGGACCGTGTTGGTGCTGCCAGGAAGAAACCACTTTGGACCTGCGCGATCCGGATGCCGCCCAAAACGACAAATAACCATGAAAACGGCCACGCTCCCGCTCCTACTCTTCCCCTATATGGCTCAAGCTGCGAACTATACTGTTCAAAAAATCAACGTAGATGATCTCGCGGTGGTCCGTTTGGCCGATTCCGCGCACGCTACGGAGGTCTCCGTAGCTCCTTCGTTGGGTAATCTTGCTTATGAACTAAAGGTCCATGGAAAGAATGCGTTCTGGGTGCCGTTCGAACGCCTCGGCGAGTTTCGTGCGAAGCCGGCGCTCTGTGGAAATCCGTTTCTGGCCCCCTGGGCGAATCGGATCGACGGGGATGCTTTCTGGGCCGGCGGAAAGAAGTTCCTGCTGAATTCGGAGATCGGTAATCTGCGGCGGGACAACAACCGGAAGCCGATTCATGGGCTGCTCACCTTCTCCCCCCTGTGGGAGGTGGTCTCGGCCACCGCGGATGACCACGCGGCGCAGGTGACCAGCCGCCTGGAATTCTGGAAACACCCGGAGCTGATGGCCCAATTTCCCTTCGCCCATACCATCGAGATGACCTACCGCCTGCGGGACGGCGTGCTGGAGGTCGAAACCCGGCTGTTGAATCATTCCACAATGCCCATGCCGGTGGGCATCGGCTTCCATCCGTATTTCCAGCTCCACGACGCGCCGCAAGACCAATGGAAGGTCCACCTGGCGGCGCGGGATCACCTGGAGCTTTCCAAAGAACTGATCCCCACTGGAGAGCGCAAGCCGGTCTCTTTTGCCGATCCGCAGCCTCTTGCCGGCGTGCAGTTTGACGATGTTTTCGGCAACCTCGTGCGCGATGCTGACGGGAAGGCCCGATTCTGGGTGGAGGGCAAGCGGGAAAAGATCTCGGTGACCTATGGCGCCAAGTACACGGTGGCTGTAGTGTATTCACCTTCCGGCAAGGGCTTCATCTGCTTCGAGCCGATGTCGATGATTACCAATGGCTTCAATCTCGCGCACCGGGGGATCTACAAGGAACTGCAGAGCGTCCCCGCGGGCGGAGAGTGGCGCGAGAGCTACTGGATCGCTCCCAGCGGATTCTAAGGGCTGACAACGGTAATTTTGGAGAACCCTTCGGCGAGCGTCGGCGGAACCAGCTTGGCCTCCATGCGGTCGAGCACATCTTCCGGAACCACGCGCCGCCGGAGGCGATTGCGCTCCCGGCAGATTTCCACAGGCACATCGAAATAAAGCGCTTCGACGTCACAGCCGAAAGCCCGGCCGATGGCCAGGTAGGGCTGCCGCTCCTCCGGCGTGAGGTGGGTGGCATCGATGTAGGTCACCGGGCGGCCGATCGCCAGACGGTGCCGCAGCAGGTAGCGCAGGGTCAGAAAGACGCGCACGTGGATGGTCTGATCGGTGGCATCGTCGGCGAGCAGCAGGCGAACCTCATCGGAAGAAAGCGGACGGCTCCCCAGGCGGCCCAGGTAGGTGGATTTGCCAGAGCCCGGCAGACCCACGGCCAAGACGATCCGTTGCCGCTCCGGCGGGCTCAATAGCGCACCTTGACCCATTTGCGGGAGCGCATGGATTCGTAACCCGCGTCCAACACGCAGTTGACGATATATCCGTCTTCGTAGGTCTCGCGCGGCGCCCTGCCGTCGCGTACGCACTCGACGAAGTGGCGCATCTCGGCCTGGTAGCCATAGGCGAAGGCTTCTTCGGGCAGCGGCCTGGTCCAGCCGAAATCAATGTCGGCTTTTTCTACAACGTATCCGGATGATTTGCGCGTAAAGCTGGCGATGGGGGTGCCGCGGGTCACGTCGGTAAAGATAGATCCTTCCGAGCCATGGACCTCGTTGCGCAGATCGAGCCCGCCCAGCGTGGTCCAGGAGAGTTCACAATGGCCGATGCCGCCCGAAGCGAAGCGCAGCACGAGCAGAGCGTTGTCCTCCCCTTTGGTTTTGGCGCCATGGACGAAGGTATCGCCCCAGGCCATCACCTCCACGATCCGGTCGTCCTGTTTGCCGAAGAAGTAGCGGGCGGCGGCGATGCAGTGGCATCCGAGGTCATTCATGGCGCCTCCGCCGGTCTTTTGGACGTCCCAGAAATGGGGAGAGTGCGGACCGCTGTGGGATTCCCGGGAGCGCACCCAGATGACGCGGCCCACACCACCGCGTTCGATGGTTTCACGCCCTTTGACCACGCAGGGCGCGAAGACTTCGGTTTCGGCGTAGCCATGGATGGCCCCGGACTTCCGCGCCGCTTCCCACATGGCCTTGGCTTCGCGGCGGTTGCGGCCGAGGGGCTTGGTGCAGACCTGGTTGCGCCGGGCCTTGGCCAGGGCGAGCGCCACGGGCATATGCTCCTCATTGGGGAGAGCGATGACGTAAAGGTCGATATCCGCGCGGGAGATGATCTCCTGCAGGTCCGTGGACGAGCCCGGGATGCCCCACCGGGAGGCGAATGCGCGCGCCTTTTTCGCGGTCCGCGAATAGTTGACCACAACCTGCTGGCCGTTGACATTGGCCAGCCCCTGCATATAGAAATCGGCTACGAAGCCGGAGCCGAGCATTGCCAGATTGACGGTTTTCATGATTTATTCGACGCGAAAAAGGATTCCCGCACCAGGCGCCAGCCAGTCCATCTCACGCCCGAACGGCTCCTCTTTGCCAGTGTAGTTGGAGATGCGGATAAGCTTGCGGTTCGGCTGACTGAGGTCGATTCGAAACTGAAAGGAATGGTTCAGATCCTTGTTCACGATCATGAAGTAGGGGCGACCCTGCGCATCTTCAAATTCGCCGATCAGGCAGCGCCCTCCAGCCGGCGCCTGCACCAGGCGCTGGGTCATCTGGACGCTGCGGATGAGCTTACTGGCGCTGAGCGGCTTGGCCTTCTCCGGCACATCGGGGTAGTGATAGACCCCGGTGCTATGCAGTTTCGCCAGGGTAGGGGCCAGCGCGTGGATCTGGAGATTGATGCGGCGCAGCATGTCCCAGGTGGGCGTGCGATGGCCGAACTGATCCACGGCGGCCATCCGGTAGTTGCCGATCTCCGGCGAGAAATAGGTGAAATATTGGATGCCCCTTCCACCGTAGGCCATGGTGGCGTAAACCTGTAAAGCAAACGTCGCGTCCGAGGGCTCCATGTAGTTGAAGTGAGAGTTGGCCAGGATGCAATTCCAGAAGGGCGTATGCGTTTCGAGACCGAGCCGGCGGACAATTTCCAGGTTGTTGTAAAAGAAATCGAGCATCTGGCCGCCGACCAGCGAGTAGTTGTCATAGCTGAGGAACGGCTGGCCGATGGTCTTCACCAACATGCGGACGTAATCATCGTAGTTATCCGTGCCCAGACGGTCGGCCGGCACGCGATAAGGAAAGAGGTTTACATAGGGCCACTTGTCGGGCATGGCTTCGTGGAGGATGGCGGAGACCTTGCCCATGCCCGGCATTAGGTTGGCCGAAGGCTCATCCCGCAGGTAAAACCCCATGACGGCGGGGTTGCTGCCCACCTGCTGCTGGAGGGACGTGATGTTCTTGCGGATTTCCGCTTCGGGCGGCAGTTTCATCCAGTCGTATCCATTGACGCGCGGATCGGTGACGAAGCAGGTGAGGCCGGCCGCGCGAACGCGTTCGAGGTCGTCTGCCTTGCAGAATCCGGCAATGTTGAGGCCCGCCTCTTTCATGCCGCGAAGGTGCTCCGGGTCGGACGGAGCGCCGCCCCACGCCATGACGGCGAACTGTTTGGGGGGCACCGGAACGGGAAGACTGGCAGCCGGTAAGACCGCCCCAGCGGCCAGCAGGAGCGAAGCAAGTTTACGGGTCATGTCCAATTACGGACAATCATAACCCAAATGGTAGAGGGGCAAGCCCGCATCGCCGGCAAAAAAACGTGGACCGGATTCTTTGCCCGGCGGATCATCCGGCCCACGGCGGGAGGCGATGCGCCCTCCGCTTAGAAAGACTTGAAATCATCGTCCAAGGGCAACTCGGAAGGATCGATCGGGTTTGCGGCGCGAGTGGGGCCGGCGCCGCGTTGAGGGGTCTTCGCGACGACCGGGCTGCCGGAATCCAATTTCTGCGGGCGAGCGCTAAGCAGCGCGGGCAAGCCTTTGGACTTGACCGGAAGCGAGATGCCGGTTCTATCGTTGCTCCGGCCGACCAGCGCGGTGAGACGCATCACGATGTCTTTCAGCGTTTCCGATTGCGCATTCAATTCTTCGGCGGCCGAAGCGCCTTCTTCGGCGCCGGCAGCGGTGGTCTGGGTCACCTGCTCCATCTGGGTGATGGCCTTGGCAATTTGTTCCATGCCGCGGGATTGCTCTTCGCTGCCCAGGCTGACCTCATCTACCAGGGTCTTCACGCTCCCGGAAGACTGCGTGATGGTATTCATGGCCGCGGCTACCTGATCCACTTTGACTTTGCCCTCATTGGACTTGGTGACCGATTCTTCAATCAGTACGGCGGTGTCTTTAGCGGCCTGCGCGCAGCGCTGGGCGAGACTGCGGACTTCATCGGCGACCACGGCAAACCCCATGCCTGCCTCACCGGCCCGAGCGGCCTCCACCGCCGCGTTCAAAGCCAGGATATTCGTCTGGAAGGCGATCTCATCAATGATCTTGATGATTTTGGAGATCTTGTCGCTGGAGGCATTGATTTCTCCCATGGCGCCCACCATCTGCTCCAGGGATTGGTTCGTCTGCATAATCGTTTGTTGCGTTTGCGAAACCAGTTGCGCGGCAGAGCGGGAGTTTTCGGTGTTCTTTTGGGCCATGGAGTTAATCTCCTCGCTCGAGGCGGAAGTTTCTTCGAGCGAAGCGGCTTGCTCCGAAGCACCCTTGGCCAGCGACTGGCAGGAGGACGACACCTGCGAGGCGGCGCTGGAGACCTGCTCCGCGCCGGCGGAAAGCTCATTCACAATCTGATTCAAGTCCCGTGACATCCCGCGGATGATGAGAATCGCAAGACCTGCTCCGGCGCCCACGGCAATCAGCGTGAGCATCCAGGTCAGGAACTCTCCACGGCGCGCCGATGCATCGGCAGCGGAGCCGATCCGATCGCCATATTGTTTGTTCCAGTCCGACCTGGCATCGAGCGCGGCCTTCAGTTCCATGAAGATCGGAGTAATCTCATGGGTCATCATGGCCTCGGCTTCCGCATTCTTCCCTTCCCGGCTGATGGAGCGAACCCGTTCCCAACCCTGCAGATACCGGCCTACAACCGGCCTGATCCTGGCGAATTCCGCGCGATCTTCCGCCTGCGTAATGCTTTTTTCGTAGCGATCGAGGTCTTCGGACAGCTTCCGCCTGATCTCGCTGTTGGTACGCTCGATCTCGGCCAGCGTGTTGGGGTCAGAGGCAGCGACGTGGCGCCAGATATTCGCCCGCAGGTCCAGGACATCTGCCCTGATCTGGTCGGAGTAATAGATACCCGGCATGGCATCCGTTACCAGCGTCCGGATGCCGGTAAGCGCAGTATGGCTGCTATATAAGGAAACGGCCGCCAAGGCGGCCGCAAGAAAAACCAACGTGGCGCAAGTAAACGCGAACTTCTTTCCAATCGTCATCTGCGAATTCATCAAGATCTGTCCTTCCGCGGAACTGGTATTCGGCTTCGCCTTAGTTTCTTATCGGCGGAACGGTCCGAATACTTTCGACATTTGCGGTGCGGGAGAGATCGTTGGTCCGCTTGCTTCGCGCGCGGTTCCGTGCCAGCAGGCGGCAATGACGATTCGCTACTGCGAAAAGGCTGCCAGGAAAGTCTGGCGGAAGATATCGGCGGAAGCGCTGGTGGATACTTCCAGATTGGGCTGCTGGCCGGGGATTGCCGCGGTTTCTCCGAGCGTCGGGCCGGCTTGCTGGATGACCTCCACATACATCGGAGAATGCGTCACCACCGAAGGCTCCGCCACGGCGACGGCAGCCAGCGGGTCCCAGGCGTAGAACGAATGCTGGTGGATATACGGCTGATCGCCGGCCAGCACTTCGTCCACAATGGTCCCCAGCCGCGTGTGCGCCTGCGCGCGGAATTGCTTCACGAAATCTTCTCCAATGGGCACCGTATTCGTGGCGTTGAGGGGCACCAGCAGCGGCTGCATGCCGGCCTGGAAAACCAGTTGCGCGGCGTAAGGATCCACGTAGATGTTCCACTCGGCTACGGGACTTTTGGCGTTTTCAGGAGCGTTTCCGGGGACACCCACCGCGCCGCCCATGATGATCAACTGGCGGACCGCGGCCGTCGACGCCGGGCTTTCCTGGAAAAGCTGTCCCAGATTGGTCAGCGGGCCCAGGGCCAGGATGGTCACCGGCTTACTGGTGTCGGCCAGGCGCTTCTTCAGGAAGTCCACCGCGCTTTCCTGCTGTGGACGGCTGATGGGCGGAGGGAGTTCGACGCCCGGCTGCGTATCGCTCTGCTGGCGCCAGGCTTTTGGAAAATGGACGTCTCCCCGCAACGGCGATTCCCGGCCGAGATAGACCGGAATCAAGGTCCCCGCCGCTCCTTCGAGCCGGAGCAGAATCTCCGCGCCCGCAGGCACGTGGGCCAGGCCGTTGGCTACGGTGAACGCCTCGATTTTGATGTCGGGACGAGAGAGGAGAAAGGAAATGGCCAACAGATCGTCACTTCCCACATCCGTATCAACAATCAGGTTCAGGGGTGCTTCTGATGCAGACACAAGTCCTCCAGAAAGCCACAACAGCAGAGCGATGGTAAGTTTCAGTCGTTGCCCGATATCTGTACCAGGTTTTCGTTCAAGACTGCTTCGGCGTCAGCGCTGGTGAAGTTTTCCACCTTTGCGGAAATGTTCATGGAGCAGAACTTCGGCCCGCACATGGAACAGAAGTGCGCATCTTTGAAGCCCTCTTCGGGAAGGGTCTCGTCGTGCATGGCCCGCGCGGTTTCCGGATCGAGCGAGAGATCGAACTGGCGATTCCAGTCGAAGCGATAGCGTGCCCGGGAGAGCTCGTCGTCGCGGTCGCGTGCACCGGGACGATGGCGCGCGATATCAGCGGCGTGCGCGGCAATCTTATAAGCGATGATGCCCTGCTTGACGTCTTCGCGGTTGGGCAGGCCCAGGTGCTCTTTGGGCGTCACGTAGCAGAGCATGGAGGCGCCATACCAGCCGATCATGGCCGCGCCGATAGCCGAGGTGATGTGATCGTAGCCGGGTGCGAAGTCGGTGACCAGCGGCCCCAGGGTGTAGAAGGGAGCCTCGTAGCACAGCTCCTTTTCCTTTTCGACCTGAAGCTCGATCTGGTCCATAGGAATATGTCCGGGACCTTCGATCATCACCTGAACGTCGTATTCCCAGGCCTTTTTCGTGAGTTCGCCCATGGTCTTCAGCTCCGCGAACTGGGCTTCGTCACTGGCATCGGCCACGCTGCCAGGCCGGAGCCCGTCTCCCAGGGAAAAGCTCACGTCGTACTTCTGGAAGATCTTGCAGATATCCTCGAAGCACTCATAGAGCATATTCTGCTTGTGGTTCTTCACCATCCACTCGGCCAGAATGGAGCCGCCGCGACTCACGATGCCGGTGACCCGGCGCGTGGTGAGCGGAATGTGCTGTACCAGGACGGCTGCGTGGATGGTCATGTAATCCACGCCCTGGGCGGCCTGCTCTTCGATCACCTCCAGCATCAGGGAGGCGCTCAAGTCTTCCAGGCGCCGCACACGGGAGAGAGCCTCATAGATCGGCACCGTTCCCACCGGTACCGGCGAGTTGCGGATGATGGCTTCCCGGATGCGCGGGATGTCGCCGCCGGTAGAGAGATCCATCACGGTATCGGCACCGTACTTCACGCAATAGCGCAGCTTGTCCAGCTCTTCATCTATGTTGGAGGTAACCGCCGAGTTGCCGATGTTGGCGTTGATTTTGCAGGCGGAGGCCACGCCGATAGCCATTGGCTCGAGATTACGATGATGGATATTGGCGGGAATGATCAGGCGGCCCCTGGCGACTTCGGAGCGAATGAGCTCGGCCGATAACTTTTCCCGCCGGGCTACATATTCCATCTCCTCAGTGATCCTGCCCTGGCGGGCATAGTGGATCTGGGTGCGGATCCGGTCGTTTTGTGGCTTCTCTACCCAAGGGGTACGCATGCTTCCTCCCAAAAAATACGCCGCGAGAAGGACGCCGGGCGCGGACCAGCGTCACGCGCGCTCTCCGCGCCCCTTCGCGGCCGGTCTTATTTCTTCTTCTTCGGCTTTTTCGTTTCTTTTCTGCCGCGGTCCATACCTTTGGCCATTCGAAATTCTCCTATCGTAAGAATTATATCTTTCTGCCAATGGGACCTGGGCCAAAATCGTGCAGGGCCTCGCGAACGGTGAGCCCGGCGACCTCGATACGCGAGAGATCGGTTGACCCGACGCCGGCCGCTTCGGCCAGCTTCAGGGCATTGTCGCCGTGCAGGAACGGCTTGGTGCCTCGGTCCGCTTTGGGATCGTAACCCATCACGGCCATGGAGACGGCATCGACGCAAACGGGATTCTTGCCCGCCAGCAGGAGGCCGGGTGTAATCTTCTGCACGCCCGGATTCCAGGCACCCTCGCCGCCGCGGATCGACTCGACGCCGTCCACGATGGCCAGGTCGATGGGGCGGACCTGGGCAAGGTCGGCTACGATCCGGGGCACGCGATAGCCCGGGTCACGGGGCGAGGAGGCGTCCAACTCCACCGGCACACCGGACGGAGTGGGAGTCGTGCCGCTGTGGCATACCGGCGCCCGCTCCTTGGTGGGGTTTTCATTGCCGCTGGCGCCGCAATCGCCGCCATAGAGCGAGCACGGGGTGATGCCGAAATTATTCTTGAGCGCCATGGTGACGCCGGCGATCCAGTGATTTTTCAGTTTCGAGAGCGAAACATAGGTATCGCAGTCCACAAAGGAGTGATTCAGCTCGTATGCCGGGAACAGGAAGGCCTGGCTCGGAACCTTCACCCGCACGTACTTTTTGCCGTGGCCCAGGTTCTGGGCGTTCTCCCACTCGACTTTGCAGCCCACGTTATTGATGGCCTGGATGTCGAGCTGATAGCGAGCCCATAGGGCCATATCCTGGCCGGCCGGAAAAAATGTTTCGAGAATGCGGATGCGCCGGGCGCCGGCGCGCGCCAGCAGGTGGGCGGTAGCCAGCACGGTATCCGGCTGAGTCCGATAGGGCAAGGCGGGATCGATAGGGAAGCGCTGGGGCTGCCCGGTAAGATTGAGCTTTAGCGCGACCGTCTTGCCTTTGACCAGCGGGCCGATCCCGCCGATCTGGTCGAACATGGTGCCGAGCCTGGCGACGAGATCTTCCTGATAGCTGCGGCAGCGGGCGACCGCTACCGTGGAGACCGGCGCCGGACGAGCCTGCGCTCGACGGTTCACTGCTAGTCCTCCCAGCACGGCAGAGGCGCCGGCCAACACTTCGCGCCGTGAAACAAATGTCGAATCCATATGCCCTCCCGAGCTTTTATGCCTTCGCGATCATTGTATCCCAGATTCATCCCGGGGCCGCTCTGAGGCCGGAGGAGCGGACGAAGGAGAGGCGAGCGGTCGCAGCCGGTAACGCCGGCCGCGCCACTCGATGGTGCGCCCGGCCGCCGAGGCGATCAGTGCGATCAGCCACACCCAGGTGGCCAGGGGCACCCACCAGGTGTGGACCCAGGCGTGGCGCCGGAACCAGGCCTGCTGGCCGGGCAGGGACAGCCGGGCGAGAGCGGAGCGATTCATGCCCTTGACCATGCCGGGAGTCAGTTGCGCGAGCAGGATCCATTCGGCGCCGCGATGTCCCCAGGCGGAGGCGAGGATGGCCGCGACCATGCCGCCGCAATACAGCACGTGCGCCGCGAGCGCCGGCCACCAGAGCCGCGGATAGCAGACGCGCGTGATGAGCATCTGCCGCCGCGCCCAGCGCAGGAAAGCGCTTGCGGTGATGTGGTCGGTAGAGGCGACCATGGCTCCGGGAGCGAAGACGATGCGCAGGCCCGCGGCATGCACGGCGGCGCTCAGAGCGTAGTCGTCGCTGACGGCCTGGTTCCACCAGGCGGTTACCTGTGCGGACTGGAAGACCTCGCGCGAGATCGCCATGGCGCCGCCCCAGGCGAAGCGGTTGTCGCCCGGTCCGAGCGTGCCGGCGATGGGGGCGTTCCAGACGCTGCGCATCAGCGACCAGAAATCCGGCGGATCCGGAGCATACCAGCGGTATCCCGTGACCGCGCCTACCCCCTTCTCGCCCAGGGGTTGTACCAGGGCCTTGAGCCAGCCGGGCGCCACTCGTCCGTCAGAGTCGGCGAAGGCGTAGACATCGGTGAACTTGCGGGCGGCGCGCACGGCTGCCGCGAGGTTCTGGATCTTCTCGCCGGTTTCGGGATCCTCGCCGTGAGCCAGCACGATCTTGGCCCGCGCCGGCAGCACGCCCGGTGGAATGTCGGCGGCGTGAGCCGCGGTGATGATCAATTCGTAATCGGGATAGTCGAGTGTGCTGAGGGCCTCCAGGTTTTCGCGCAAGCCCTCATCTGCTCCTTTCACCGGCACAAACACGGTGACCGGCGGCCAGTGGGGCGGGGGAGACTCGGCCAGGCGGGCCGCTACATAGGCGGCGCGGCGGCGTTCTCCACGCAGAGACAAGAGCGCCAGCAAGAGCGCGGAGCCGGCGAAGAACCAAAACCAGAACACTGGCTATAGGATAAACTGTCGTGACATGAAACGACGGGATTTCCTGGCGCAGGGCGGAGCCATTGGCTTGCCGCTGCAAGCCCAGGCGCTGGCCCAGACCGCGCCGCGCTTCACGGGCAAACCTGCTTTGAAAATCACGGATATCCAGACGACGCTCGTGGGCGTGGGCGGACGCAACCTCTGTTACGTGAAGGTGCTGACCGATCAGGGCATTCACGGATGGGGCGAAGCTTACTCGTGCGGCCCCGATGAAGCCACCGTGGCCACCATCGCCGATTTCAAAACCTGGCTGGTGGGCAAGGATCCGCGCAATATCGAATACCTGTGGGCCACCCTGTACAATTTCACGCGTTTTCCGGGTGGCGCGGTGATCAATGCGGCCATCAGCGGGATCGAGCATGCGTTGTGGGATATCTCCGGCAAAGCGGCCGGCCTTCCGGTCCACATGCTGCTGGGAGGCAAGTGCCGCGAGAAAGTGCGCTGCTATCAGGGTACGGGTGGAAAGACGCCGCGGGAACTGGCCGAGAATGCGCGGCGGCTGGTGGACAAGTACGGCTATACGGCGCTGAAGATGGCGCCGCATCCGCCCGGCTCTCAAGCGATGCCTTACAATGCAGTGACCCGCGCGGCGGGGCAGCGTGCCGAAGCGGTACGGGCGGCCTTGGGCCCGGACATCGACCTGGCGTTCGACGCGCACGCTACCCTGTTCGAACCGATCCGGGCGTTTCAGATGGCGGAGGCGCTCAAGCCGGCCCGCCCATTGTTTCTGGAAGAGCCGATCCGGATGGAAAACGTGGATGCCCTGGCGGCACTGAAGCACAAGTTCGAGATTCCGCTGGCGACCGGCGAGTGCCTCTACACCAAGTTCGATTTCCGCCAGATCCTGGCCCGGCAGGCTGCCGATATCGTACAGCCGGATATCTGCCTCGCCGGCGGCGTGATGGAGTTGAAAAAGATCGCGGCCATGGCGGAGGCGCATTATGTTGTGGTGGCGCCGCACAATCCAATGGGGCCGCTGGCCACGCTGGTGAACGTGCACTTCGCCGCCTCGACGCCGAATTTTCTGATCCTGGAGTATCACCCCGACGACGAGTCTCCGCGCAAGGATCTGGTGAAGGATCCGATCCTGGTGAAGGACGGCTATCTGCCCATTCCGGATAAGCCCGGCTGGGGATACGAGATGAACGAAGAGGCTTTCCGGCATTACCCCCCAAAGGCGTGGCACCGGGGGTTTGCGTACCGGGCGGAT
>CAZMRK010000724.1:0-5767 GCA_964568355.1 uncultured Solibacteraceae bacterium | reverse complement strand
CCCGTCCGCGAAATGGAGTTGAGCGGTTCCGCATAGTTGGCCCCCAGGCGGAGTTCGTTCGTGGTTCGCGGGTTCACCAGGTACAGAAAGTCGAATACGCCGCTGGTGGGGGCATCCAGGTTCCGCGTTCCCACCGGGAGTGCCGCGTTCGGCGCGAACATATCGGTGGAGTTCTTGGTAAACCGGAAATACGAACTGAGCTTGTCGGTGAAGCGATGGTCGATCCGAACCAGCCCCACGTGTTCATCCTGCGTGGAGCTGCCGACCCCGGTCCACTGATCCACGTTCGCGTTCACCGGAGTCTGGCCCTTCGGGTACAGCGCCAGCAAAGGCTGAATCGCCGGTACAGCTTTGGCGCGGAATGCGTCCGATGGCACGAAGCCGATCTGCGTACGCCCCTGCCGCTGCACCAGGCCTTCGTACGATACGAAGAAGAACGTGCGGTCCTGAATCACGCTGCCGCCAAGCGTCCCGCCAAATTGGTTCAACCGGAATGGCGGCAGCGTTGCGCCGTCAAAGGGGCTCCGCGAATCCACCGCGCTGTTGCGCAGGTATTCGAACAGGCTTCCGTGCCATTGATTGCTCCCCGATTTCGTCACCACTTCAATCTGTCCCGCCGGTGCGCCCCCCGATTCGGCCGTGTACATCGCGGTGTTCACGCGGAACTCCGAAATGCCTTCCGTGGAAAGCTGCAGCCGGCTTTTCTGCGTCTGGTTGCGAACGGACGTGGCATCCACTCCGTCAATACGCAGATTGTTGTCATCCGGGCCGTGACCCAGGAAGCGCACGTTCGAACCGCCCGTGTCCACAGCACCCGGCACGAGAGCCATCAGGTTTCCGAAATTCCGTCCGTTGATGGGCAGATGACTGATCTGGCTGTTTTCGAAGGCGGCGCCGATCGCCGCGGAATCGCGCACCAGCTCGGCTTGCGCCACCACTTGCACCGAGCTCTCCACCGACGCCACCTCAAACGTCAGGTCCAGCGTCTTGGTTTCACCCACATCCAGGTCCGTCTCCAGGCGCAGCGATCGGAAGCCGGTTTTCGACGCATCCACTACGGCATGACCGATCGGTAGTCCGGCGAATAGAAACGCGCCCGCTCCGTTCGTGATTGCTTCGCGGCGCAACCCCGTGCTGGGATAGGCGACGCTTACCAGGCCGCCCGCCACTACGGAACCGGAAGGATCCCGCAACGTGCCCGTCACCGTAGCGCGATCCACCTGCGCCAGCGCGGTAACCGAAAGAACAAATAGGCCAAAGATAAATTTACGAAACATAAATCACGTTGGAAACTAAGAAACTCGCGAGACCGCATCCGCCGCAGCAGGAACGGGCGCTGATTTGCGCTCCGCGCGGCGGGTGCCGCGTTTCGGCAACCACCATGTCAGCACTCCGGTCACCAGCAGCAGCGCCGAGATCAAGCCCGCAATCCCGTAGGCGGTACGATACGCAAGCCCGCCCCATTCGCCGTAGTGCAGGCCGGCCATCGCCTGGAGGAAGTGACTCCCGCCAGGCTGGTTCGCATAGAGCTCGGTAGCGGCCACTGCGGCGGTAGCGCGGCTTACCGTGACCACGTTATTGCCCAGCGAACGGAAATCCCCTGCACGCCACATCCGCACCTGCACATATCCATTGCCTTCCGGCAGCCGCACCTCGCGAATGGTTCCATCCGGAATTGCGCGCTGGGCGGCGCTCAGGATCGCTCCCAATCCCGCAGTCGAAGTCTCGTTGGCTGTCTTGGGTGCTCGCGGACGCGCCGTCTGGGGAACATCTGTTACCAGCGCCAACCCGGCCCGCATCGTCCGCGGGAAACAAAGCCACAATCCGGTGAACGAGGCGATCAGCAGCAGCGCGCATCCCAAAACTCCGCCCAGGGAATGCAAATCGCGCGGCATCGCCCGGCCCGTCCGCACCTGAAACAGCCGCTGCATCGATGGGCGCGCGAGCAGCCAGATCAACAGGCCGCTCACTCCGCTCGCCAGCAGTGCGAATCCGAACCAGCCGGCTATCAGCCGGCCTCTATGATCGGCGCGCAGGTTGTGATGAAAGTCCACCACCCAGTCCATCCACTCCAGGTTGGCCGTGCCCAAAATGCGCGCGGAGCAGGCGTCGTAGATGACGTGCGTATAAATCGCATCGCGATCGGTTTTCATCCGGAAGCGGAATCTCGTGTCGGGAGCCGTCGGCGTGTAGATGCGGTTAATGCGCGCATGAGTGAACGTTTCGATCTCCTGTTCCGCTCGCGTCCAGTCCACCGCGGCAACGCACGCGCCCGCCGGTGCAGGGGGCGAAAGTATGCTCGCAATCTGCGGCCGGAACGTAACGATCCCTCCGGTTATGGCCAGCACCGAGAAAAACAGGCCGAGAATCAATCCCAGCCACTGGTGCGACCAACTCATAGCGATGCGCACAGAACGGCGGATAGCACTCATGTAGCGGCAGAGTAACAATCCGAAATTACAGAGGGATTAGTAGAACCTGAGAATTACCTGAGAACTTCGTGTGCCGCCGAGTTCGCGGGACTCCGCGAATCGGTCAACGCAGAAAAGCTCACGGAAAAGGTGGAGCCTTTCTCCACTTCGCTCACAACGTGGATTTCGGCCTCATTCTGCAGAGAGATCTCGCGCGCGATCGCTAATCCCAGCCCGGCCCCGCCCAGGTTCCGGCTGCGCACTTTGTCGGTCCGGTAGAACCGCTGGAAAATGAGGGGCTGATGTTCCGGCGCAATACCAATCCCCGTGTCTGCGATTTCGACTGCCGCACGTAACCCGCTCCCCACTACGCGCGCGACCACCGAACCGCCGGCCGGCGTGTACTTAATCGCATTATCCAGCAGGATGAGCCACAGGCGTCGCAGTTGTTCGCCATTGGCTAGCACTTCTAGCGGCGTGGACGCCGCCACAAACGCGAGCGAAACTCCGCGCTCCAGGGCAAGCGGCTGCATACCTTCCGCGGCATCGCCGAGGGAACGGTTCAGCTCTACCGGTTCCCATTCCATGCCATCCGCCCGCGAATCCATCCGCGAAAGCTCCAGCATGCTTTCCAGCAGAGCGCTGGTTCGCTCCGATTCCCGCAGGATCCGCTCCAGAGTCTCACGGTAGAACGCCTTGCTCGCGCTCGTCCGCAACAGTGCCACTTCGGCCGCCGCGCGAATGATGGCCACTGGCGTCCGCAGCTCATGCGAAGCGTTCGCGGTAAAATCGCGCATCCGCCGGAAGCCCGTCTCAATTCGTTCCAGCATCGAATTGAATGTCTCGGCTAGCCCCTCAATCTCGTCGCCGGTGGCGGGCACCGGCACACGTTGGTTCAAGCGCCGGAAGTCGATCGCTCGCGCCGCCATGACGATGCTCTGGATCGGCGCCAGTGCGCGGCCGCTCATCCAGTAACCGGCCGTCGCGGAAAGGATCAGCACGGGCACAATGGAAAGCAGCATGACCAGCCACAACCGGCTCAAGATTGCGGAAGCCAACTGCAGATCCGTAGCCACCAGCAGATCGTACGGCTTCCCGCCGATCACACTCCGCACCGAAAGCAGCCTAACCGCGCCTCTGGAGCCCCGCACCGTGCTGAACCGTGTGCGCGCCGGCCCGATGCCGGCCATCGCCGCGCCTTCGAACAGCGTCTGCCCGGAGCCGGCATGTACCGCGAGGAACGCCGGTTGGAACGCAGGATGCGATTGAAGAATGGCGCCCATCTGAGGAAATGGGGATTTGTCGATGTGGCGAACGATGTGGTCTTCGATCCCCGAAACCCTGCTGTTCAGTTCCCTGTCGACAATGGAGTAGATCGCCGCCCGCACGCTCGAATACGCGCCGCACTCGAGCAATCCGGCGAAGGCGAGCACCACCCCGCTATACACCGCCGTCAGGCGTATCCGAATCGGCAATTTCACTGCGCCTGTCCCGCCTCGAGCCGGTAGCCCAATCCGCGCACCGTCCGGATGAGCTGCCGTGGGTATCCGCGGTCCACACGATTGCGGAGAGAGCTGATCGTCACGTCCAGATTGTTATCGTCCACGTAAGCCGCGGGCCCCCATACGGCATTTACCAAATCGCGCCGTGAGACCACACGACCCGCGTGCTGCACCAGGACGGCGAGAAGATTGAACTCCATCTTGGTCAACTGAATGCGGCGCCCCGCGCGAGTCACTTCCCGTGAAGCCGGATCGATCGCCAGATCACCCAGCGCGATGCGTCCTCCGAAGGGTTGATTGCGGCGCAGGAGCGCGCGCACTCGGGCGGTCAGTTCGAGAAAGGAAAACGGCTTGGTCAGGTAATCCTCTGCCCCGCATTCCAGGCCATGCACGACATCGGTGACGGAGTCGCGAGCGGTCAACAGCAGAATCGGTACCCGATTGCCTTCGCTTCGCAACTGTGCCGCCACTTCGAAGCCGTCGTGAATGGGAATCATCACGTCGAGCACAATCGCTTGAAAGCGCCCCGTCCGCGCCAGACGCAGACATTCTGCGCCGTCGCCGGCAACGGTTGGCGCCAGGTTTTCCTGCTCAAAACCCTGCCGGAGCACCGTAGCCATCTCGGGGTCGTCTTCGACAATGAGGATTTCGTTCACACCCACCTCACGTTTGCGATGTGCGAGATGACCTCATTCTCGCAAGCAATGGTTACAGTACGGTTACGGCGCTAGGGTACTCCTCGAAAGCTCGGACGGGGCCCGGGACCTTTTCGCGCTTCAGGCGTAATACGTTCCATGAAGAGCATCCTGTTCGTGTTCGTTGGACTTTGCGCACTCACCAGCGCGCAAGACCCCAAGTTTACCGGTCCATCCGATGCAAGACCCCGCGTGAGCGAGGGCGACTTCCGCATTGTGCGACGTGCCCGCGAAATATTGAATTCGCCCGCCAAGTGGAATCGCTCGGACAACCGAGAGTGCCCGGCAGCCCAGGTGACCTATAGTCTCTACTGTGCACTGGAAAAAGCGACGTCAGAAGTTTCCAAGAAGTTTGAGCACAGAGGAGCGGCTATGCAAGAGGCGCGCTTTGCGATTGACGAAGTGCTGGCCAAGGGCAACCATTACAAGCACCGGCTGATGGACTACAACAACGATCCGAAGACGACGTTTGCCGACGTAGAGAAATTCTTTACTCTGATCGAGGAAAGAATCAAAAAGCGACTCGCCGAGCAATCTCAGCAATAGTTGGAGCGGTGCCTGCGCTTCTCTATCAACGATGTTGTCGCCGCAGGACTTCTGTTCCGAGGCCAACCATAGCGTATATGGCGGCATTGAGGAGAATAGACCAGTAAAATGTGAGCGGGATTCTCCGACCGACCAACGAGGCGGGCGCGGTGATTGCGACCACAGTCGAGAGCCCGAGGTTATAGCTGGCCCCCGCAGCGATCCCGATCACAACCCAACAGCACGCCACAATGAACCCCACGAGTGCCCAAATCCCGATGTTCCGGCTCATCAACGTATCCTCTGCTAGAACTCTATCCCGTCCTAACCGGGTACGCAAGCCCAGCGCCGTTGGGCGGCTCTTCATATACGCGAGTCGCTGTCCTGGCGGGCAAGCCCGAGGTTCGGTTGCGGATATTCATAGGTCAATGCCCGGATGTTCAACGCTACCAGCAATAGCTTCGCACTCCTACTTTGCTTGCTGCCGCGCCCGATCTAGCGCATACTGAATACTTGCCCAGTTATATCTAAATCAGAATCTCCACCAGATATCGCGGAGCCTTCAGGAATAAAGCGGGCACACTTGAGATGAAACCTTGCCAGGGAGCAAACAATGAATAGCAGAGTAAGTGCG
>CAZMRK010000723.1:0-11413 GCA_964568355.1 uncultured Solibacteraceae bacterium | reverse complement strand
TCCTTGTGGTACGGAGTGGCATCCACGATGTTCCACTTCGTCTGTTGCGTGGCCCACATGGCGAAGCCGTCGTGGTGTTTGCTGGTGATGGTGATGTACTTCATGCCGGCGGCTTTGGCCAGCCCCACCCACTCGGCCGCGCGGAATTCGGTGGGATTGAACTGCGGCGCCAGCTTCTCATACTCGCTGATGGGCATCTTGCGCTGGTTCATGACCCATTCGCCGTCGCCCAGTACGCTGTAGACACCCCAGTGGATGAACATCCCGAAACGGGCATCCTGAAACCACTGGCGGGCTTTCAGGTTGGCCTCGGTAGGCTGGTACGGCGGGGCAGCAACCGCGGTCCCCAGCGCGAGGAAGAACGGCAGGTAGCACAAACGCATGATCTGACCCTCAATAACCAAGCCTCTTGTTTACCACATTGCGCAATGGTTCGCCCTTGTGAAACCGCTGGTAGTTTTCGATGAAGAAGAGCATGGCCTGGTCGATCCAGTTGGGCGTGTGATCCGCGCAGTGCGGTGAGAGGAGCACATTCTCCAGGCGGTAGAACGGATGTCCGGCGGGCAGAGGTTCGCGTTCGAATACATCCAGGGCCGCGCCGCGGATGCGGCCGGACTCCAGGGCTTGAATAAGGGCAGGTTCATCCACCACCGGACCTCGCCCGACGTTGATCAGCACGCCGGTGGGTTTCATGACCGCCAGTTCATCCGCTCCGATCAGGCCGCGCGTCTCAGCCGTCAGAGGAGCGGTGATGGCCACATAATCGGAGCGAGCCAGCAGATCCTTGCGCCGGCTGGTGGGCATGACCTCATCTATCAGGGAATCTCCGGAGGACTGTTCCGGATGCCGGCGCAGGGCCAGCACGCGCATCCCCAGTGCCTTGGCCCGGCTGGCGGCGGCACGGCCAATATCTCCATAACCGACGATGCCCACGGTCTGGCCGGAAACCGTCGTGGTATCGAACTGGTCCCAAATGCCGGCCATCTGGCTGCGCACCATACGGCGGAGATCCTTGGCAAAGAAAAAGATGGCGCCGATGACGAATTCTCCCAGGGCCTCGCTGAAGATGCCTCGGGCGTTGGTGACCGTGACGTCGCTTTCGGCCAGGGCGGGAAAAATGGTGTCTTCCAACCCGGCCGAACGGGAGTGCACCCAGCGCAGGCGCGGCGTCATTTGGAACACCTGCTCCAGCAGCGGGCGAGTGCCGCCCCAATTGAGAATTACGGTCGCCTCCGGCGCCGCCCGCACAAATGCATCCGGGCGATTTCCAACCGCAATCGCCGTCTCCGGGGGCAGTGTCTCCAACATCACGAGCCTAGGATCAGTGGGGTCTGACAGCACCAGAACTGTGTTATCGTCCATGAGGAGAAAACTACCATATGTTCGATCTGTCGCTCGAATTCCTGCGCGTGGTGGAGGATGCAGCCATTGCGTCGGCGCGCACGATGGGCATGGGAGACGGCCATGTTTCCGATCAGGCGGCCGTCGAAGCGATGCGGTGCTGCCTCGATACGATCGCGATCGACGGCACCATCGTGATTGGAGAAGGCGAGCGGGATTCGGCGCCGATGCTGTACATCGGCGAAAAGGTGGGGGCATCGAAAGAGAAGCAGGATGCCCGCCGTGTGGATATCGCGGTAGATCCGTTGGAGGGCACCAATCTGTGCTCCACCGGCGCGGGTGGAGCGATCACGGTGCTGGCCGCGGCCGAACACGGCGGCTTGCTGCACGCACCGGACTGCTATATGGAGAAGATCGTGGTGGGACCGGCGGCGAAGGGCTCAGTCGACCTGGATGCTCCGGTGAAGCAGAACCTCAAAAACGTCGCCCGGCGCCTTCAGCGCGGCGTGGACGACCTGGTAGTGGTGGTGCTCGATCGGCCGCGGCACGCCCAACTGATTACCGATATCCGGGAGGCGGGAGCGCGCATCCGCCTGATCTCGGACGGCGACCTTTCGGCCGGCATTGCGGCGGCGGTCTCGGGCACGGGCGTGCATGCGGTGATGGGCTCGGGCGGCGCGCCTGAAGGCGTGCTGACCGCGGCGGCGCTGCGGTGTCTCAACGGCGAGATTCTGGGCCGGCTAGTCGTCAAGGATCAGGAACAGAAAGAACGCATGCAGGCGATGGGGATCCAGGACACAGGCCGCGTGTATTCGACCTACGACCTGGCTCCGGGCCGGGAGATCGTTTTTGCGGCCTCCGGAGTAACCGATGGGAATCTACTGAAGGGCGTCCGCTTTTTTGGCGACGGGACACGCACGCAATCCATTGTCATGACGCTCTCCCCCGCCCGCGTGCGATTTATCGATACCGTGCATTTGGAAAATAAGCCGGATGTGAAGGTGCGGTTCCAGTAAGTTGGAGATTGGAGGTCCGGCGAGCAGCTTTTTCTGGTAGGATCAATACGTGCGGGAAGGCCAGATCATACGCGCGCTCGTTGCATTGGTCTGCATCGTTGTGCTGGTGCTATGCACGGCTATTGACCCGCCTGCTGCGCACCTCGATTTCGTAATTCCCGTTCTTGCCTTTTGCTTCCTGGCAGCCCTCACGCCGTTTCTGCTGCGCTTTTCAGGTGGCGATCCCGCAGTTCAGCCACTTTCCTTTCTCTCTGTCCGCACCTCACGCGCCCCTCCCTTGGCATAACACCAAGCCAGATTTGCTGACCTAGTGCTGTGACCGGATCATTTCGTTTGTCCGCTTGCTTACGCGCGCGGCTCGGTTCCGGCACTGAACCACAAGCGGAAAGGAATAGATTTTGCGGTCAGAGCACTTAGTGCTGTGACCGTGAAGTCCGCTCCCTTACGGTCGCGGTTCAGTGGCGGAACCGAACCGCGCGCGCCAGCAAGCGGACGAACCGAATCACCCGGTCAGAGCACTGGTTAAGTCGCGGCTCTATGCGGTCGCGGTGTTTATTTGTGGCTGACCGGGCTCTCCCGCAGGGAGAGAGCCGGAAATCAAGAGGATTTATGGGGAAGTTATTTGAGGCGTTCGGAGATATTTTTCGTGTTCCGGAGCTTCGGAAGCGAATTCTATTCACGCTCGGGCTGCTGGCCGTCTATCGATTGGGAGGCCACATCCCGGTGCCAGGAATCAATGTCCTGCGATGGGAAGAATTTTTTGCTTCCGCGTCAGGCTCTATCTTCGGGTTCCTAGACTTATTTTCGGCCGGGAATTTTCGAAAACTTACGATTTTTGCGCTCGGGATCATGCCATACATCACAGCGTCGATCCTTCTGCAATTGCTAACGGTGATGGTTCCCACGCTGGAGAGGCTGCAGAAGGAAGGAGAACTCGGCCGCCGCAAGATTACCCAGTGGACCCGTTATCTGGCGGTCCTTCTCGCTGCCGGACAATCATTCGCGATGGCGGTCGGCCTCCAGGCAATGCAGCACGGCATTGTCGTCAACCCGGGTGTGGGGTTCGTCCTCCTGACGACAATTTCCCTCATAGCGGGGACGGCCTTTGTAATGTGGCTTGGGGAGCAGATTAGCGAGCGTGGTATAGGCAATGGCATGTCGTTGATTATCTTCGCGGGCATTGTGGTTGGCGTGCCGGATGCCCTCCGGAATGTCTATCGCAACGTTTTTGTAACTCGCGAGTGGGGTCTCCTGACCGCGATCGCGCTGCTGAGCATGATGGTCGCAATGGTTGCCTTCATCGTGCTGGTGGAACGGGGCGAGCATCGCGTCCCGGTGCAATATGCGCGGCGCGTGACAGGCGGCCTCAGGACCGGCCAGACCATCCATATGCCGCTCAAGGTGAACGCCGGAGGGGTTATCCCCGTAATCTTTGCCTCATCGATTCTGGCGTTCCCCCAGACCCTGGCTATGGTGCCGGCAGTCAGGAACGTAGGATGGCTTTCGGCTCTGCTGCGCTCCATCCAGCACGGGGAGCCGCTTTATTACCTATTGTTCACTACCGGCATTCTCTTCTTCTGCTTCTTCTATGTCTCCATCATCTTCAACCCCGGCGAAACGGCTGACAATATGCGCAAATACGGCGGTTTCGTACCCGGTCTTCGCCCCGGGCGAGCTACGGCCGATTACATGAACCACATTCTGACCAGGATCACGGTTGTGGGGGCCATCTATCTTTCGATTCTCTGCCTTGTCCCAGATATCCTGAGTTCCGGAATCAAACTGAACCACCTGCCGTTGGCCGGCGATTGGTTTGACCAGGTGGCGCCACGCTTCCTCCTGGAAGGGCTGAACGTCCCGTTCTCTCTGGGCGGCACATCGTTGCTGATTGTGGTGGGCGTCGCCATGGACACAATGAACCAGATCGAGGCTCAACTGATCATGCGGCATTACGAAGGATTTGTTCCACGATCGCGTCGCCTTCGAGGGCGGAGGAGCGTTTTGCCGCGCGCTTTGTAGTGTTCGGAAATCCGCCAGGCCAATAGTTGTGATCCTCTACAACCCGCCAGATGGAACTTTTCAGCCTGGTTGTGCGTAAGCACTGGCGAATGGAGCGGAGATGACGAGCAACAGCCGGCGAGGCGGCGTATTCGGCACGGTGATGATTGCCGTGCTCGCTGTGGTCGTCGTAATCGCGGCCGGGCTGATCTACACCGGTATCTACGTGGCGCGCAACGTGAAGGTGACCCAAAAAGATCTGCACGGCCAGCAGACGATCGTGGAAACTCCCTTCGGAACCGTGCGGGTGCGAGAGCGTAGCCGGCTGGACCCTAAACACCTGGGTATCCCGGTGTATCCGGGAGCCGTGCGGACGGACGACAATAAGCTGGCCGGGTTCGACTTGGACACCGGGGACATTCACAAGTCGGTCAGCCTGGCGATCGCGGAATACACCACGCCGGACCCGCTCGAGAAGGTCCGCGATTTCTACAGAGAGGAACTTGGTCAGGGGTGGCCCTCGGTGAAGATGGAAAAGCACGGCGGCCGGTGGCAGTTCGAGGTGCAACAGGACGGCTACCGGAGATTCATCGTGCTGCGGGCCGAAAACGGAGAGACGCATATCGGACTTGCTTCCGCGGGAGAGCCTGCGGCAAACTGATTGCAGTGCTGCTGCACGAAATTTGATCATGCCTCAGTTCTGCACTTGCGGCGCCGAGTTGCCGTCTGACGCGCGCTTCTGCCACAGATGTGGCAAGCCCCAACAGGATGAGTCAGCCGCTGCGGAGACTCCCATCCCCCAGCCCACGCCAGCCGTCCTGGTCCAGGCCGCAGCCGCCGCACCGGACCACCGGGAGATGAACTTCCACAATCCCGTGGCGGTACGGGTAGGGCTCTCGATGGCCAGCGCGGCGGCCTTGCTGAGCTGGCTCCCGCTGGTCAACTTCGGGTTCGTGATCTGGTGGGTGGCGGCCGGTTTCTGCTCGGTCTATCTGTACCATCGGCGTACGGGAGAATTGCTTTCGGTGCGAAACGGTTTGCGGATCGGGTGGATCACCGGCATCCTCACCTTCGCCATGATGACCGTGCTGTTCACGATCAGCATCATTCCACTGGCGGTTTCGAACGGCGGTCTGGCCGGCCTCTATCAGGAACAGATCCGCAACATGCCGGTGCATGACGCCAATATGGACCAGGCGTTGCGGATGTTCCAAACCCCCAGCGGTCTGGCGACCATTCTCCTGTTCACGCTCGTGGTATTTTTCGGGATCATCACCTTTCTGTGCACCGCGGGCGGCGCGCTGGGCGCCAAGATCGTCGGCCGGGAGTAATCTTCGGGCCTTGCGGGCAATTGCAGCTAAAATAAGAGCTTGATCGTCACATTAACTGTCAATCCGGCCCTCGACCGAAACATTACCGTGGACCGGCTGGCGTACGAGGATCGCGCGTATATTCTGGATCAGTACGAATCGGCCGGGGGACGTGGCATCAACGCAGCCAACGTGATTCATTCCTTTGGCGGCGACCCCCTGGCCATTCTTCCTTCGGGCGGCGATTCGGGCCGCCGGCTGGAGGAGCATCTGCGGCGCTTCGGATTTCGGACGGTGGTGGTGCCGATTGCCAATGCGATTCGCACCAATCTGACCATCACCGACCGTCACGGCCTCACCGTGAATCTCAACGAGGCGGGTCCCAATATCAGCAGCAGCGAAGTGAACAAGCTGGAGCAGGTGATCGAGCAGAACCTGGAGGGAGCGCAGTGGTTCCTCATCGCCGGAAGTATTCCTCCGGGTGTGCCTTCGGATTTCTACGCCAAGCTGATCGCCATGGCCAGGCGCAAAAAAGTGAAGACGCTACTCGATGCCGATGGGGAAGTTCTACGGGAGGGGATCGAGGCGGGACCGACCGTGGTAAGCCCTAACCAGCAGGAAGCGGAACGACTACTGAACCGGGCTTTGCTGACCCGCAGCCATTTCCTGGATGCGGCGAACCGGATCCGCGCGATGGGTCCGGAGGCCGTAGTGCTCTCGTTGGGAAGCCGGGGAGCGGTCGGCGCCTTTCCCGGCGGTATGGTGGAGGCACTGGCGCCGCGCATCGACGCGGTCAGCCCAATCGGCGCTGGAGATGCGTTGGCGGCTGCCTTCACCTGGGCCATGGCGCGCAAGCTCAGCTATGAAGAGGCCTTGCGCTGGGGCGTGGCCACCGGTACGGCTTCGGCGCGCCTTCCGGGAATGCGCTTCGCCTCCCTGGCGCAGGCACAAGAGCTGATCCCCCGCGTCGAGATGCGCCGCGCGGAATAGCCGCATCGGAATCGCGATGCCCGGCTCCGGCAGAAGCACCCCTCGCAGCATCTTCCGCTCCGCGGGAATCGTGTCTGCCGCCGTCTCGCTCAGCCGGATCACCGGCCTGGTGCGGCAGATGGTAATGGCACGCCTGTTCGGCGCCGGCGCCGTCTACGATGCCTACCTGCTGGGTTTCCGCATCCCGAACCTGACCCGCGACCTGTTCGCCGAAGGCGCTCTTTCGGCGGCTTTCGTGCCGGTGTTCACGCAGTATCTCTCCACCAAGGGAAAGCGCGAGGCGGCGGAACTCTCCAACCTGGTGGCCACCGCTCTATTGCTCATCGTGGGCCTGTTCTGCTTGTTGGGAATCGTCTTTAGCCCGCAACTGGTATGGCTGCTGGCTCCCGGATTTCAAGCGGTACCCGGAAAGTTCGAACTGGCAGTCCTGCTCACGCGGCTGATGTTTCCCTTCCTGCTGCTGGTGGCCCTAGCCGCCCAGGCCATGGCGATTCTGAACGCCTGCCACCGCTTCGGCGTGCCCGCGCTTTCCAGCACCTGCTTCAATCTGGGGTCGGTGGCCTGCGGCCTGCTGATCGGCTACAGCTTCGGACCGCGGCTGGGAATCGGGTTGCCGGCCGCCATGGCCTGCGGCGTGGTCCTGGGCGGAGCCTTGCAGATCGCCTGGCAGGTGCCCAGCCTGCGCCGGGAGGGCTTCTCGTTCCGCCCGCGTATCGATTTCTCCCATCTCGGATTGCGTAGGATCTTCCGCATGATGGGGCCCGCGATCCTGGGCAACGCGGCATTGCAAATCAATGTCATGGTGAACACGAACTTCGCTTCCGGCATCACCGACGCCGCGGGCCGCGTGATCAACGGCCCGGTGAGCTGGCTGGCTTATGCCTTCCGTTTCATGCAACTGCCGTTGGGGCTGTTCGGCGGAGCCCTGGCGGCGGCGACCCTGCCGGCCATCTCGCGCAGCGCCGCCCTGGGCCGCATGGCCGAGTTCCGGCAGACGCTTTCCCAGTCGCTCGGCATGGTCTTTCTGCTGACCATCCCTTCCGCCGTCGGATTGGCGATTCTGGGAGAAAGCATGATCGGCCTGGTCTTCCAGTGGGGCAAGTTCCAGGCATTCGACACGCACCAGACGGCGCTGGCGCTCGCGGCCTACGCCGTGGGCCTGACCGGCTACGCCGCCACCAAGATCCTCACGCCCGCTTTCTATGCCCTGCACGATTCGCGCACGCCCATGCTGGTGAGTGTCATCGAGGTCGGAGTAAACCTGGCGGCGGCATCCGGGCTGGTCAAGGCCGCCGGACTGGGGCATCTCGGGCTGGCGCTCTCGACGTCCATCGTCGCGCTGAGCGGATCGGCGATCCTGTTTCTGCTGCTGCGCGCGCGCATCGGCCGTTGGGGCGGGCGCGCGATGGCGATCAGTATTGCGCGCATCTCCGCAGCGTCGGCGGCCATGGGGGCCGTCTGCCTGCTCTCCAGCCGCGCCATAAACCAATGGGCGGTGCACTACTGGATGAACTCGCCGCGAATGGCGCGGGTCGCCGATGTAATGCTCTCCGTCCCTCTGGGCTTGATCACCTTCATCGTGCTCTGCCGCCTGCTGCGCGTGGCCGAACTGGAGACGGTATGGAATGCCTTGTGGAAGCAAAAGATTGCGAATTCTTAATGTTTGGCGGATGCGGCGCAGCCGCCGGGAGACGCGTGGGCTGGGGTCCGCGTGCTACACTGCACTAAGGAATGCTCCCCGATCTGCAGTTGGCGGTCCGGTTGCAAGATCTTGATAAGCGTATAACGGAATTAACGCGCGAGATTGCCGGGCTGCCGAAACATATCCGCGAAATCGAAAAGAAACTGGAAACGCAAGAACGCAAGCTCGAGGCCGACCGGGCTGCGTTATCCGCCAACCAAAAAGAACGCAAGCAGGTAGAAGGCGAAATCCAGGCCCAGGAACAAAAAATCTCCAAGTTGAAAACTCAGATGCTGGACGCGAAAACCAACGACCAGTATCGTGCTTTCCAATCGGAGATCGAGTTCTGTGAAAAAGAGATTCGCCGGGCGGAAGACCGGACGTTGGAACTGATGCAGGAGTCCGAGCCGCTAGACAAAAACGTGAAGGCCGCCGAGGTCACACTGAAGGAAGAGAAAGCCAAGGTTGAGGCTGAAAAGCAGCAGGCGAGGGAACGCACGGCTGCAACCACGAAAGAACTGGAGGAATTGCAGGTGGAGCGCAAGAAAGTCGCCTCCAGCATGACCCCCAGTTTGTACCGGCACTACGACCGGATTCGCCATAGCCGGCGCGGCATCGCTGTCGTAGAAGCCGTAGATGGGCGCTGCACCGGTTGCCACATGGCGATGCGGTTGCAGTTTTTTCAGGACTTAAAGCACGCCACCCAGGTCATGACGTGCGAAAGCTGCGGGCGAATTCTGTTCTACAATCCGCCTGCATCCGTGGAAGATTTGACGGGCGAGGCCGCCCCCGCCCTCGGAAACTAAGACCTTGCGGCGGGCCGTCAAGGCCCGCCAAATCCTTCCTCCCGGTCTGTCGAGTGCTCTGACCGTGAAGTCCGCTCCCTTACGGTCGCGGTTCGGTGGCGGAACAGAACCGCGCGCGTTCGCAAGCGGACGAACCGAATCACCCGATCAGAGTACTAGCTGGCCTTCACCCCATCGGCGGCGAGCCGCATCTGCTTTCCTTTGTGGAACGCGAGATTGGCCAGGTGAGGGCCGGCGACGGCCGATGCGCCCACTTCCACCGGCGCGTTCGGTTCTTTGCGCGACCGCACGCAGTCCAGGAAGTTCTGAATGTGCGATTCGATCGGCACCGGCGCGTCAAAGCTCTCGGCCGGTTCCTGGTTTTTCGGCCACGGCTCTTTCCACAGACGGAAGCCGGCATTGGTCAGGATCAGCGTCCCTTTGTCGCCCTGGAACTGAATGGACCAGTCATTGTCATAGGAGTTGCAGTAATTCAGCGTCCAGGTCGCCATGAACTCCGGATATTCGAACACCGCGCAGAATACATCCGGAACCTCCGAGCCGGTCATCTTGGCCACCTGCCCGTAAGAGATCGCGGAGCGCGGCGTCCCGGAGTTCATATACCACTGCACCACGTCCATGAGGTGGGTTCCCTGGTCGGTCATGTTGCCGCCGGAATAGTCCCAGAAATAGCGCCAGGAGCGGAACCGCATCGGCTGCAATTCGCGATCCTTCGCCGGGCCGAGGAAAAGCTTCCAGTCGAGCTTTCCGGGCAGCGGCGTGTTATCGAGCTCGCGGGCGATATTCCAGTTCCACATCGGCTTAACCAGCGACACTTTGCCCAGGACGCCGCTGTCCACCAGCGCCTTGCCCTTGATCAGCGATTCGGCGCTGCGGCGCTGCATGCCGATCTGCACGATCTGCCTGGTCCGCCGGGTAGCCTGCACCATCTTCTGGCTCTCTTCGAGCGAGTGCGACATCGGCTTTTCCTGGTACACGTCCTTCTTGGCCGCGAGCGACGCCAGCAGGATCGGGCAATGCTGATGATCGGGAGTAGCGTTGACGATCGTGTCCACCCCGCTCTGTGCCAGCGCCTCGTGGTAATCCACATAGCTTTTCGCGTTGGGAGCGTCGGCCAGTGCCTTCTGCAGATTGGGCTCGTAGACTTCGGCGATGGCGACACACTCGGCGCCAAGTTTCTGGAAGTACTTGCTCAGGTAGCGGCCGCGGCCTCCCGCGCCTACCAGGGCATAGGTGATCCGGTCGTTCGCACCCCAGGCCCGCCGAGGTATAAACAGGGGCGCTGCGGCGAGCGCCGTGCTCAGAAACGTTCTGCGGTCTTGCATGGACAATCGGCTCCTTGGGGCCACTCTATATCCTGGCGCGACCCAATGCAATCCTGGCTACCGCTTCTGACAATGGCTGCAAAAGTGTGTGCTGCGCTGGGTAACCTGGATGCGGCGGATGGGAGCTCCGCAGGTCACGCAGGGTTCGCCGGTGCGCTGATAGACGCGATGCTCGATCTGGAAAAAGCCTTTGCGGCCATCGGCATCCACATAGTCGGAGATCGAAGAGCCGCCCTTTTCGATCGCGTCCGTCAATACCTCGCGAATGGCCTGGTAGAGGCGCAGGGCGCGATCTTTGCGCAGCCGCGAGGCGATGGCCAGCGGATGGATTCCGGCGCGAAACAGAGCTTCGTCGGCGTAGATATTGCCCAGCCCTCGCAGGAACGTCTGGTTGAGCAGCAGCCCCTTGATCCGCGCCTTGCGCGTCCGCAAGGCCGCGGCGAAATCCTCGAAGCCGATTTCGAGCGGCTCGGGACCCAGCCTGGCGACGCGGGCCGGCAACGCGTCGCACACCTGGAGCTTGCCGAACTGCCGCGGATCATCGTAAATCAGCACCCCGCGATCCAGCGTGATCACCGCGTGGGTATGCCGCCCGCGCTCCGCGTTGAACAGCAGCCGGCCGGTCATGCCCAGGTGTACGATCAGATGGCCCCCGCCCTGGAGCAGAATCAGAAGAAATTTGCCATGGCGGCGCACTCCCAGGATCTTTTTGCCGGCCAGAGCAGCCGCCATCTCGTCCGGGTCGCCGATCAGCACGCGCAGACAGGGAAACTCCGCGCTCAGGATACGGCGCCCTCGAATATGCGGCGCGATGGAGCGCGCCACTGTCTCGACTTCGGGTAGTTCGGGCACTTTAGGGAATCTGAATCAGGAGATCGTCGCCTTCCACTTTCACATCGTAGGCGGCGACATGCTTGGTGGGATCTTCGTCGCTTTCCCCGGTCTC
>CAZMRK010000722.1:0-6712 GCA_964568355.1 uncultured Solibacteraceae bacterium | reverse complement strand
AGAGTTGCGAAAAGACCGTTCGGCCTTCGTTTATGCGCCATTTTCGTTCAAATCGTGACCAGCTTTAAGGCCACTCAACCTCCGGCTGCATAAACACTTACTGGAATCGATGCCCCTGTTCCCCGGACACTAGTGGGACTGGCAACGAATTTCGCAAATGCGGCGAAATTCATGCCAGTCCCCGGCTTGCAGCGTCGTTTCATATTGGGCAACGCACTACTCTAGCGTTTCTGCAGATACTTCTTGGGAATGCTGGTGGACATGGTTCCGAAGTATGTGACGATTTTATGCGAGACGACGGTGCCCATCAGCATGTGGGCTTCGGGGGCCGGAATCTGGTAGTCTTCGGTCAGCCAGCGAAGCATGTCGGAATTGGCGACACGCAGACCGCGGTCCATGCTGCTGCGGAACTCGGGCTGGCTGGCGATGGAGATCAGATACTGGTCGTTCTCCAGGCGCGGGATAGAAAGCCGCTTGCCTTTGTGCACCTTGACGGTGAACTGGACATCGAGTGAAGTTTCGATGCCCGTGCCGAGTCCTTCGCCATCGCCCTGGAGGGCGTGTCCGTCTCCAACGTAGAAGTATGCGCCTTTGTGGTAGACGGGGAAATAAAGCGTGGCACCTTCGACCACGTCGTTGTCGTCCATGTTGCCGCCATGAGTGTCGGCTGGACCGGAGGTCATGACCTGATCGCCCTGCGTCGCCACTCCGATGCAGCCCAGCATCGGTTTCACCGGCAGATCGAACTTCAGCTTGGAAGGAGTAAGCAGGCGGGGGTTGGCTACGCCGCGCGCCAGATCGAGATCCCAGGGAATGAGGTCGGCGCGGCCGGGACGCACGGCGTCCTGCTTGTAGGCGTTGGGGTAAAGCCCTTCGCCGGAGGCCAGGATATCGGGGCTGAGGCGGTAAGAGGTGTAGCCCCAGTTGCGGTTGAGGCGCACTTTATCGAGATGGACTTCCAGTGCATCGCCGAGGTCGGCCTCCTCGATATAGAACGGCCCCATGAGCGGATTGCCGCTCTCCGGATAGATGTACGGATGATGCAGATGCCGGACGCTTTTTTCGTCCTGGCCGCCGGAGTCCCAGGTCCTGGTGATGACCGTATCGCCGGAATGAATGCGCAACACCGGCTGCTGATGAGCCGAGAAAACGCGGGAGTGGTGGTCGGGATAGATCTCGTGAGTGGCGGCTGGAAGGGAGAGGCCCGCCGCCAGAACACCCGACGCAAGAGTAGCGAGATAGCGCACGCGCATAGAGTGACCAAATATACTACAGTCCCCTGGCGTCGACGAGAGCATCCACGCAGCTTGCTGAAGCAGGCGCTACAGGGCCTGTTTGTGGACGCGCAGACGGAAGCGGTACTGGCAGACCTTGCAGCGGAACGGCACGATGGAGAAGCGTGCCAGCAGTTGATCGAGAAGACCTTGCGACATGGACGAACGGACCTGGCACCCTCCACAGTTCGGACATCGCAGGCTTTGCGAACTGGAAAGTCGATCCACTTCTGCCCTCAGGGGTTCTCCGGATTATACAGCAGCCGGAACCTAGGCGAGAAGATCCATCACAGGTTTTCCTTTGCCGTCCTTGGTGACGTGGAAGGGACGCTGTTCCACGAAATAAGCCAGGTCCGCGGGTATCCCCATGGCCCGGTAGATGGTGGCGTGCAGGTCCTCAATCGTAACCGGGTTCTCCACGATCTTGCAGGGGCGCTCGTCGGCGGTCTTGCCGTAGAGGAAGCCTTTCTTAAATCCTCCGCCGAAGATCAGCACGCTGGATGCCTCGGTAAAGTGGCGGTGCATCCCATAGTGCTTGGGCGCGGTCATGATCTCGGGCTGCTGGGCCACCTGATCCTTGACGCGCTTATCCGGTTTCCCTTCCACAATCATGTCGCGGCCGAACTCGCTCGCCAGCACCACCAGCGTGCGGTTCAATAAACCACGCTCCTCCAGATCGAGGATCAACTGGGAGACCGGCCGGTCGATGGTCTCTTTCATCCCCACCGCGCGCTCATGGCCATTCTCGTGGGTATCCCAGTAGCGGAAGGGAATGTATTCGGTGGTCACCTCGATGAAGCGGGCGCCGGCCTCGGTGAGACGCCGGGCCAGCAGGCAGCCGAGGCCGAAGCGGCTGGTGTTGTAGGTATCGTAGGACTGCTTGGGTTCGAGCGAAAGGTCGAACGCCTTCGCCGCAGGCGAACTCAGGAGACGGTGGGCGTTCTCGACCGAGCGCAGCAGCGATTCGCGCTGATAGTCGCTGCCGATTTTCATGATCGGGCTGGCTTTGACCAGTTCCTGGTAATCGCGGTGGCGGCGGCGGAAACGGGCATCGGAGATGTAGGAGGGCGGACGGACACTGGCCACCGCGTCGCGCGGGTCGGCGATCTGGAAAGGCCCGTATTCGCTGCCGAGAAAGCCGGCGGTGTGGAAGGATTTGAGTGCGTCGCTTTCCGCTCCGATTTCCAGGTTCTGGCCGATATCGATGAAGGCGGGCACATCGGGATTGCGGGGACCGAGCGTGCGGGAGATCATCGAGCCGAGGTGCGGCGCCGCCACCGAAAGAGGCGGCGCATAGCCGGTGTGCCAGTGATACTGATGGCGCGAGTGCAGAATAAAGCCCAGGTCGCCCACGCGGTGGGAGCGGATCAGCGTGCCGCGGTCCATCACTTTGGCAATGCGCTCCAGCCCCTGCGAGATCTTGATATTGTCCACCGCGGTATCAATAGAGGGGAATGTGCTGAGCACACGATTGGAAGGCAGCCCGACCTCGAACGGAGTGTACTGCTTGGGATCGAACGTCTCGGTCTGGGCCATGCCTCCGGCCATCCACAGCAGGATGAGCGTATCGGCTTTGGGCTCGATCTTTTCAGCACCCCAAAGCTGGCGAGGCTCGACACCGGTAAGCGCGGCCAGCGTGGCGGCCGCGGAAGCCTGCATGAAATGTCGGCGATTCATGGGCATATTCCTTACTGAATGAACTGGTATTCGGGCGACAAAAAAACGGCCCAGAGCAAATCTTCCAGCCCGTCCGCGGAGACCTTTCCAGCGGGGTCGCCAAGCATCCGGCGGGCTACCTGTACCTCGGCCGGAAGCGGTTCTCGGCCGAGCGCATAGCGATAGACGCGGCTGGTGAGGCCGGCAACGGTGACCGACTCCTGCCGCGAAACCACGGGAGGATCCCCCTGCACACGGACCAGTTGCTGGGGATCGGGCTCAGCAGCGAAAACGAAGAAGCGCACACGCGCGCTAATGTCACTCTTCAGGCTCTCCTGGTCCACGCCCACCGTAGCGCGGAAGCGCGTAAAGCCCCGCCCGGCGATGGGATAGACCACGGTGGAGTTCAGAGGCACGGTGAGCCCGCCGGACGGCTGCTGATTTTTGAACTGGAGTTTCACGGGCGCGGGGGCAGGGCCACGCAGCGGCTTCAGATCGGCCAGGCGCACCGTACCGGAAGGCCCTTCCAACTCGGCATCGGCCCAGCCGGCAACGACGCGCGCGGGATCGTAAGAATCGGCATCGTCCAGGAGCAGCCAGAGCTTGGAGAAGCCCTGGATATCGATATCGATGCGGCTCACGGGGGCATTCAGAATGCCGCTGTCATAGAGGTTGGCGGGAGCCGGAGGAAGCTGGCCGAGCATGCGCCGGGAGCCGCGGTGCAACAGGTTGGCCATGGTTTCGCCGTTGACCACTTCAAGAGCCTGCAAGGTCGTGGATTCGGTGTTGCGCGTGGTGAAGACCTGGTCGCGAATAGGCCGGCCCAGAGCGCGTGTCAAAGGACTGGATTTGAGGCGCCAATCGCGTACGTAGGCTCCTTCTCCAGCGTTCTTGGACTTGAGAATGCGCCACTCGCCGGTCACCGACGAGATGCCGTCGATGAATTCTTCAGCGGTGAGGCGTCGCAGAAACGGGCCGCGGAAAATGAACTTTGCCGCGGGATCGGCCCGCGGCACGGCGGGCAACTGGTAGGCGCGAGAGGTGACGATGCGGCGGAGCAGGAACTGCACGTCGTACCCGTGCTCGACGAAGTCCGAGGCCAGCCAGTCGAGCAAATCCGGGTCCCAGGGACGCTGGTCCATGTCGTCCACATTGCCAACCAGGCCGCGGCCGTACAAGCGATCCCAGATGCGGTTGACGAAGGTGCGCGCAAAGCGGCCGTCCTCTCTGGCCGTGAACAGGCGGGCGGCGGCGGCGCGGCGCTGGTCGAGAGGCGCATCGACGGGGACATCACCCAACTGGGCGGATAGCTCCGGGTAGAGGAAGCGAAGCTGGGAGACTTCGCCGGTCTTCTTGTCGCAGCGGAAGATTTCGAGCGGTTTTTCCGAGAAGTAGCTGGCCAGGCCGTAGGCATCCTTGAGCTTCCACCGGCTGATGAAGCTGTCGTGGCAGGAATTGCACTTGAGGTTCACACCCAGAAAGATCTGGGCGCTGTTCTGGGCCGCTTGCAGGGGCGGAATCTGGCTGGCGCTCACGTCTCCGCGCCAGTTGACGCCGATCAGGAAGCCGGCCGGGTCCTCCTTCGCTATCGGATGCAGCAGCTTAGCGACAAACTGGTCGTAGGGCGTGTTGTCGGCCAGGGCGGGCAGGAGCCACTTGGTGATGGACTGCCGCTCGCCGTGATAGACCACGCCTTCGTCGTTGCGCAGCAGATCGTTCCAAAAGCTGACCCAGTGCTCGCTATAGTTGCGGCGGTTGGCCAGCAGCGTCTCGACCAGGCGCTCACGTTTGGCCGGGCTGGTATCGGCAAGAAAGGCATCCCGTTGCTGTGGAGTGGGGAGCAGACCCCAGAGATCCAGATAAGCGCGCCGGACGAAGCGGGCGTCGGAGATGGGCTCGGGCCAGGCAAGGCCCTGCTTCCGAAAATAGGCATCCACGAACGAGTCGATGGGATTGGCGAACGTCTTCCCGGCCGGCGGAGGCAGCTCCGGCCTGCGCGGCGCGACGGAGGGCAGGGTCGGCGCGGCAGACAGGGCCATGGCAGCGGCCAGCAAGAGCAGCGTGGGGCGGGTCATGTGATCTCGATTCCCTCCGAGAGTTCCTGTGGATGAGTATACTCAAAGTGCAGACCGGATTTTTTCGCCGGTCGCTTTCGGGGATCCATGGCGCGCAAAAAGAAGGCATTCGTAGTGAGTAAAGAAATACGAAAACTGGCGCGCGAGCGGGTGGGCACCGTGAAGCCGGCTTTTTCGATCCGGCCCAAAACCGACCGAAAGAAACCCAAACACAAAAAGTCCTGGCGCCGGGAGACCGACGAGATTGCCTGAGCTAAGCCGCCGGTCTTTTCTGGCCGCGGGCTTTCCTTTCTTCCGGCGCCGCGGCACCGTCACTTTGGGCGGAGTGCGCTTCCGGGTGCTCCGGCACGGGCATGGCTCGCGGCGCTACCTGCGCATCCACGGCAACGAGGAGACCGCGCGCGAAGTACTGGAAGCCCACATGCGAACACATGCGGGAGTTGCCTACGTAGCAGCGGGGCATGAGCGCAACGTGCCGGTTCCCGGCGGCCAGCTCGATCCGAACCGCATGTTTTCGCGCGAGGGCGCGGAGAAAAGCCTGCGCAATCTGAACCCCGGCTGGAGCGATGCGCAGGTGGGCCGCGCGCTGGACTGGCTGGACCGCCGGCGCGAAAAGCTGATCCGGGCGCTGCTGCCGCCACCGGGGGAGGTGCTGTTCGCACTGCACAACAACTCCCAGGGATACTCGGTGAAGGACGAAATTCCGATCAGCGACCGGACCTCGATCCGCAAGCCGGATGAGCCGCACGAGTTCTTTCTCTGCACCGACCCCAAGGACTTCGCAGCGCTGGCGGAATCGCCCTACAACATCGTGCTCCAGCAGTTCGGGCCGAAGGAAGACGATGGGTCGCTCTCACGGCTGGCGGCCAGGCGCGGGGTGCGGTATGTGAACCTGGAAGTGGCGCTGGGAAAGACGGCGGTACAGCAAGAGATGCTGGAGTGGGCCGAACGGCATCTGAAGCAAGCAGGCGCCGTGCGGACTACATGAAGTAGTCTTTGACCTTGTCGAAGAGACCTTTTTCGGTGGGTTGGTTTTCCACCGGCAGGGTATCGCGCAACTCTTCGAACAGCTTGCGCTGCTCGCGCGTAAGCCGGGTGGGCACCTGGACCTGCACGTGGACGTAGAGATCCCCGCGAGCGCTGCTATTGACATGCGGGACCCCCTTGTGGCGCAGGCGGAATTGCGCGCCGTTCTGCGTACCCTCGGGAACTTTCAACGTTTGCGGCCCTTCGAGTGTGGGCACTTCGATTTCGGTTCCGAGTGCAGCCTGGGCGATATTGACTGGAATGGTGCAGTGCAGATCGTTCTCCTGGCGCTCAAAGAACGAGTGCTCCTTCACCTTGAGGACAACATACAGATCGCCGTTGGGACCGCCGTTGACTCCGGGCTGCCCTTCGCCGCCGACACGCATCCGCGTGCCGTCATCCACGCCGGCGGGAATGTTGACGCGCAGCTTGCGGCGCACCTGTTGGTAGCCCTCGCCCCGGCACTGGGCGCAGCGATTGCGAATGACTTTACCGGCGCCGCCGCAGGTACCGCAGGTGCGGCGCACGGTGAGAAAGCCTTGCTGGTATAGCTGCTCGCCGCGGCCGTGGCAGGTGGGACACGTCGTGGCGCTGCTGCCCGGCTCGGCACCCGAGCCCTGGCAGCGGTCGCACCGCTCCAGGCGCGGCACCTGGATCTCGGCGGACATGCCGAACACGGCT
>CAZMRK010000721.1:0-11693 GCA_964568355.1 uncultured Solibacteraceae bacterium | reverse complement strand
CCACCGATTTCGCCCGCCCCAGATCTGCCTTAAGCACGCCGTTATCGACGAATATCCGGCTCCAGACGATCTCCCCGGGCTTGCTGACGCCTTTCAGGCTGCCCCCGCCGAGCCGGAAGTACATCGGCGGCTGCCGCTCGCTGACCGCGCCCGCATATCCGTCAATCAGGTGGGCGGGAGGCACCGCTCCGGAGATCTCGTAGAGCCAGACAAACTCGCGATGCCCATTGATCGGATAGTCCTCCCCGTAGCGAACGTCATGCAGCGTGGTTTCCGGGGCGAAGCCCAGTTCGTTCCAGATGCGATGGGTGACTAGCGCATCCAGTCCGGCACACTCATCCACTTCGTTGAAGTGGGGAAGGGGCTGGCCCTCATAAAGCACACGCTGTCCGGAGCGATCTTTCACCGGCGGCCGATCGGAGTTATTGAGCAGCCCCTCAGCGAGATCGGAGGCTGGCAGCAGATCCTTGAGGCCCTGCTGGTACTGGATCCCGACCGCGTCGCAGCCAAAATCATCGGCAATCCGAAGCGCCGCGATGTACATCTTGCACTGGCCCAGGATCTGGTCGTCGGTGAGATCCGTCTCCGGATTAGGCCCGGTGGCGAAGCGCATGCCTTTCGAGTCCAGCCAGGAGCGGACGGCGGCGGCTTCCTGGTCGCTCACCTGCTGCGTCTCGGCGTAGAGAGCGGACTGGCTCAAGCGCTCCTTGAAGACTCCGGTGCGGTGTAGCAGTTCGTCCGGAATGATGGCATTGTACATGCCCATGCAACCTTCGTCGAAGATGCCGAGAATCGCTTTATTCTTGTGCAATTCTGCGGCCAGGCGGGAGCCGAGTTGCTGGGCTTTTTCCGGCAACCGGAACGCGGAGAGGGGCCGCACGTGACTGGTATCGTGGGTGACGGGCTTCCCCCGCAGCCACTGCCGCAGGCCGGAAAGGAAAAATTCGTCGGTGAAATCGACACTCCACAAGCTGCTATAGGCCACACCGGCTTTGGTCATGCTGGCGTTCAGGTTCAACATGCCCACCAGGCCCGGCCACTCGCCACTCCAGTTGGCAACGGTGAGAATCGGTCCGCGGTGCGTATAAAGCCCATGCAGCACGTGATGGCTGTACTGCCAGACTGCTTCTACCACTACCAGGGGTGCATCCGGAGGAAGATTGCGAAAGACCTCCATTCCATATTTCTGGCTATCGATGAAGCCGTGACCTTTCACGGGGTCGCACGGGTGCCCGCGCCGTACTTCGCGGCCTTCGCGCCGGATGGCGGCCATCACGGCCTCTTCGGCACGGAACTGCGCCGGCCAACACACACGGTTGGCGGAGAGGCGCAAATCTCCATTCGCTATGAGGATAACAGGATCGGACATGACCACATTCTGCCACCGCGCTCACACGGAGTCCATCGGGAGACTGGCGGAGAATGCTGAGAAGAGAACCGCCGTTGCGGGCAACGACGGTTAGCTGCCTGCTACGACTGTTTTTTGAGGCAGCCCCTTGGCGCCCTTGAGGGCATTCTGCAGTACCTGTGCGGCTTCCTGGGCCGCACGCAGCGTTTCCGGGCTGCCCACATGACCCGGCAGCTTGGAGTCGATGAACTTGATCCGGAATAGCTGATTATCCACCATGGTCACTACCGTCTGCAGTTCTTCCAGCGTTAAGTGGACAGCTATTTTCTTCATCTTATCTTCATCTTAGCACATGCCTTCGATGGGTCCGATAAGCCATTTAAAATCAGCGGACTCTCGGCGGCCTGGTCTCGGCACGAAGATCCCTGCGGCTTTCGAAGCTCCTCAAGACGTTTTCTTCCAAAGGTTTGTGAACCGGCCACCTTACTTGTTAAACTGGGATGCAAGCGTTCGGGTGGGCGTGCTTCCTGATTTTAGGGCCGGTAGCTCAGTCGGTAGAGCATTTGCCTTTTAAGCAAAGGGTCGCGGGTTCGAGTCCCGCCCGGCTCACCAAAAAATCAATAAGTTACACGAATGACCGTGGCCGATTTAGGCTTCGATCTAGAAACTCGCGCCGATCAGGAAATCCACCGCGTTCGTGCCTGGAACAAAAAGCTGCTCGCCCCAGTGCGAAAAGCGGATGCCGGGTGAAATTCGCAGGAAATGCAACTGAAACTCGACACCGGCGCCAACGGCCAATCCCGCCCGCGTCGTGGATCCGATCGGCTGAACAGCCGGCGGAGCGGGCAGGCTTCGGAACGGCAGTAAATAGCCGCTCAAGTGCTTGAATGAGATTCCTGCCTCCACATAGGGCTTGGTGAAGGCTTGGCCGAAGTGGTACTTGCCAAGCAACGGGAACTCCCAGCTACTGCCAGTCTTCGCTACGGTGCCTCCGGTGACAGAACTGCCGTTCTGCTCGAACCGCTTATAGAGGGCATCGAACTCCACACTCAATCCGAACGGAAGTCGTATCTCCAACGTAGGGCCGACCGTGTACCGATTCGTCTTAGCTTGAAACGTCTGACTGCCGAAGCTCCGGCTTGTTTCCAGCACGTCTGTGAAAGGCACCCCGCCCTTCACGCCTAGGCCCAGGTTCTGAGCGGCGGCGGCAGAGAGAAAAAGAAGACAGCCGAGACCGAATTTCATTGCCTGCCCTATAGACCGTTACTGCCCGATTTTCAACTACAGAGGGCTGTTTCTTGTCCAAGCCTGGCGCCCCGCCTACAGCGTCTTCAAATACTCCAGCAATGCCGCTTTCTGTTCTTCCGGAAGCGTCGTACCGAAGCGCTCGCCGGCGTGGCCGATGTTGCTGTTGCCGGCTTGGGTCGTATCGAATTCCCACAGGTTGGCCATCGGCGTCGCCGGAGCCGTGCTCACATAGCCGACTTTCTCGGCGTCGTACTCCCGGTTGCCGACCACGAATTTCTGCGGGCGCTGATCCGGGTGCAGCACGTGGTAGAGCGTCGGCACCGAGCCATTGTGCAGGTACGGTGCCGTGGCCCAAATGCCCCAAAGCGCGCGCGCCATATATTTGCCGGTAGCGCGCCAGATTACCGGATCCACATCCATGCCGGCCCGTTCAGCCACCGGAATGCCTTCGTCCTGGAAAGCCCTTTCTTTGAGCCCCTTGAGAATCGGTGCTACCGCGGCGGGGAACGGGGCCTTCCCGACGGGTTTGCCGAAGCTGTTCGCGCGGTTCGGATCCGTCCCTACATCGACCAGGGCCACCAGTTGGTTCTGATGGCAGCTCTGGCACTTCTCCGCGTAGATCTTCTTACCGGCTTCCGCTTTGGCTGCATCAATCGGCCCCAACAGATCGGCCGGCCAGCGAGGCGGCTTCAGTTTTTTCGTGAGGATTTCCAGGCGGTGCAGGTTTACAACGCGCAAGCTCGATTGATACGTCTTGGGATCAAAGACGGCGCCCATCCCCAGCGCCTGGCCGATATTTCTTTCGAGAATCGAGTTGGTGTTGCCGTCGTAGTGAATCCAGCCGGTCGATTGAGAAGTCCACTTTTCTCTGGTGTTGTCCGGGATCGACCAGATGAATGGAAAGCTCACCGGCGATTGCATCTTCATGGCGTATTGCGAAAACAGCAGGTTGCGCGCGGCGCCAAAAGCATCTATGCGACCCGGACCCGGCTCAGTTCCGTCCAGTAGCAGGTGGCCGTGGTTCACGTAAGCCAGACGGGCCTTCAGCAGTGCAATGTCCAGTTTCATGCGCTCGGCGAAAGAGAGTTTGGGCGCGGCGGCTTCCGGTTGCGCCGCGTCGGCCTCCTTGGAGGGGCGGGAAGCGTAGTTCGGGTCGGCCGTAGGCTTCGGCGCTACATCGCCGGCGGTCTGGACGGCCGGATCGCTCAGGTACTGCCCAGCCTCCTGCTCGGAAGGTGCCTCGCGGTTTTCTTTGCGCTCCATGGCGATTACCAGCGCGACAAGTTTGCGGGGATCTTTCATCGTCGCATTCAGCGAGTCCCGAAACTCCACCTGGTAGCCCTGAAGGTTGATCATGCCGGGCGTTCCATCGACGCGTAGCCGCTTGCCATTGTGAGTGATCTCGCCGACGTGGCAGGCGGCGCAGTTGAAGCCTACCATCTCGATCCCGCGCGCGCTCGCATCCCGGGAGCGCGCAACGGTCAGGCCGACCGGCATGCCATAGGGGTTGTTCGGTCCAACCGCATCCGGCAGAAAGCCGAAGCGCTGCATGTCTTCCAGAAACGGTTTGCCGGTCTTGATGCTCTTCAGATTGACCAGAAGTTCATAAGGCATCAACTCGCTGCCTTCGGGCAGGTGATAGTATTCCGCGCGCTCGGCAGCCGTCCAGCCGTTGTCGAGGTAAGCCAGCGGCGCTTCCTGGGCAACCGGTTCGGGCGTGCTGGATTTCTGCCCGCATCCCGGGGCAAGCAGCATCAGTGCCAAAGGCCATGCAACGTGGCGACGAGAAGACATGAGGCAGATTATAACCTTCCCGCCGGCTGTGCGTCGGGTTGCGCCTCAACGTCAAAGAGAGCCGATGTGAATGGCGCCGTCCCGCGTTCGGATGGAGAAGATCCCCGATCCGTTATTCAGGCTCCCGCGCAGCTTGGAGGGAGTGTGCACGGCGGTTGTCGTGAGCGGCAGGTCGGAAGAGATGCCGCCATCCCCCGTCCGCACGTCGAGTTGGGCGGCGAAATCGGGCGCCAAACGCACTCTCACCCTGCCATCGCCGCTTTCGACTCGCCACATGCCTGTCACTTTCGAGCCCTGCAGGATGTCGGCCTGGATGCTTCCATCGCCCGTTCGCAGGCGCAGCGAGTCCAGGCGGCCGCGCGCGCGGATGTTGCCATCGCCCGTGCGGGCCTCCAGTGCGCCATCCAGAAGATCCGTCTCGATCGCGCCATCTCCGGTGGTAAGCCGCGTTGATCCCTGAATCCCTTCCACGTGGATCTGCCCATCGCCGCTCCGCACCTCGGTACGCGTCTGGCGTGGTACCTGCAACTCGATTCGCACTTTGTTGCTTCCAATATTCCAGTTGCGCACCGGCGGCCGCACGTCCAGCTCCACATGATTGCCGATCTGCCGCTCCCGCACCTGGACCTCGCCCGGCCCGACTTTCCAGCCCGTGGTCATCACCCGAGCATCGATCCGGTTCAAATCCCAGGCTCGAACCGAGACATCGGCGTCCGTTGTGTCTACGCGCAGTTCGGCCGCCGCAGACACAGAAAAACTCTTGCTCCATTCGTCCGCCAGCCCGGCAGCGGCGGTGAGGAGCGCAAAAAGAGCCAGCCGCTTCCACATACGCAAAGTATAGCCGGACGCGCCTCAGGCCAGAAGCTCACGAACCACTTTGCCGTGGACATCGGTCAGGCGGAAGTCGCGTCCGGCGTAGCGATAGGTAAATTTCTCGTGATCGAAGCCCAGCCGTTGCAGCAGCGTCGCATGCAGATCGTGGACGTGCACCTTCTGTTCCGCGGCAGCGAATCCGAACTCGTCGGTCGCGCCGTGAGCATAGCCTCTCTTCATGCCCGCTCCCGCCACCCACATCGAGAAACCGTACGGATTGTGATCGCGGCCATTGACCATGCCGGAATTCGCCCCGACGTCGGGCAACTCCACGGTCGGTGTGCGGCCGAACTCGCCGCCCCAGATGACCAGCGTATCTTCGAGCATTCCCCGTTGCTTCAAATCCATCAGCAGCGCGGCGATCGGCTGATCGCATTCGCGCGCCAGGCGGCCATGGTTTCCCTTGATATCGTCGTGGCTGTCCCACGGCTGGCCGGCGCCGTGCCAAACCTGCACAAAGCGGACGCCGCGTTCGAGCAGCCGCCGGGCGATCATCATCTGCCGCGCCTGCAAGCCTTCCCCGTACATCTTCTTCACGCTCTCCGGCTCTTTGGAGAGATCGAAGGCCTCGTCCGCTTCCATTTGCATCCGAAATGCCAGTTCGAACGACTGCATGCGAGACTCGAGCAGGGAATCTTCCTGGCGGCGCTGTTGATAGTCGCGGTTCAGCTCGGAAAGCAGGTCCAACTGGCGCCGCTGCTCTTCACGCGTGGAATAGCGATTCTGGATATTCTCGATCAACTTCTCGATCCGCGTTTCGCGCGTGTCGATGCGCGTGCCCTGGTAGGCGCCGGGCAAAAATGCCGAACGCCAGTTCTGCGTCCCCTGCGTCGGCAGGCCGTCCGGACACAGAACGATAAAACCCGGCAGATTTTCGTTCTCCGAGCCCAGTCCGTAGGTTACCCAGGAGCCAAAGCTGGGCCGCACCTGGCGCACCTCGCCGCAGTTCATCATCATCAGCGACGGCTCATGATTGGGGATGTCGCTGCACATGGACCGGACGACGCAAAGCTCATCCGCCTGTTTCCCTACGTTGGAAAAGATCTCGCTGACTTCGATGCCGCTTTGCCCATAGCGATGAAACTGGAAGGGCGTGGGAAACGCCGCGCCGGTGCGCCGCTCGGTCTTCAACGTAATGGGGATCGGCTTACCGCCGTAGCGGGTGAGCGATGGCTTGGGGTCGAAGGTGTCCACATGAGACGGGCCTCCGTTCATGAACAGGTGTACCACCCGCTTGGCTTTGGCGGGCAGGGGAGCAGCCTTGGGCGCCATGGGATTGATGGCTCCGCCGGTAGGTGCGGCTTGCAGATGGCCGGTCTTGCCAAGCAGCGCGGTCAGCGCCACGGCCCCCATACCCATCCCGCTCTGCTGCAACATCTCGCGGCGGGTGAGAAAGCGATTCTTCCAGTTCATGGCATCCTCAATCGACAAATGCGAATTCGTTGGTCTGGAGCAGCACTTCCGCGTAGCGCTCCCAGGGCGATAGCGGTTCGTCGGCCGGACCGCGAAAATCGGCGGTAGCGCTCCAGCGAGTCTCCGAGCCTTGCAGGCGGAGGGCAGGGGCCCAGACAAAAGCGTCGTTCTCGACATCGCTCCGCCCGTCCACAAGGAAGTCGAGCGTGTCGCCCTTTTCGACCGCGATACCGCCCAGCTTGGTTTCCGCGGTGGAGCCTGCCGCGACCCAGGTGGCCAGTTCGCCCAACCGGCTGGAAACAATCCTCGCCCGGACGCCATCGCCGGTGCCGAGCGCATCCTGGTTGTGCCGCAGCATGCCTTCGATGCTGACTTTACCGCTCACCGGGCTGACCCAGCGGCGGATCACCGCATGACGTGCGTCGTCCCCTGGGGTTCCACCATTGGGCCGCAAGGCCGCGCTGCCGCTACCCCGCGCCGGCAGCATGGAGGCCCCCTGCCAGGAATCGTCCACGAAATAGCGGAACGGCGCGAAGGATTTCACACGCCCCGTGGCTGCATCGAACTCCCCATAGCCGTATTGCCATGCGGCCTGCGGAGCGGCGGCAGGCTGAGAACTCGCCGCCGAAGCCAGAAAGCGCTTCCCAAGCTCCACCTCATGCGAGGAGGGCGCCCGCCCAAACACAATGCGATACATCTCGCCGATGCGCTGCTGCGCATCGCTGAGGCGTTCCACTTCCGGGCGATGCGCCAGGTGCCTCGCCTGCTCGGCTACGAACGGGCTGTTCAACAAAAACAGCGCCTGCTGCGGCACCGTCGTGTTGTAGCGCAACGGAGCGTGCTGATCCGGACTGGCAAAATCGAAATTGCTGAGGAAGCCTGGAACGCGCCCGCGCTCGATGAAGCCGTACACCGTACGCCGGGGAACTGTGGGCAACCCCGTAAGCGAAAACGGCGGGCCATCTGCCGTCAGATCCAGCCGCCCGGAGACGGCCAGCAGCGAATCGCGCAGAGCCTCAATATCCAGACGCTGGCGATTCATTCGCCAGAGCAACTGGTTCTCCGGATCTATCTGCCGCGACTCGGGATTGTCCTGGCTGCTCTGCCGGTACGTGGCCGAAAGCAGGATCAGCCGGTGCAGGCTCTTTATTGACCAGCCGGATTGCATGAAGCGCACCGCCAGATAGTCCAGCAGTTCCGGATGCGTCGGCGCATCGCCGCGCACACCGAAATCGCTGGGGGTGCGCACGAGTCCCACACCGAAATGATGCATCCAGACGCGGTTGACCATTACGCGGGCCGTAAGGGGATTGGCCGGCGAAGCGACCGCCTGCGCCAGCTCCAGCCTCCCGCTGCCTTTGCGGAAGACAGCCGGTTCCGGCCCGGCCAGGCAACTGAGGAAATGGGGCGGAGTCTCCACGCCTGGGTTGTTCGGATTGCCTCGGATGAAAACGTGTACCGGCTGGGGAGACGGAACATCTTCGAGCACCATGGCACGCGGCGAAGCCCCCGCATAGGCATAGCTGGCGCGCATCGCTTCGTATCGTCGTTCGAAGCCCCGCGTATTGTTGCCGTCGCCTTCGGTATAAATCAGCTCGAATTCCTCTACCGGGACATTCACCGGCGCTTGCGGAGAGCGCAGTGCCAGGCGCAGAGGCTCTTCTTCGGCGGATGCCAGCGTCTCCGGCCGGTCGTATTTCAGGAGCACGGCGGCATAGAGATTGGCAGCTTCGCGCAAGGATGCGGGAGGATGCTGATGAAACTCCGCGGCCACACGCGGATTGACGCCCGTCTGGCCTTTCAGCACCGGTCCGGCTTTGGTCGCAAACTCGGCGTCGGGAAGATCTGCCAGGGCGTGCCAGATCTGAAAAACCGGCTCTTTCCTAGCCCGTGACTCAGCCAGGTAGCTGCGCCAGCGGCTCAGCATGTGCAGGTTCAATTGCCGGTCTTTAACCAGTTCCTCGATCTCCGTATTGCTGAGATTCCGCGAATCCCGAGTGGCGACGAGATAGTCGGCGATCTGCGTCTTGAAGAACGAGACCATTTCCGCGCAGCGCTTCCGGCGATATTCGGCGTCCACCTCCCGGATATGTTGCAAGCGCGGCTGCCACACACGGTCGAGTTCCGGGCGCGCCGCCGTGGATGCGGCCACCAGGGGTAGTTCGCGCGGCTCGCGGATGTTGGAAAAAATGGAATAGAGCGAATAGTAATCCTTGGTCGGAATGGGATCGTACTTGTGGTCGTGGCAGCGCGCGCAGGCGACGGTCAGCCCCAGAAATCCGCGGGTGACGACATCAATGCGGTCGTCCACCGTCTCTGGAAATGTCTTGGGGAAATCGCGTCCCAGGCTCAGAAAACCGAGCGCGGCCAAATCGCGGACGTCGCGCTTGCCAGGCAGTACGTCGGCGGCAAGCTGCAACTCGACAAACCGGTCGTAGGGCAGATCTTCATTGAAGGCGCGAATCACCCAATCCCGATAGGTATACGACCAGGGGAAGCGTTCGCCGACATTTCGTGCGTCGGAATATCGTGCTACATCCAGCCAATAACGCGCCCAACGTTCTCCGTAGCGCGGCGAAGCCAGCAGGCGGTCCACCAGGCGAGCGTAGGCAGCCGGCGAACGATCGGCGGCGAACGCCTCGATTTCGGCTTGGGTGGCAGGCAAACCGGTCAAATCGTATGTAACCCGCCGGATCAGCGTACGCTTGTCCGCCGGCGGAGAGGGGCGCAGTCCCTTTTGTTCCAGTTTCGCCAGGATGAAATGGTCGATCTCGTTGGCGGGCCAGCCGGCCATCCGAACCGTCGGAACCGGCGATTCTTTCGGCCGTTCGAAGGCCCAAAACGTGCGTCCGGAAGATACCGGAGCGGCGGTTGCGGCTTCCGCCGGCAGTGCCGCGCCGCCACGAATCCAGCTTTCGATGTCAGCCACCGCCTCCGCAGGGAGTGCCTTGCCTGGCGGCATCTTCAGTTCCTTGTCCTGATAGCGCACGGCGCGCAGCAGGAGGCTCTTTTCGGGCTCGCCGGGCTGGATCACCGGGCCGGAGTTTCCGCCTTGTCGGATCGCCGCCGGTGTGTCCAGCCGCAAGCCCCCCTGCACCTGCGTCGCCTTGGCGCTATGACAGAAATAACAGCGGCTGGCGAAGACCGGACGGATCCGGCTCTCAAAGAATTCAACACCGTTCAGGTCCGCGGGCGCGCCCCACGTCGCACCGGCCAGACACATCGCAACCCCGATATACCGGATTCCCGAGCGCATCTCTGGGCGCTATTCTATCACCGGTTTCTGGGGCCCTCCGTCGAAGAAGCGATAGAGTGTGGGCACCACCACCAACGTGAGCATGGTGGAGGTGATCAGCCCTCCAATCACCACAATCGCCAGCGGCTTCTGCACCTCCGAGCCCGGTCCAGTCTCAAACAGAAACGGAATCAACCCGAGTGCTGCCACCGTGGCTGTCATCATCACCGGCCGGAAGCGCATCTTGGCCCCCTCGATCGCCGCCATGCGCTGCTCCACCCCGTTGTCGCGCAGTTTCCGGATGTAGGACACCAGCACAACGCCGTTCAGCACGGCGATCCCCCAAAGCGCGATGAAGCCGACCGACGCAGGTACGGAAAGATATTCACCGCTCACAAACAGAGCCACGATGCCGCCAATCGATGCGAACGGCAGTACCAGGATGATCAGGCTGGCAAACCGCAGCGACCGGAACAGCAGGAACAGCAGGAAAAAGATCGCCCCGATCGTAATAGGAACAATAATCTTCAGGTGCCGGAGGGCGCGCTCCATATTCTGGAACTGGCCGCCCCACTGGATGTAGTAGCCCGGCGGCAGTTGCACGTTGCGCGCCGTCTTTTGTTTCAATTCCTCCACGAACCCGCCCAGATCCCGATCCTGTACGTTCACCCCCACCACGATGCGCCGCTTGGCCATCTCGCGATTGATCTGGGCGGGTCCCTCCACCACCTCGACGCGCGCCAGGTTTTCCAGCGGAACCTTGGCGCCGTCCGGAGTGTTCAAGAGGATCTGCCGGATCTCACCCACGCTGTTGCGAAGCCGCGCCGGATAGCGCACGACAGCCTGAAAGCGCCGTTCGCCTTCATAGATGTCCGTAGTGACCCTTCCGCCGATCGCGGTCTCGATCACGTCGTGTACGTTGGAGGCGTTCAACCCATGCCGCGCGATGGCTTGCCGGTCGATGGTGATGTTCAGATATTGCTGGCCGCCCACCCGGTCGACGCGCGTGTCGCGCATCCCGCGAATCGTATGCGCCACCTTGGCGATCTCGTTGGCCTTTTCGATGAGCACATTCAGATCATCGCCGAAGATCTTCACGGCCACATCCGCACGCACGCCCGTCACCATTTCGTCCACGCGGTCGGAGATGGGCTGGGCCATCACGATGTTTACGCCGGGCAGGACCGAAAAGCGGCGCCGGATCTCGGCGGCGATCTCATCCTGGCTCTGGCCAGGCTTGCGGCGCTCTAGAGGCGCGATGGTCGCCATCACGTCGGTCTCATTGGGACCTGCCGGATCCGCCGGCGATTCGCCGCGCCCCAGGCGCGAGACCACCCGCTCGACGCCCGGCACCGACGCCACCAGTTTCATCGCCTCCATCTCCATCTTGATCGATTCGTCCAGCGAGATGTTCGGCACGCGGTCGATATTCGGAGAGATACATCCCTCGCGCATCTCCGGAATGAACGAAGTGCCGAGATAGGGGAATAGGGAAATCGATCCGACGAAAAGAATCAGGGCAACGGCGATGGTCTTCATCTCGTTATGCGTCGCCCAGCGCAGGATGGCCATATAGGGCCGCTTGCCCAGCCGGACCAGCAGCGTGTCATGCTCGGCGCCGCCCTTCAGCAGGTAGGACGATAGCACGGGCGAAAGCGTCAGGGAGAGAATCAGTGAAATGCCCAGCGCGATGGCGATGGTATAAGCCAGCGGCGCGAACATCTTGCCTTCCATGCCCTCCAGCGTCATCAACGGCAGGAACACCAGAATGATGATGCAGAT
>CAZMRK010000720.1:0-16283 GCA_964568355.1 uncultured Solibacteraceae bacterium | reverse complement strand
GGCTCTGGCGCTGGCATTGGGCGCTCTCGGAATTTACGGAATTGTGGGCTATCGGGTCGCACGCCGCACAGCCGAGATCGGAGTCCGTATGGCGCTGGGTGCTCAGAGAGCGGATGTGCTCTGGCTGATCATGCGGGAGACTTTGGTCTTGCTCGGCGCCGGTGCGGCGTTTGGGGTGCCGGCAGCACTTGCAGGAGCGCGGTTGCTCAGGTCAGTGCTGTTCTCGCTCGATCCGGCCGATCCACTGTCGATCACATCTGCCAGTCTGTTCCTGTTCGCTGCCGGAGCATTGGCCGGATACATTCCGGCGCGGCAGGCGGCATCGATCGAACCGACGGCAGCGCTCCGCAACGAATAGGATCCAGCTTCGAAGGCGCGCTGGACGAGTTGACAGACGGGCACCATTACTACCACAATGTAGACATACTCATGTTGGGCGAATTTGAGTACCTCTTGATCACTGCGGCTGCGGGGTTGGGCGACCGGGCTTATGGTGCGTCGATCCGCGCGGAGATTGAGGCGACGACCCGGCGGAAGTGCTCGATTGGTGCTCTCTACACCACGATCGATCGCCTGGAGGAGAAGGGCTTTCTGAAAACGTGGATGGGGGATGCCACTCCGCAGCGCGGCGGGCGCGCCAAGCGCCTGGTGCGCGTCACGCCCAAAGGTGTGCAGGCGGCCAAGGAGTTCTATGACGCGGTGACGCGCATCAGCCGTGGTGCGTCGTGGGCGACAGGCCGCGTCGAGAAGGCTTCGGTGAGCACTTAGGGTATCGGTTGGGTTGTCCGCTTGCTTACTTGCGCGGTTCGGGGCGAGACGTCGACGAGAGCGTCGACGCAGCACGCTGAAGCGTGCGCTACGGGGGTTGCTCTCACGGACGTCCCGTTCCCGGCTCCATTTGGATTGCTTGAGGGGAATATCGCCTAAGTTTACTTCCTCTCCATGGTCTTTCGTTTCGCACGCCACCGGGTCCGCACCGATCCCCCGCGCGGCCAGCGACTCCATCTTCGGGTACAGCAGCCAGATCCATAAGTTGTTCCGGAGCGCCGTTCATGCATCATCAAGCCGACCTCTGCATTCAGCACGCGTCCTCGCACGATCTGGGCGACGTCTTCTACCGGCGGCCGAGGCTTCAGGACGACCAGCCCACACGCGGGCGCTCACTCGGCGCGCAGCGTCTCGGCGGGATCGACGCGCAGGGCGGAGCGGGCGGGCAGCCAGGCGGCAACCAGGGCGGTCAGGGCGAGCAGGGCCGCCATGGAGCAAAAGGCCAACGGATCGATGGGGCTGACGCCGTAGAGCATGACGCGGATCAACTGCGCTCCGGCCGCGGCCAGAGCTATTCCCGCAACTGCGCCAATCAGGACCGGCTTCATTCCCTGGCCGAGGATGAGGCGCAGGATATCGGCATTCTCCGCTCCCAGCGCCAGACGGATGCCGACTTCCCTCCGGCGGCTGCCCACCATGAACGAGACGACTCCATAGATCCCGGCGCAAGCCAGCAGCAAGCCCAGCGCGCCCAGGGTGGTTGCCGCGGCAGCGCCGAAGCGCACCGGCGCGAGGGCCGTTTCAACGTTCTCCTCAATGCGGTGAACACGCGCGTTGAGGTCGGGATCGAGCGCGGCCACGGTCCTTTCGAGCGCGCGCGGAAGAGCCGGATCGGCGGTGCGGTCGCGCACCAGCAGCCTGGCTTCGAGATAGCGGAGCCCTTCGATTGGGGTGTAAACCTTGGGCTGCGGCTTTTCTCCCACCCTCAACTCCCGAGTGGAGGCGACGACGCCCACGATTTGCCGGTCGTGAGTGGGCGTATCATCGCCACGGATCCACTGGCCGAGGGGATTCCGGCCGGAGAAATAGTGCCTGGCCAGGAACTCATCCACAATGATGACGCGCGCATCCGGGCGATAGTCGGCAGGTAGGAAATCGCGTCCCTGCAAGAGGGGGATACCCATCGTGCGGAAATAGCCCGGCCCGACCTGGTCGCAGAGGACGCGAAAGTCGCCGGTCACCGTGTGGTCCGGCAGGACGGCGCGTGCGTGATCGCCGCATTGGCTAACCACCGGTTCGGTTGTGGCCACAGCCGCCGCCTGCACTCCGGGAAGGGCTTGCACCTGATCGCGCAGGGTGGTGAAGAAGCGCGCGGCTTGCTCTACGCTGTACTGCTGCTGGCGCAGATCCAGACCCACGATGAACACGTGATGGAGGTCGGCCCCGGTATCGAGATGCAAGGCTTGGCGAGCGCCGCGCAGGAGCAACCCTGCGTTCACCAACAGGAGCAGGCAGACCGCTACCTGAACCCCAACGAGGGTGTGCTGCAGCCGTTGACGCTTTCCCCTGGCGGTGGTCTCCAGGGCGCCTTTCAGAGCCGGGGCCAGATCGAGCCGCAGGAGAGTCAGCGCCGGGACCAGGCCGAAGACCAGGCTGGTGAGTAGCGAAAGGCCGAGGGTGTAGGCGAGAATCCGCCAATCGGGGGAAAGGTCGAGTTGATGCGGCCCAATTTGCGAGGCCGGGATGGCCGCTATTACGACCTGAGCGCCCACCTGCGCCAAACCTAACCCCAAGGCGCCGCCAGCCGCACCCAGCAGGAAACTCTCCGTAAGCAGTTGGGCGAGCAGACGCCGCTTCCCCGCCCCGATAGACAAACGGATGGCGATCTCGCGGCGGCGGCTGAATCCGCGCGCCAGAAGCATGTTCGCCACGTTGGCACAGGCGACCAGCAGCACCAGGGTCACCGCTAAAAACAAGATGGCGGCAACCGGCAAACCATCCTGCATGACCATGGGATAGTTCAGAAACGCCCCCGGCGAGACCGTCACCATCGCCTGTCGGTTGGAGGCGTGCGCTACCAGGGCCTGTTGGCCCAAGACTTCCATCTCGGCGCGCATCTGCGCATCCGGGACACCGGGCCGCTTGCGGCCGAAAACCTGGATCCAACCGGCATTCGCATCCAGGATCAGAGGCTCTCCCTGCCGGGTGAGAGCCTGCATGGTGTAAGGGATCCACAGGTCGGCTTTCAGCACGAGCGGGCCTCGGGTCTTCTCGTCAGCCACGCCGATGATGGTGAACGGGGTCCGGTTGAGCAGCATGAGCCGGCCGGCCACATCCGGCGCACCGCCGAAGTATTTCTGCCAGATGTCAAAGCTCAGAACGGCGACCGGCGCCGTGCCGGCCTTGGCCGTTTCTTCCGGGAGGAAAAACCGACCCACGACCGGCCGCGCACCGATGAGCGGGAGCAGGTTGTCCGAGACCAATTGGGCATGGAGCGATCCTCCCGGCGCACCTTTCCAACTCAGGGATGCTTCCGCAATCCCGACCAGTTCCGCCGTACGCGAGTGCTCTCGCATATAAAGAAATTCAGCGAAAGAGATGAAATAAGGCGTGCCATAACTGGAGCGAGGGCCGGGTCCCCGCGTGCGCAGAAAGACGTTGCGAATGGAGGCTGGATCCTGGACGGGCAACGGCCGGAAGACCAGTGCGTACACCAGCGAGAACAGGGCCGTGTTCACACCGACACCCAAAGCGATGGTACCGACGGCGGCGCAGGCAAAGACCGGGCTCTTGCGAAAACCGCGCCACGCATAGCCGATATCGCGAAGCAGGTTTTCCAGGAGGCTCCAGCCGCGGGCTTCGCGGCACTCCTCCTTCATCTGCTGCTCGCCGCCATATTCGAGCCGCGCCTGGCGCCGAGCTTCTTCGGGTGTCATTCCCCGCCGTATGTACTCCGCGGCGACCTGGTCAAAATGGAATCGCAACTCGTCGTCCAGCTCGGCTTCCACGCGGCGGCGGTGAACCAGAGAGCGCCACCGCACCCGCATCGCATCCAGGCAGCGAATCTTCCAACTCGACATAAGGACCTCCCGGGATTCAGGCTTCGTTGGCGTCGAGGACCAGCCCTACTGCTTCCGCAAGGGTCCTCCAGGTGGCCCGCTCACGCTGCAACTGAGCACGGCCCGCACGGGTGAGGGCGTAATACTTGGCTTTGCGGTTGTTCTCGCTGGTGCCCCACTCACTCGAAATCCATCCGGAGTGTTCCAGACGGTGTAAGGCGGGATAGAGAGAACCCTGCTGGATGCGGAAGGTATCGCGCGAGAGCTGCTGGATCCGGAGAGAGACGCCATATCCATGCATGGGTCCGAGCGCGAGAGATTTCAGAATGAGCAGGTCCAGCGTGCCTTGCGGCAGTTCGATCGGCTTGGCCATTGTTCCCCTATTGCTTCTACAGGAATGACTATATAGCAGTCTCCTGTAGAAGTCAATAGAGAAGAAGGCATGACGTCGACGAGAGCGTCGACGCTGCACGCTGAAGCGCGCGCTACAGCGCGTCGCTAGGAGGACAAGACCGAGGTGCTTGCTGCGGCTACGGGCGGTTTGTCCGCTTGCTGACGCGCGCGGTTCCGGGGGACTACTATAGATCTTCTACTATCGGACTTTCGATATGGCGAAACGAATGGGGTGGGCTCTATGGGCCATCTTCGTGGGCGCTCTCGCCCCGCCGGCAGGGGCGCAGAGTCGCGGGCTGCCTCAGATCCGGGTCAGCGAGAATCATCGCTTCCTGGTTCGGGCCGACGGCAAGCCGTTTTTCTATCTCGGCGACACCGCGTGGGAATTGTTTCACCGGATGGACCGGAAGAACGCCGTCGCTTATCTTGAAGTGCGGGCGCGGCAGGGCTTCAACGTGATTCAAGCGGTCGCCCTGGCGGAGTTTGACGGAATCACGGAGCCGAATGCCTATGGCGATTTGCCGCTCCTCAATCGGGATCCGGCACGGCCGGCGGTGACACCTGGCGCAAATCCGGCCGACCGGCAGCAGTACGACTATTGGGACCACGTGGAGTACATCGTGGACCAGGCCAATCGCCTGGGGCTCTATGTCGGCCTGCTGCCCACCTGGGGCCGCTGGGTCACGAAATTCACCAAGGTAGACGAACCTCTCTTCACCGCGGCAAATGCCGAAACCTACGGCAAATTCCTGGGCAAGCGCTTCGGCCGGAAGGGCGTGATCTGGATTCTGGGAGGCGATCGCCCGGCAGACGGTGTAGAGGAAATCTGGCGGGCGCTGGCCAGGGGTATCGCCATCGGCGTTTCCGGAAAAGAAGACTACGACGCGGTGATGATGACCTTCCATCCGCGAGGCGGGGGCACGTCATCCACCTGGTTCCACAACGACGACTGGCTGGACTTCAACATGCACCAGACCGGGCACGGACTGGCGGAGCCCACGCAGTGCTGGCTGAAGATCCGGCGCGACTATGAGCGCACGCCCATCAAGCCGGTGATGGACGGGGAGCCGCTCTATGAAGATCATCCGCTGGCTTTCCGGTCACGCGACTACGGCTACAGCTTTGACGCCCATGTGCGGCAGCGGGCCTATTGGGACGTGTTCTCCGGAGCTTGCGGGCACACCTACGGCAATCATGCAGCCTGGCAGATGTACACGCCCGGGCGGCGGCCGGTGAACGGGCCGCTCTATTACTGGCAGGAAGCGGTGCAGCGGCCGGGAGCGAACCAGATGCGCTATGTGCGCCAACTGGTGGAGTCACGGCCGTATTTCTCGCGTATCCCGGACCAGACAATGATCGTGGATGCCCTCTCCGGAGCCGATTATCTCACCGCGACACGAGGGGACGGCTACGCGTTTGTCTATAGCCCGCAGGGGCGGCGTATTCGCCTCTATCTGGGCAAGATCCCGGGGGAGCGATTGAAGGCCTGGTGGTACAGCCCGCGGGACGGCGCGGCTACGATAATCGGCGAGTTTCCCAATCAGGGCCGCCAGGAGTTCCAGCCGCCTTCGGAAGGGTTCGGCAGCGACTGGATACTGGTGCTGGACGACGTGTCGAAATCCTTCGGGCCACCCGGCCGCATCACCCGATAATGAGAGCAAATTAGTGTGTTTTCGGGAGTTGTCCGGCGCAAGACGACCTTGCTACATTATTAAAGAAAGTTCATTCCGTAGCTGAATCATGGCACGCGGGACAAGGAAGCTCAACCCGTTCACGATGGTCGTGGTGGTGTGGCTGCTGGCCCTGATGGGCCAGAACGCGGTCATGCACCGCGGTCCTGCAACGCTGAAGACGTGGGGCAGCCTACGTGCTCTGGCGCAGTCGAGCAGCCTCTCGCTTAGTGGCGGGCATAGGGGTCTGGCGCCGGTTCCTGTCGTCGCGAAACTTAGCGTTCCCGCGGCGGTCGCTTCTACTTTTCCGATTTGCCCTTCTCTTCCCGTCGTCGCGCATTTCTTGCCGACCGATGCCTCACACCACCTGACCGGCGGATTTTCCTCGCCCGTCAGCCGGGCACCCCCTCTGCAAAATGTCTAGCAACGTCCGCTGTGCCGCATCTCGCCGCTAGGCGATGTGGCTGGTCAGAACGTCTTTGCAAGATAGGAGAGGTCAATGTGGCCCTTTCATAAGATCGTCTTCTTATTCGATTCCAGCCCGGAGTGCAAGAGCACGCTTGGGCAAGCAGTCCAACTCGCAGAGAAGTGCCATTCGGAACTCGTACTATTTGATACGGAAGCGCATCCCGGCAAGGGAAGCACGGCCAGCCGCGTGCTCGAATTCGCGCGAGGCGGCGGCGCCGATCTGATTTTCATCCCGCGGCATGATTCGGGTGCGCTGGAGGCCACCATTGCCGGAGTGCTCGGCAAGGCCCAGTGCCCGGTATGGATCGCCCCCGCAAGGCAGGCGGCGGAAAAGGACGCAGCCAGCGGACCGGTGCTGTGCGCAGTAGAGCCGGGCGCCGGCAACGAAGAACACCTGGTATCGGCGGCGGGCATCGCCCAGGCATACGGCGCGAAGCTGCACCTCATCCATGCGGTACCGGAAGTGCCGGAGGCGCGGCTGAGACTGGCGGCTTTCGAGAGAGCCATGGGGTGGCTGATGGAGTTTCGCCGCAAGCTAGCCCGCACGTCGGAGGTGGCGGTACACGCCGGCGAGGTGGTGAAGGTGCTGGTGCGCGCGGCTCAGACCAGGGGCGCCTCTCTGCTGGTGATCGGGCATGGCGAGGCTGGGGGGCCTCCCGGACATTTGGGAGCGCACACCTATCGGATTGCGCGAGATGCGTCCTGCGCGGTACTAGTGGGCGCACCAGCCGCAGCGGCCGGGTTACCTAGCGAAAACCGCAAGGCTGCGTGACTTTCACGGTCTCTGGCAGCTCCGCAATCGACCTTACGTACTAAGAGTACGGGACCTGTTCAGACTCACGGCACCCATTGCTATGCTGATGTAATCTGATACATGGTTCTGATTCGGCCACTTCAGCCTGGCGATGCCGACGCATTGTATGCGCTGGTAACGGATCCGTCCGTGACCGCGGGGCTGCTATGGGATGGGCCGGAATCTTACGAAGAGTATTGCGCGGGGATTGCGGAGCGGGCGGAGAAGACCCGCAACGGCGAGGTGTACGAGTTCGCGATCGTGGAGCGGGCTTCCCGGTGCCCCATGGGCATGATCGGCATCCGTCCGTACCGGGAGGGATTCCGAGCAGATCTGGGGATTTGGATCGGAACGCGATTTCAGGGCCGCGGCTACGGAAGCATGGCGATCGGACTGGCGGCCGGGTACGGCTTTCTCCTGCTGGGTCTGGAAAAACTGGAAGCCTATATCTTCACCAATAATCATCCAAGCCGGCGGGCTTTCGAGAAGAACGGATTCCGATTGGAAGGCACGATCCGGCGGGCGGTCCGCAAACAGGACATTTTGCACGATGAATGGGTGATGGGGCTGCTGCCGGAGGAGTTTGTGCCGCCTGAAATAGAGGCGTGAACGGCGATATCATAAGGAAAGGCTCATGGCGAACCGGTATCTCCTGAACGATGATTTCACTGCCGCTGTTCGAATCGCAGGAGCACGGGCACGCGAAGCAACCTTAAGGGCCGGCGTGCCGGTCTTCTACCGCGACGCGATATCGGGTTTGGAAGTTATGGAGCAACCCGACGGTCGAAGATTCGAGATCCGCTACCTGGCCGGAGCGCCACGCGAGCGAAACCACGAAGTGCTACGTGAACTCAGCCAAAGCGCAGCCTGACGCGTGGCTGTCCTGACTATGATCGCCGGTCCCAATGGCTCCGGCAAGAGCAGCGTCCTCCTCGGGCTGAGCTTTGAAGGGCGGGAGAGTCTCCTCGAAGCTGACGCCATTGCTAAACGCATCGATCCAATTCACCCCCGGCGTGCGGCTGTATCAGCCGCCAGGGAAGTGATCGGCAGGACCCGCGAGTACCTCAAGAAGAGCCAAAGCTTTGCCATCGAGACGACGCTCGCAAGCAGCAGCACAATAGAGACCATGCGCGAAGCTTGCGCCCGCGGATTCTTTGTCCGCCTCGTGTACATCTGCCTGGATACTCCGGAACGTAGTATCCAACGCGTTCGCGAGCGTGTCGCGCAGGGCGGCCATGATGTTCCCGATACAGACGTCAGGAGGCGTTACATTCGCAGCCTCCTGAATCTTCCAGCGGCCTTGAGCCTGGCACACCAGGCCATGGTCTACGACAATTCAGAGGCGGAGCCAAGGAAAGTCCTGGAAACCCAAACGGCACAATCGTATGGCGCTCTTATAGCGAACCTGCATGGGTTGCCCATGCATTGGAAGCGACCTCTTTGCCTAAACTCCCTCCGGAGTCAAACAGCGAATAATCGTCAGGCAGGCGTCAGGGCCGCAGGAGGCGGAGGGAGCGGAGCCACTGTTCGGCTCTTTGGGGCCAGGTGGTGATGCTAAGGTCGGTCCGGCGCAGACCGTAGCCGTGGCCGCCTTGGGCGTAGAGATGCATTTCGGCCGGCACTTTGTTGTTCTTCAGCGCGAGATAGTAGTACAGGCTGTTCTCCACACGCACCCCATCGTCTTCGGCCTGCAAGAGAAAAGTGGGGGGCGTATTGGGCGTGATGGCCAGCTCCGGAGAGATGCGGTCGCCCTGATCCTTGACCGTAAGATAGGCAGGATAGATAAGTAGAGCGAAATCCGGACGGCAGCTCACCCGGTCGGCCTCGTCCACCTCTGGGTAGGTGCGCTTCTCGTAATTGTTGCTGATCGCGGCGGCGAGATGACCGCCGGCGGAAAATCCCAGAACTCCGATGCGCTTGGGATCTACATGCCATTGCGCTGCGCGCGACCGCACCAGACCGACGGCCCTTTGCGCATCCTGCAGGGGCGCGGCATAGCGCTCGCGTCCCTCGCGCGCGGGGACGCGATACTTAAGGAGGACCGCAGTGACCCCGATGGAGTTGAGCCAGTCGCAGACCTCGGTGCCCTCCAGATCGATCGCCAGGATGCGATAGCCTCCGCCGGGAAACACGACCACCGCCGCGCCTGTGCTCCTGGCCTTGGGAGGCTGGTACACGGTGATGGTGGGAGTGGAGACGTTACCCAGCCGAGCGACCCTCCTGCCGGCGACCGAGTGGTCCTTGGCGGTGGTCATATCCTTTTCCTCCCCCACGCTACCCGCCTCGCCCGGCGCGGCTCCGGGCCAGATGGGAAGGGGAGCCGGCTTGGCGGGCGACGAAGCGTGGACGACGGCAAGCGCAGCCGAGAGAGCCAGAACAGTGACGGAAAACCGGAGATCTTTCCAGGGGCGTATCACGCTCCCTATTCTGCCACAAGGCCCGCCGGCGCTATTCGGGGATTCCGTCGCGGCGCAAGCCGTGCTTTTCCATGCGATAGATCAGGGTGCGCCGGCTGATATCGAGAAAACGGGCGGCCTGAGTCTGATTCCAGGAGAATTTGTCAAGCGCACGCAGGAGCACTTCGCGCTCCAGCGATTCCAGGCTGATGCCCTCTTCGGGCAGTTCCAGGAGGAAAGAATCGCGGTGCGGCGCCTGATGGCGAATCTCATCGGGCAGGTCCTGCCCGCCGACTTCCACGCCATCGGACAGCACCACCATGCGCTCGATGACATTTTCCAGCTCGCGAATATTTCCCGGCCAGCGGTACTGGAGCAAGTGGGCGTGCACGGAGGGCGACAGGCGCAGATTGGGCTGTCCGTGGCGCTCCTTCAGCTTGGCGAATAGATGCTGGGTCAGTTCCGGAATGTCGTCGCGGCGCTCGCGCAGGGGCGGCAGATCCAGAGGAACTACGGCGAGGCGGTAGTAGAGGTCCTCGCGAAAGGTGCTGTCTTCGATCATCGCGGACAAATTGCGGTGCGTGGCGGCGATCACGCGCACATCCACGGTGCGGTGGCCCGTGGATCCGATCTTCTCGATCTCGCCGTATTGCAGGACGCGCAGAAGCTTGGCCTGCATTTCCGCGGGAAGCTCGCCGATCTCATCCAGGAAGAGCGTGCCGCCGTCGGCCATCTCGATTTTTCCCGGCTTGGGCGAATAGGCGCCGGTGAAGGCCCCACGCGTGAATCCGAACAGCTCGGCCTCCAGCAGTTCCTTCGGAATCGCGCCGCAGTTAATGGTGGCGAAGGGCTTAGACCGGCGCCGGCTGTTGTGGTGGATGGCGCGAGCCAGCAATTCCTTGCCCGTGCCGGTTTCGCCGCGGATCAGGACGGTGGCGTCACGCTGTGCCACCCGCGAGGCCATCTCAAGCACGCGCAGCAGCGACTTGGCCCGCCCTACGATGTTTTCAAAGCCGTATTTCTGGTCGAGCGCGGAGCGAAGATTGCGGACCTCTTCGAGCAGGTTCTGGCGCTCCATGGCGCGATCGACCGCCAGCACCAGCGCCTCATAATCGATAGGCTTGGTGACGTAGTCATAGGCGCCCACCTTCATGGCCTCCACGGCGCTCTCCACGCTGCCGAAGGCGGTGATGATGATGACGGTGGTCTCCAGGTGCTGATCGCGCACATACCGCAGCAGTTCGATCCCATCGGCGGATGGCATACGCAGGTCGGTGATCACCAGCTTGGGTTGCTGCTCATCGATCATGGTTCTAGCCTGCTCCCCGCTGGCGGCCAGAGCGACCTCGTAGCCGGCCTCTTCGAGTTGCATCTTCATGACCCGGCGCACGCTCGAGTCATCGTCCACGACCAGAATCAAACTACGGTTCATAAGGGATGGTTTCGATCGAGAGGCAATTCGACCCGCAGGGTCATGCCCCGATCCGGATTGTCGTCGGCTGCCAGGATACCGCCATGCTGTTCCACAATCTTGGAAGCGATGGCGAGTCCGAGACCGGTGCCGTTTTCTTTGGTGGTGAAGAAAGGATCGAAGATGCGGTCGCGCTGCTCGGGCGGGATTCCGCAACCCTGGTCGCGCACGGCGATCCGGATGCGGCCGGGCTCGGAGCGCGCCGCAATTTCGACCTGCCCGGCGCCCTCGCTGGCCTGAATGGCGTTGATGAGCAGGTTGAGCAGCACTTGCTTGAGCTGCTCGGGGTCACATTCGATTTCGGGCAGCATCTCTTCGACGCGCCGCTGTAGTTCCACCGATCCGGCCCCCGGCGCATGACCGGCCAACACCACCACGGAATCGATCACGGCCACCAGATCGGTGCGCTGGAAACGAGGCGCGCGCGGCCGCGCAAAATCCAGGAAATTGGTCAACAGCTTGTTCAGGCGCTGCGATTCCTTGTCGATAATTTCCAGACATTCCTGAAAATTCTCGATGGAGGCGTGGCCTCGCTTCAGAATGCCGGCGGCACCGGAGATACTGAGCAGCGGATTGCGGATTTCGTGCGCGAGGCTGGCGGAGAGCTGACCGGCGGCATACAGGCGTTCGGCCTTGCGCAGGCGTTCCAGGTTTTGCTGAAGCTCCTGATAGACGCGCTCCAGTTCGCGCTTGGTCTGCTCCAGCTTGCTGCGCTGCCCGCGCTCGCGATCGGCCAGCGAGCCAGCCACCAGCCCGGCCATGCCGAACACAGACAATTCTCCAATCTGATCCATGGCGTACACCCGCTCGGTCCCCCACAGGATGGCGATCTGGGGCGTTTCCAGAAACGCTGCCAGCAGGCTGGCGCCCGCCGCTCCGCGCCACCCGAAGAGCATCGCAGCCGCAAGAATCGGCAGGATGTCGATGTGGTACAGCATGTTATGGGTGTGCCTCTCGGAGATGGGAACTATCCGGTGAAGCACAGCCACGGTCAGAATGAAAAGACCGATCAGCCCTTTCCACAACAGTGCATCGTTGGTCCGAACCAAAAAGCTGCTCCTTGTTTCTCTTTCATTTTGGCATGCAGGGGTGAGGAGCCTTCGCATCAGCGGATCCAGGGCTGGTGAAACGTGCACGGGTTCCCTCTCTTGCAATTTGCGGCCCCGCCCTATGCGATTGATCCGGCATGAAACGGTGTCCCATTTGGTACAGGGTTGCCAATGCCGCTTGCCGGATATGGAACAGGCGAAGACGCCTATTTCCTGATTCTTCAGTACAGGGGCGAAGGCAGGGGGATTGCATGAAACCATACCGTGATCCCTCGTGCCACAGGTCTGCTCATGCTGTTCTGTTTCAGCGCGCCTGCCCAGGAACTGGTATTTGCCGACCAGCCGGCGGCGTCATCCGCCACGCCGCTCCCGGCCGGAAGCAGCGCGAACGCAGACCAGCCATTGACACTCGAACGGGCCCTGGCACTAGCGGAGCAATACAATCCGCAGTTGCGCGCGGCGATGGCGCAGACCGAGGGAGCGCGGGCGGGCATTCTGACCGCGCGAGCCAGACCCAACCCGGACGTCATCGTGGGGGCCGGCCGGCAGCGCGCTACCCGGGACAGCGCCATTCCCGGCCCCGGACAGTTATTCAGCTTCAACCAGCCGCTCGAATTGCCCGCGGTACGGAGGTCGAGAATCCAGGCTGCCGAAGAGGGCCGTACGAGCAGCGAATTCGCCCTTTCGGAGATGCGCCTGGCGGTGCGAGCCGCGGTTCAGCAGACGTTTTACCAGGTGCTGCGCCGCAAGGGCGAGGTGGAGCTAGCGAGAGAGAACCTGAAGCTGATCGAAGACCTGCAGCGGCGCATTCAAGTGCAGGTCAAGGTGGGAGAAGCGGCGCGGCTGGAACTGGTGCGGGCAGACGCAGAGGTGGCCACGGCGCGCATCTCCGTGCGTAGCGCACAACTGCAATTAGTGAATGCAATTTCCGCGCTGCGGGCGGCCATCAACGCGCCGCAGGGGGAGAGTCTCGATCCGCAGGGCAAGCTCGATCCGGCCGCGATTCTGCCTCCGCTGAATGAACTGCGGGAAGAAGTGCTGGCGCGGCATCCGGCGCTTTCGCAGGCCCAGGCGGAGATCCGCCGGTCCGCGGCACGCCTGGAAAACGAGCGAGCGCTGCGGATGCCGCAGCCGAGCCTGCGCGCGGACTTCGAGCGGCAGCCGGACCTTTCGTTATTTCGCTTCGGGATCTCGCTGCCGCTTCCGCTATGGAACCGGCGGCAAGGCGAGATCGGCGAAGCGGTAGCTTCTCTGCATCAGATGAATGCCGTGGCAGAGGCCCGGCGCGTGGAGATCACGGCGGCGCTCGAACGCGCCTATGGCACTTACCAGGTGGCCAGCGAGCAGATCACGGCGCTCGAAGAGGGCACTTTGAAGGAGGCGGAAGCGGCGTTGCGCGCGGCCGAGGCGGCTTATCGGTTCGGCGAACGCGGCATTCTGGAGGTACTGGACGCGCAACGCGTTCTGCGAACCGTCCGCCTGGATTTTCTAAACGCACAATTCGACCGTCAGGCTGCGCTCATCGAATTGGAGCAGTTGCAAGCCTTCGGCCCGGGAGGAAGAAGACCATGAAGACGTTGACCGATGTGCCGCTGCGCGCCTGGCTCGCGGCATCCTTGATTCTTATTCTGGCAGGCTGCCATGCCGCCGGGTCTCCCGAAAAAGGAGTAGAGGCGGAGAAGCATGAACACGATCCCCTGGAGATCCAGGTCAATGCGGAGCTGATGAAGCAGATCCGGATTGGCGAGCCGACGTTTGCGCAGGTGAGCGGCACTCTGCGGGTGGCCGCGCGCGTGGAAGCCGATGAGACGCGTATGGCGCGGGTGAGCGCGCCTGTGACCGGGCGGATCACGGATCTGGATGTTTACGAAGGGCAGATGGTCAAGCGCGGGCAAGTGCTGGCCACGCTGCATAGCACGGAGCTCTCCAGCTCGCAGTTTGCATTCCTGCGCGCCTCCTCCCAGCAACGCCTGGCGCAGCAGGCGGCAGGCCGCGCCAAACAACTGCTGGAAGCCGGCGTGATCGGCGAAGCGGAGGTACAGCGCCGCGAAGCGGAACTGCACCAGGCCACGGCCGAGCTATCGTCGGCGCGCGACGAACTCAAGGTGCTCGGCATGCCGGAGGAAGCCATCGCCAAGCTGGAGGCCGACCGCACGGTGAATTCCCTTTCCGAGATCGTTTCGAGCATCGATGGACGAGTGCTGGAGCGCAAGGTAACGATTGGCCAGGTAGTGCAGCCGGCTGAAACCATTTTTGTAGTGGCGGACCTCTCGAAGGTGTGGCTGGTGGCCGATGTCCCGGAGCAGAGCGCCACGGGGATACAGGTGGGCAAATCGGTCAACGCCGAGATCCCCGCCCTGCCGGGAGAGCTGATTTCCGGCAAGCTTTCGTTTGTCAGCCCCATTGTCAGCCCGGAGACACGCACGGTGCGCGCCCGCATGGACCTGCCCAATCCGGAGTTGCATTTCAAGCCGGCCATGCTCGCCACAATGACCCTGGTGGACGGAGCCGAGAGGCAGCGCATTATCCCCCGCACGGCGGTGGTCCGCGAGGGCAACGAGGACCACGTTTTTGTCCAGACCGGCCCTTCCGCGTTCGTGCTGCGCCGCGTCACGCTGGGCGACGATTTCCGGGATGCGCGTGTCGTGGTCGACGGAATCCATCCCGGGGAGAAGATTGTGCTGGACGGAGCATTCCATCTGAATAATGAGCGCAAGCAGCGCGCGGTGCAGGGAGAATAGACGATGCTTGGTCCCATCGTCCAGGCGGCACTGAAACAACGCATTGTCGTGGTGGCTTTGTCGGCAATTGCGCTGGGGTTCGGCGTACAGGCTACGCGGGATCTTTCGGTGGACGCATTCCCGGACGTCACCAATGTGCAGGTGCAGATCGCGACGGAGGCCCCCGGACGATCTCCCGAAGAAGTGGAACGGTTCGTCACGGTACCAGTGGAGATCAGCATGACGGGCCTGCAGGGGCTGACGGAGATGCGGTCCCTCAACAAGCCGGGGCTTTCGCTGGTCACGCTGGTGTTCAATGACGAGACCAAGGTTTACTTTGCCCGCCAAATGGTGATGGAGCGGCTGAGCGAAGTTCGCAGCCGGCTGCCCGAAGGGATCGTGCCGGTGCTGGGGCCGGTCTCGACCGCGTTGGGCGAGGTCTATCAGTATACGCTCGAGAAGCCCAGCGACGGCAAGCGCGAGTTGAGCAAGCAGGAACTGGTGGATCGGCGTATCGTGCAGGACTGGGTGGTACGCCCGCTGCTCCGCTCCATCCCCGGGGTGGCGGAGATCAACTCCACGGGCGGCTATGTCAAGCAATACCAGGTACTGGTCGATCCACTGCGCCTGCGCTACTACCAGGTTTCGCTGGAAGACGTATGCCAGGCGCTGGCGCACAACAATGCCAATTCGGGCGGCGGCATCCTGCCGCAGCATGCCGAGCAATATCTGATCCGGGGCATCGGGCTCATCAACAAGCTGGACGATATTCGCTCGATCGTGCTGAAGGAAGTGAAAGGAACTCCGGTCTATATTCGCGACGTGGCCGAGGTGCGGTTCGGCGAAGAGGTACGCTATGGCGCCATGATCAAGGGCGGCTATACGGAAGCCGTGGGCGGGATCGTAATGATGATCGCCGGCGGCAACGCCAAGCAGGTGGTGGAGCGCATCAAAGCGCGCGTCGCGGAGATCAACACCAGCAATATGCTTCCCGACGGTTTGCAGATCCAACCCTACTACGACCGGTCGGAGCTGGTGGATGCCGCGCTTCACACAGTGACAAAGGTACTGATTGAAGGCATAGCCCTGGTGGTCGTGATCCTGTTCCTCTTCCTGGGCGACCTGCGCTCCAGCCTGATCGTGATCGGCACTCTGATCCTTACCCCCGCCCTGACCTTCATCGTGATGAATCACTACGGGCTCTCGGCCAACCTGATGTCTTTGGGCGGCCTGGCGATCGCCATCGGCTTGATGATCGATGGGTCGGTGGTGGTGGTGGAGAACGTATTTACGAAACTGGGAAGCCATCGCGGCGCGAATCGCCTTCACGTCGTGTACGAGGCGGTTCTCGAAGTTGGCTCCCCGGTAATCTTCGGCATCTGCATCATCATTCTGGTGTTCCTGCCGTTGATGACGCTGGAGGGCATGGAAGGCAAGATGTTCGCGCCGCTGGCTTATACCATCGCCATCGCGCTGGGCATTTCACTGATTCTCTC